>CAZOTO010000115.1:0-10139 GCA_964582775.1 uncultured Myxococcales bacterium
GGTCAGGCTTTCGCCCATTGCCCAAGATTCCCCACTGCTGCCTCCCGTAGGAGTCTGGACCGTGTCTCAGTTCCAGTGTGGCTGGCCATCCTCTCAGACCAGCTACCCATCTTTGCCTTGGTGGGCCATTACCCCGCCAACTAGCTAATGGGACGCGGGCTCATCCTCGAGCAGTAGCTTTCAAGAAGAGGCCACCTTTCTCCAAGCAGCCCGAAGACTGCTTGGGGGTATCCGGTATTAGCTCGGGTTTCCCCGGGTTATTCCAGACTCGAGGGCAGATTACCCACGTGTTACTCACCCGTGCGCCGCTTTACTCGTCTCCCGAAGGAAACTTTCTCGCACGACTTGCATGTGTTAGGCACGCCGCCAGCGTTCGTTCTGAGCCAGGATCAAACTCTCCAGTTCAACAAACTGATGAATCAGTGCGTCGCCCCCAAGGAGCGACGCTCGAACTAGAGAACATTGAATTGACAAGAACCTGTCATCATCTGCCAGACACGAACCCCGAAGGGGATGTGCCTGGCACGAGGTCTGCGAACTATTCGCCTTTCAAAGACCGAACCTCGGGGAACCGGGGGCTCCCGTCGTCTTCCGCGGAGGGCCGGGCCTCCCGTGAAGCGGACGCGCAATCTACTCGATCACCGGGTGCGTGTCAAATCTAGAAAATGCCAAACGAAATCGAGACCTTACGAAATGGCACTCCGCCCCCCCTGCCCGAGGCTCGGGCCTACGGGAGCAATGGGTGGATCCGGACCCGGGAGAAACGCCGCTTCCCGGCCTGGAGCAGGTAGGTTCCGGGAGCCAGGGCGAGTCCGATGTCTGTCACCCTTTCGCCATCCAGGCGAACCCCGCCTTGGGATATCAGTCGCCGCCCCTCTCCGCCGCTCGACGCCATTCCGGTTCGCACCAGAATGCGAAGCAGGCCCGCACGGGTCTCTCCCTCCTCGAGGGCGATCTCTACCTCGTCGATCCCCTCTGGGACGCCATGATGGCGGAAGACCCGATCGAAGTGCGCCTCCGCACGCTGGCCCGCCTCCTTGCCGTGGAACCGCTCCACGAGCCCCTTCGCCAACGCGGCCTTTATGTCGCGCGGATTCTCGCCATCGCGATCCATGGCTGCGATGCGCGCCCGAAGCCCCCACTCTTCCGAGGCCAATAGCTGCACCCATCGCGGCAGGAGCTCGTCGGGAATCGACATCACCTTTCCGTACATCTCCTCGGGCGCCTCTCGAATGCCGATCGAGTTGCCGAGAGACTTGGACATCTTCTCCTCGCCGTCGGTTCCCTCGAGCAGCGGCAGCGTGAGGACCACCTGCGGATCCTGGCCATAACTGCGCTGGATCTCGCGGCCGAGCAGCATGTTGAACGTCTGATCCGTGCCGCCGACCTCGACGTCCGCCTCGAGCGCCACCGAGTCGTACGCCTGCACGAGCGGATACAGGAATTCGTGGATTGCGATCGACGTTCCACTTCGCAACCGCTTCTTGAAGTCGTCGCGCTCGAGCATGCGCGCCACCGGCTGATGCGAAGCCAGGCGCACGAGATCCGCCGTGCTCATCCGATCCATCCACTCACTGTTGAAGCGAATCTCCGCCCGCTTCGCGTCGAGGATGGATGACACCTGTTCGGTGTAGGTCCTTGCGTTCTCCGCGATTGCCTCCCGAGACAACGGTGGGCGCGTCTTGCTGCGCCCGGTCGGATCTCCAATCATCGCGGTGAAATCGCCGATCAGAAACACGATCGTGTGTCCCATCGCCTGCAGCTCGCGAAGCTTCAGGAGCGGGACGGTGTGGCCCAGATGGAGATCTGGAGCAGAGGGATCGCATCCATACTTCACTCGCAATGGGCGCGATTGCTCCAGTTTGCGAGCGAGCTCCTGCTCCGAGACCAGCGTCACGGCACCGTCCCGAAACGTCCTCAGCTGTGCGGAGATCGCAGGCACGCGGGACACGACCCCTACTCGCCATCCTGCATCGACGAACATCCTCCACTGCGCCCGCCGGAAGGCGTTCGCGCGATTCCCTCCTCGGTCACCACCGCATCGACCCGGACGTCCCACGGCTCCACGGGCAATTCGGGCACGACACGATCCGCGTAGCACAGGCCGACGCGGAACGCCTCCGGGCGAGCACGCGCCAGCAGCCGATCGTAGTGGCCTCCTCCCCGGCCGAGGCGCCGCCCCGCGCGGTCGAAGAGAACCCCCGGCACGACGAAGACCTCCACTTCCTCCGGACCGACCCACGGGCAGATACTTCGAGGTTCGAGAAGACCACGGAAGCCGTGCTCCAGATCCTCGAGCCGATCCACGCGTCGCAGGAGGAGATCCTCTCCGTCGACGAGAGGAAAGGCGACCTCGATCCCCGCCTGCCGCAATGTTGCATGGAGATCCTGCGCGGGCACCTCGTCGCCCGCCCCTGCATAGAGCGCGACCCGTCGGGCGGCACGAATCTCGTCGAGCATCGCGAGGAACGCGATCGCCCGCGCCCGCGCCCGCGCCCGATCCGTACCCGCACCGATCGCACGAGCCGCCGCGCGAAGCCTGCGCTTCTCGGTGCGAGTCTCCTCGCTCACCGCCGCCGTCAAACGGAGTCGATCAGATCGATCAGGGATTGGATCCGATCCCGCGGGACGAGCTCGAACTCCTTCGCGCGCAGGAGCTCGCTCGCCAGGTTCAAGGCCGCGAGGATCGCCGCATCCTGCGTGTCCGGCGTCCGGCACCCCGCATCGCGAATCACCCGATCGACATAGGCTGCGACTTCGTGGATGTGCTCGGCTGGCGCGTCGCTGCGGAGCCTGTACTCCCGGCCGAAGATCTTCACCACCACCCGATCGGCGTCCGCCGCAACATCGCTCTTCCCGATCATGCGCCCCTCCCTGCCCTGCCGGGGGCCGGATTTCTCGCCCCGCCTGGAAATCAACGCTCGGCCGAAGAAGAAACCGGGGTGGTCGCCTCACCGCCGTCCTGCCCGATGCGGGCGAGGATGGAGCTCACCCGATCGAGCGCTCGATCCCGAACGTCGCACAGGACTGCGACTCGCTGCCGCAGCTCGGCGATCTCGACATCGCGTTCCGCCAGGCGCATGCGGAGATCCCGGACCGTGGCCGAAGCCTCTCGGTGACGATCGACGAGGGCACGCACGCGACGGTCGAGGGTTCCGAGGAGGTCGGCGTGGGCGAAATCCCCCTGTCTCGAATCTGGAAGCTCCATCCCTTCGAGTGTCGCCATTTACCCCCTCCACGGCTACGCCCGCACCCGCACGCGACCCCGAAGGCGGCCCTCCTGGCACCTCCGGCGTCGCGCAGCATCGAGCCAACGCATATTTCAACGCACGCGCTCGAACGTCAAGGAATCAGAAATCCACATGCTTTCATCGACATCGAGTCGAACCCCGAATCCGGAGGTAGAACGTCTCGCACCGTCGGAAAGCGCTTTCTTGACCCGGTTTTAGGGGTCCGTTAGGCTTGCCGCGGCCGATACTCCCTCCCACGATAGAGCCAGCGCAAGGCGGGCTCCCCGTGCATGACGTCCCACCCGGTACCGGCGAATCGGCCCCGGTGCACCTGCCCCTCGAACACGCGAGCCCGGGCAAGGTGTCGATTCGAATCGTGACATTGCGATGAGGAAGGCTGGATGACGCACCCCCACATGCCCGGGCGCCAAGGCATGTACGACCCTCGCTTCGAGCACGACGCCTGCGGCATCGGGTTCGTCTGCGACATCAGCGGGAGGTCATCGCACGAGATCGTACAGAAGGGATTGCAGGTTCTCGTGAACCTGACCCATCGAGGGGCTGCAGGCTCGGATCCCGAGACCGGCGACGGCGCCGGGATTCTGATGCGGATCCCGCACGAGTTCCTGGCCCGGGAATGCGAGGGCCTGGAGATCGCCCTGCCCGAGCCGGGCGAGTACGGCGTCGGCATGATCTTCCTGCCCCGGGACGAATCGGCCCGCCGGCGGTGCGAGCAGATCGTCGAGCAGACGGTCACGGCGGAGAGCCAGCACCTTCTCGGCTGGCGTACCGTTCCCGTGGACCCCAGCAGCATCGGCCGAACCGCGCGTCTCGCGCAGCCCGTGGTGAAGCAGGTCTTCACCCTGCGCGGCGCGGGGATCGATCCTCTGGGATTCGAACGCAAGCTGTTCATGATCCGCAAGATCATCGAGCGAGCCGTACATCAGGAGGGCATCGCAGGCTTCCACATCGCGAGCTTCTCGGCCCGCACCCTCGTCTACAAGGGGCTGCTGCTGGCCTACCAGGTGAAGAAGTTCTACCCGGACCTGGCCGACCCCTCGATGGTCACCTCGCTCGCGCTCGTCCACCAGCGCTACAGCACGAACACCTGGCCGACCTGGGATCTCGCGCAGCCGTTCCGGTACCTCTGCCACAATGGAGAGATCAACACCGTCCGTGGGAACCACAACTGGATGCGCGCCCGCCAAGCCGTGATGCAGAGCGGCGTATGGGGGCGCGACATCGAGCGACTCTTCCCTCTCATCACATCGGGTGCATCGGACTCGGCCCAGATCGACAACGCGCTGGAGTTCCTCGTGCTGTCCGGCCGGAGCCTCCCGCACGCCATGATGATGCTGATTCCGGAGGCATGGGACCGCGACCCGCTCATGCCCTCGGACAAGCGTGCGTTCTATCGCTACCACCAATGCCTGATGGAGCCATGGGATGGGCCGGCCTCCATCGCCTTCACCGACGGCAAGCTCGTCGGCGCCGTGCTCGACCGCAACGGACTCCGCCCCTCCCGTTACTGGGTGACGAAGGACGGATTCGTCGTACTCGCTTCGGAATCCGGCGTGCTCCCGATCGATCCGGGTGCCGTGGCCGTAAAGGGCCGGCTCCAACCCGGTCGCATGCTGCTGATCGATACCGAGCAGGGTCGAATCATTCCCGACGAGGAGATCAAGAGCGAGTACGCCAACCGCAAGCCGTACGCGAAGTGGCTCGCCCAGAACCTCTCGACCATCGGGGATCTCCCCCCCGCCGGGCCGCGCTCCATCGTCGACGGAGAGACGAGCCGCTTCGTCCGGCAGCAGATGTTCGGATACACCCTCGAGGACCTACGTATCCTGCTCGCACCGATGATCGCGGGAGGCTCCGAGGCAACCGGCTCGATGGGAAACGACACTCCGATCGCCGCGCTGTCCGAGCGCCCCCAGCTGCTCTTCAACTACTTCAAGCAGGTCTTCGCACAGGTCACGAATCCCGCAATCGATTCGATCCGCGAAGAGAGCGTGATGTCGCTCATCTCCACCCTGGGAGAGGAGCGCAACCTGCTCGATGAAACCCCCGAGCACGCACGCCTGATCGAGCTCGGGCAGCCCATCCTCACGAACGAAGAGCTCGAGAGGATCCGGCAGATCGATCGCCCGCACTTCTCCTCCGCCACGCTCGACATCTGCTTCGACGCGCGGCTGCCCGTCGAGACCGGATTCCGCCGCGCCCTCGACGAGCTTCGCAACCGCGCGGTACGGGCCGTCGAAGGCGGAGCGAACATCCTCATCCTGTCGGATCGCGCCGCAGGGCCGGATCGCATTCCGATGCCGAGCCTGCTCGCGACGGCCGGCGTTCACCACCACCTGATCCGCAAGGGTCTGCGGATGCGCTGCGGGATCGTGGTGGAGACCGGAGAGGCACGCGAAGTCGCCCACTTCGCCCTGCTCATCGGCTATGGCGCGGCTGCGGTGAATCCGTATCTCGCGTTCGAAACGATCGAACAGCTCGTCGCAGAGGGCACGTTCGTCCCGTCCGATCTCACCGTCGAGAAAGCCTTCTACAATTACGTAAAGGCGGTGGGAAAGGGTCTGCTCAAGATCTTCGCCAAGATGGGCATCTCGACGCTGCACAGCTACCGCGGCGCGCAGATCTTCGAAGCGGTCGGCATCCATCCAGACGTGGTCGACGAGTTCTTCTGCGAGACGGCTTCGCGCATCGGGGGCGTGCGCCTCGAGACCATCGGCCGCGAGGCGCAGATGCGACACGATCGCGCGTACCCCTCGATCCCCGGCACCTACCCCGAGCTCGAAGTCGGAGGCGACTACCAGTGGCGGCGATGGGGTGAGCGCCATCTGATGAATCCCACCGTGATCGCGAAGATCCAGCACGCCACGCGCACGGCAAGCCTGGCCGCGTACCGCGAGTTCGCCGATCACCTGAACGGACAGAACCGAAACCTCTACACGATCCGCGGTCTGCTGCGCTTCAAGAAGGACGGCCGCTCTCCCGTCTCGATCGACGAAGTCGAGCCGGTCGAGAGCATCATGAAACGCTTCTGCACCGGCGCCATGTCGTTCGGCTCGATCAGCCAGGAAGCGCACGAAACGATCGCGATCGCGATGAATCGCATCGGCGGCAAGAGCAACAGCGGCGAGGGCGGAGAGGATCCCGCGCGTTTCCACCGCGATCCGAATGGGGATTGGAGGCGCAGCGCGATCAAGCAGATCGCATCGGGTCGATTCGGCGTCACGAGCTGGTATCTGGTGAACGCGGACGAGCTGCAGATCAAGATCGCCCAGGGGGCGAAGCCCGGCGAAGGCGGGCAGCTCCCCGGACACAAGGTGAACCACGCGATCGCGCGCGTGCGTCACTCCACACCGGGCGTGGGCCTCATCTCGCCGCCCCCCCACCACGACATCTACTCGATCGAGGATCTCTCCCAGCTCATCTACGACCTGAAGAACGCAAACCCGCGCGCGGACATCAGCGTGAAGCTCGTGTCGGTATCCGGCGTGGGGACGATCGCCGCGGGCGTTTCCAAGGGCCATGCGGAGTGCGTGCAGATCGCGGGCTTCGAGGGCGGCACCGGTGCGAGCCCGCAGACGTCGATCAAGCACGCAGGGGTTCCATGGGAGATCGGGCTCGCAGAGACACAACAAGCGCTCGTGATGAACGACCTGCGCGGACGCATCCGCGTGCACGTGGACGGCCAGATGCGCACCGGCCGCGATGTGGTGATCGGTGCGATGCTCGGCGCGGACGAGTTCGGATTCGGAACGATCGCACTCGTCGTGCTCGGCTGCATCGTGATGCGCGTCTGCCATCTAAACACCTGCCCAGTCGGCGTGGCGACACAGGACGCGAGCCTACGCAAGAAGTTCGCGGGCAAGCCCGAGCACCTCGAGACATACTTCCGTTTCGTCGCACAGGAAGTGCGCGAGATCATGGCCGAGCTCGGCTTCCGGCGATTCGAGGACCTCATCGGCCAGACGGATCTCCTCGAGCCGGACGAGACGATCCGCCACTGGAAGCTCCCGGACGGCCTCGATCTGTCGAATCTTCTTCGCAAACCGACGACGATCCACGAGAACGCGGCGTCCCGGAACATCACCGGACAGGATCACGGCCTCGAAGCCGCGCTCGACAACCAGCTGATCGATCTGTGCCGGCCCGCGATCGAGCGCATGGAGCCCGTCGAGCTTTCGCTGCCGATCCGCAACGTGAACCGCACCGTGGGGACGATGCTCGGCTACGAGGTGTCCCGGCGACACGGGCTCGAGGGGCTTCCCGACAACACGATCCGCATCCGCTTCACAGGTACCGCAGGTCAGAGCTTCGGCGCCTTCCTGCCTCACGGCGTCACACTTACGTTGATCGGCGACTCGAACGACTACACGGGCAAGGGCCTGTCCGGCGGCCGCATCATCGTGCTCCCACCGTCGGACGCCTCGTTCGAACCGTCGGGCAACATGATCGTCGGAAACGTCAGCCTCTACGGGGCAACGAGCGGTGAGGTCTTCCTGCGAGGCCTCGCGGGCGAGCGCTTCGCAGTGCGCAACAGCGGCGCGAGCGCCGTCGTCGAGGGTGTGGGAGATCACGGCTGCGAATACATGACCGGCGGCCGCGTCGTCGTGCTCGGCCCCGTCGGCCGTAACTTCGCCGCGGGCATGAGCGGCGGGATCGCCTATGTGCTCGATCCGGAGGACGACTTCCCGGACCTGTGCAACCGCGGCGAGGTAGACCTGGAGCGAGTAGAGACCGAGGAAGAAGAGCGCGAGCTACGCGGATGGATCGAAGCGCATCTGCGGCACACGCATAGTGACGTCGCGGCCCGCATACTCGAGAAGTGGGACGCGACGCTTCCGAAGTTCGTGAAGGTGATGCCCCGCGATTACAAGCGCGCACTCGCGGGGATCGAATTCAAGGACGAGGATTACTGATGGGCAAGATCACCGGATTCCTGGAGTATTCCCGCCGCATGCCGTCCAAGCGCGATGCAGACTCGCGCACGCGCGACTTCCGGGAGCTCTACCTCGACCTATCCGAATCCGAGCTCCGGCAGCAGGGCGCACGCTGCATGGACTGCGGGGTTCCCTTCTGCAATCAGGGCTGCCCGCTCGGCAACCTGATCCCCGACTTCAACGATCTTGTGTATCGAGGCAAGTGGCACGAAGCACTCATGCGGCTGCACCGGACGAACAACTTTCCCGAGTTCACCGGGCGGATCTGTCCGGCGCCGTGCGAATCCGCATGCGTGCTCGGCATCAACGAGGATCCGGTCACCATCGAGTACATCGAGAAGTCGATCGTCGAACGGGGCTGGCAGGAAGGCTGGATTCCGCCGGAGCCCCCGGATCATCGCAGCGGCAAGCGCGTGGCGGTCGTCGGCTCGGGCCCTGCCGGCCTAGCTGCCGCGCAGCAGCTGAACCGCGCGGGACACCTCGTCACCGTCTTCGAGAAGAACGAGCTTCCGGGCGGGCTGCTGCGCTTCGGCATCCCGGACTTCAAGCTCGAGAAGTGGGTGATCGATCGCCGGCTCGAGGTCATGCAAGCGGAGGGGATCGAGTTCCGCAATGGCGTCCACGTAGGACGTACCGTTTCCGCGCGCGACCTGCTCGGCGAATTCGATGCGCTGCTGCTCACGGGCGGATCGGAGCAGCCGCGCGATCTTCCCGTCCCCGGCCGCGATCTGGACGGTGTTCATTTCGCGATGGACTTCCTCGCACAACAGAACCGCCGGATCGCCGGGATCGGTCTCGGACGGGCCCGGGAGATCGTGGCCTCGGGGAAGACCGTCGTCGTGCTCGGCGGCGGAGACACCGGCGCCGACTGCGTCGGGACGAGCCACCGCCAAGGTGCGCGTCGCGTGTTCAACTTCGAGCTCCTCGAGAGACCCCCGGAAGGGCGAACGGACGAAACGCCGTGGCCCGTCCACCCCGCTCCGTCCCAGATCCTTCGCACCTCCACTTCGCACGAAGAGGGCGGGGAGCGCGATTGGGGCGTGTCCACGACGGGCTTCAGCGGAGCGAACGGCCGCCTCGAGCGCATCCACGCGATCCGCGTGCGCATGGGTTCCCCCGATCCAAAGACCGGACGTCGCGCCCTCGAGGAAGTCCCGGGAAGCGAGTTCACGATCGATGCGGATCTGGTGCTTCTCGCACTCGGCTTCGTGGGCCCCGCGCAAGAAGGGCTACTGAAGGAGCTGGGTGTCGAGCTGTCGGAGCGCGGCAGCATCGCAACACGAGGCTACGCGACGAGCGTTCCCCGCGTATATGCGGCCGGCGACATGCGCCGGGGGCAGTCCCTCGTCGTGTGGGCGATCCACGAGGGACGCGAGGCGGCGGCCCAGATCGATCGCGACCTCCGCACCCGCTCGTGAGCGTGCTTTGACACCGAGATCCGCCCCGGGCTAGGCTCCGCGGCGGATCGCTCGAGCTCGATCCATCCATCCGTCAACCGTCGACGAGCGAGTACCGGGAGGGGGGGCTTGCTCCGCAGAAACCGAGAGCTCTTCCGCGCGATGTGCGCGGCCACGGACCTCACCATCGTCGCTGCCGCGTGGATGGGCGCGTATGCGCTGCGCTTCCAGACGGAGCTGTTTCCCGCGGCGCCCGTGCGAACCGCACCTCATCTCTATGCGCAGCTACTCCTCGCGATTCTTCCCATCTGGTACCTGCTGCTGCACGCGCGCGGCCTCTACCGGTTCGATCGCCGGCGCTCCTGGCTCCAGGAGAGCGCCTCCATCGTCGGTGCGAACACCCTCGGCACCCTCCTCCTCGTCTCGCTTTCGTTCTTCGCCGAGATGCACTGGCTGTCGCGCCTCACGGTCGCGCTCTTCTGGATCGCGAGCTCCCTTAGCCTGGTCGCAGGTCGACACGTGGTTCGGGAAGCTGAAGCCGTCAAGGACGACATTGC
>CAZOTO010000116.1:0-1112 GCA_964582775.1 uncultured Myxococcales bacterium
TCGGATTGCCGGTGCTCGTCCTTCACCTCGGAGCGGGACATTCGCATCGACTTCTCGGTCTTGTAGAACACGTAGGCGTAATCCGCGGCCGCGATCAGCATCATCACCGCTGCGCCCGCGAGGAATGCCTCGAGCACCACGCGTAGCTGGAAGCGCAGGATGGAGAGCAGGTCGAGGCGAGGCAGACCGCGGAACTCCTTCGCCTCGTCGCCGATGGCGAAGTACACGGCGATGCCGACCGCGGCGAGCTTCAGCAGCGACTTGGGCAGCTCGATCGGGCCGCTTACCTTGATCAGACGCGAGAGGTTCCGGGCCGGGCTGAGCTTCTGGAAGTCGAGCTTTGCCCGGGTAGGCGAGAGCTGGCCGCGTGTCTGGGCCAGGCCAACCGCGAGCGCTGCCCCCGCTGCCGCGAGCAGGATGGGGAAGACCGCCTGGATGCCCGGCCGGAAGGCGCTGCGCAGCAGCTCGACTCCCTGCGTGACGTCGAGCGTCTCTCGTGGAGCCCAGATCCGTGGCACGCTCGCGAGCGCGGTCACGAGAAACGAGTGGCCGCTCGCCAGCAGCGCTACCGTCACCGCGAGCAGGTTCGCGACGACGAACACCTCCTGGCTCACGGCGATCTGCCCCTTGCGACGAGCCTCTTCTCGCCGTTTGGGTGTTGGTTTCTCGGATCTCTCGACGTCCTCGGCCATGGCTCACCTTCCGAGGAGCAGCCCGAGCTGGTCCTCGAGCCCTCCGTACGAGCGAAGGAAGAACGCGACCGTCTCGGGAACGGTGAAGAGCACGGCGAGGTATCCGGCCATCGCCGTGAGCGGGAATCCCACGTTGAAGATCGACATCTGCGGCATCACGCGGTTCAGGAACCCGAGGAGTGCGTTCATCAGGAGCAGCACGCCGGTGACGGGAGCGGCAATTCGTGCCCCGGTGGCCCACATCGAGGATGCGGAGCCATGCAGTGCCTGTGTGAGCACGGCGGCATCGAGCGCTCCTCCGACGGGAAAGGCATCGAAGCTCGCGGCGAGCGCGCGAATCAGCAGGTGATGTCCGTCCATCAACAGGAAGGAGATGCTCACCAGGTTCAAGTAGAGGGATCCCAGCACCGCCGTCTCGGA
>CAZOTO010000116.1:1212-10127 GCA_964582775.1 uncultured Myxococcales bacterium
GGAAGGAGATGCTCACCAGGTTCAAGTAGAGGGATCCCAGCACCGCCGTCTCGGATTGGGACTCGGGATCGAATACGTTGGCCATCGCGAGCCCCATCTGGAAGCCCTGCAGCTCCCCCGCGACCTCGAAGGCGACGAAGACAAGGCGGACGAGCAAGCCGATCGCGAGGCCCACGAGAGCCTCGGACGTCATGGCGACCGCGAAGGCGTAGCCGTCCGCGGGCAGGGTGTCGGCGTGCACCGTCGCCATCATGGCGACCGCGAGGAGGGACGAGATCGCCACGCGAATGCGCATCGGGAGGCTCGTGTTGGAGAGGATGGGTGCTCCCAGGAACAGGCCCAGGATCCGGGCGAGCACGAGCGCGAACAGTGTGATCACGGCTCCCTACCCCTAGTGTGCGAGCACCAGGCCCGGAGAATGGGTGATGACGAGCGTGAGGAAGTCCATGAGGCTCGTCAGGATCCAGGGAAGCATGATGCCGATGACGAGCGCGATGCTCGCGATCTTCGGAACGAAGGTAAGCGTCTGCTCGTTCACGCTGGTGATCGTCTGCAGGATCGAGATCACGAGCCCGACGGCCATGGCGGTACCGAGGATGGGAGCCGCCACGAGCGCGGTCGTGCGAAGCATCTCGCGGTAGAGCTCGATCACGAACTCGATGCTCATACGATCCCCCGGATCAATGCGCCGATGATCAGGTTCCATCCATCCACCAGGACGAAGACCATGAGCTTCAGCGGGAGCGAGATCATGACGGGGGGGACGACGATCATCCCCATCGACAGCAGGGTGGAGGCCACGACCATGTCGATCACGAGGAACGGCAGGAACAACATGAACCCGATCAGGAACGAGGCTCGGAGCTCACTCAGCATGAAGGCGGGCGTCAAGGTCGAGAGTCCGATCTCCTCGGGATTCTCGGGGAGCGGCCGATGGGAGATCTGCTCGAACAGGATCAGATCCTCGCTGCGCGTCTGACGCAGCATGTAGTCGCGGAATGGTCCGGTCGTCGCGGCAAATGCGGCCTCGTCGGCGATCTCTCCCCTCAGGTAGGGACCCACACCCGCGGAGTACGCCTGCTCGAAGGTGGGCTGCATGACGAAGATCGTGAGGAACAGCGCCATCGCCATCAGCACCTGCGTGGGCGGGACATTCTGGACGCCGATGGCCTGGCGCAGCAAGGTGAGGACCACCGATACGCGCACGAAGCAGGTCGTCATCATGACGATCGACGGCGCGAGCGAGAGGATCGTCATCAGGATCGCGAGCCGGAAAGCGGGAGTGAGCTTCGCGGGATCCTGCGTGAGTCCCTCGAGGTCCACGAGGGCATCGCGGACGAGACCGCCGTCCTGGGCGAGGGCGGTGCCGGGAATCGCGAGGGCCAGGAGCAACGCCGCCGCTCCCAACCGTCGGATGTGCGGCCGGATGGGTCGGAAGCGCGGTCGGATGTGCGCCGTCCTAGGCATCGAGACCCTCGAAACGGCCGATCACATCGAGGAGCTCACCGTCCCGTGCTCTGCGCTCGGCCGGACGCTCTCGCTCGAGCACGGCTTCGAACGAGGGACTCTCCGACAGGTCCGCCAGCGCTGCGATGTGATCGCCCGCCGTCCCGACGAGGATGCGATGTCCGCCGACGTCGAGGAGCACGACCTGGTGCCGGGGCCCGATGCCCTTCGCGGCGAGGATCTCGATCCGGGTGGATCCTCCCGCGATGGCCGTTCGTCGCCGGCGCGCCCACCACGCGAGCCCGCCGGAGACGAGGCTCAGCGCGCCGAGGGCGAGGCCTGCACGCGTGAGGGGACCCAGCAGCGGCGTCGGGAACTCCCTGCCCGCCGTCGACGGCGCGGACACTCCGGGAAGGCGCAGATCGCGTGCGCGATCGTCGTCTGCGCGCACGGCCGTAGCCAACACGGTCATGTGTATCGCGAACGCGAGTGCGGCAATCGTTCGAGCCCGGCTCCGCGCAGTCATGCGTTCGACTCCGCGCGGTCGCCCGGATTGTTCACCGAGACGACGCGGACGGCGTAGCGATCGTTCAGGACGACGATCTCGCCGAGAGCGATCGGATGCCCGTTCACCATGATGTCGACGGGCTCTCCCGCCAAGCGTTCGAGCTCGATGACCGAGCCCTGGCCGAGCTCCAGCAGCTCCTGGATCCGTACCCGGGTCCGCCCGAGCTCGACGGACACGCGAAGCGGGATGTCGAGCAGGAGGTCGAATCCCTCCTCGTTCCGACCCGTTCCCACGATCTCCGACATCGAAGCCACTCCTTTCCCTGCGCGCTACTGGAGCGCGCGTTCGAGAACCATCCGCTCCACCCACCCACGGGCAACGATCGAGTCGAGCAGAGGCCTGCGATTGATGAGCTCGTCCACGAGAACGACGGCGAGCTGCTCGCGCGAGATGAGACCCTTGCGTACGAGGATCTGGCCCACGCTGCGGTCGACGACGTCCCGCTTGATCTCCCGCCACCCCGAGATCTTCACCCCGTAGTTCTGGTGGCTGCGCCCGATGCGCCCCTTGAACACGTTCTCCCCTTCGACCCGTACATCGAGGTCCTCGTCGATCCGGCGATCGAGCTCGATGATCTCGCCGGGCGCGATCGAGCTCATCCGCGCCGTCGGGACCTCGGCATGACCCACGACGACGGCGACGTTCGCGAGGGAATCCCGAAGGTTCTGCTCGAGGTGGACGCGCCAGTTGGGGTCGATCTCCTCGCCGGCACGCGCCGACGTCGCTTCGAGGAGTGGCTCCAGGCTGGAGTACGGCAGCACGAAATGGATCGGAGACGCGGGGAGGACGTCGCCGGCCACCATGATGGTTCCGACGTGACACACCTCTTCGTCTGCGATCGTGCTGAGCACCTGCACGTTCCGATCGCTGCGGACGTGCTCGACGCGCAGAGGGAACCACGGCTTCCAGGCGTTCTCGAAGTCCCGCAGGATGTCGACGTGCGGGCGATGGAGAAGGCTCGCCTCGATGTCCGAGACCTCGCGATCTCCCGGCTGCTCGGCGACCCCGAGGCCTCCCATGAGGGAATCGACGAGCGCATAGAGCACCGTCGTGTCGAGGACCATGGCCGAGTATCCCCGGAGCGGATCGAGCCGCATCACCTGGAACAGGCACGGCTTGCTGCTGTACAGGCCCCGGAAATCTCCGAACTTCTTCAGCTCGACTCCCATGGACTCCGCACGGACCGGGAAGCGCAGGCTCTTCGTGAGCGTGACCTGCAGCGACGGAACCAGGCGATCGAACACGAGGTCGAGTACGGGAAGGCGCCGGCGGATGATCCGGTCCTGGCTCCAGGTCGGATCTCCCAGATCCATCGGAATCACGCCGTGCATGCGCACGAGTGATCCGCGCTCCGCAGGGATGCGGCCCGCCCGGACGTCGAGGATCAGCTGATCGATGCTCTGTTGGTCGAGAACCGGCTCCGTCACGACGCGAGATCTCCGCTACTGAACCACGAACTCGGTGAAGAACACGCGCTTCGCCTGTCCCGTCGCGAGAAGGGAGTTGATCCGCAGCAGCATCTCCTCGCGCAGGAAGTTCTTGCCCTCGATCGTGCGGACCTCCTCGAACGACTTGCTGCCGAGAAGGCTGATCAAGAGGTCCCGGATCTCGGGTAGACGGTGATCGAGCTCTTGGCGGACCTCCGGAGACGACATCTCGAGCTCGGCCGTGACCTTCAGGTATCGATCCCGATCCCGGTCTGCGATGTTCACGACGAACGGATCGAGCTTGAACGTCGCAGAGGGTGCGCCTGTGCTCCCGCCCGCTGCGACATCGGGGCTCGGAATGTAGAGCCCGAACTCGTTGCGGTAGTCGACGTCCGAGCTCGCGCTGTCCGGGAGCGCTTCGTCGTCGTGCGGGGATTCCGCCTTCGCCGCCGTCTGCTCCTCGGCCTCGCGCGCGGGTGCGTAGAGCCGATCGAGCAGCAGGACGGTTCCTCCCGCTGCGGCGGCTGCCAAGACGAGCACGCCCATGGCCACGACGATTCGTTTGACTCGGCGGCCGCCGGGGGGTGCGTGCTCCACCGGCGAATCTTCCCTCTCCGTGGGGACGCTCTGGTTCTCTTTGCTCATGATGGATCCTCTGCGAGGGGTAGGTATGCGCGTCGAGCTACATGCCCAGGTTCACGAGACCGGCGAGCAGCTCATTGGACACGCTGATCGTGCGGGTGTTCGCCTGGAAGGCGCGCTGCGCGACGATCATCTTCACGAACTGATCCGCGAGATCGGCGTTCGACTGCTCGAGGAATCCCGATCGGACGGCACCGAATCCGGACTGGTTCGGCGAGCCGATGATCGGGTTGCCCGATACGTTCGTCTCGACCCAGTTGTTGCGCCCTACGCGCTCGAGGCCGTTCACCGCGGGGAAGTTGGCGAGCGCGACCTGCGCCAGACGCACGGTCTGCCCGTTCGAGAAGGATCCGGTGACGAATCCGTTCTCGTCCACGCTCACCGCTTGGAGCTCGCCCTGCGAGTAGCCGTTCTGGTTCATGAATCGAACGAAGTTGTTGACGCCCGAGGCAGCGGATCCGCCGAACTGCGTGGTGCGATCGGCACCCGTGCCTCCGGTCGAGGTCGGGGTTCCGAAGTCGAACACCAGGTTCGACGTGATCGCGGCGCCGTTGGCGAAGGCCCACCCGACGCTCGCTCCGGGGGTCGTCGTCGGGTTCTGGGCGCCATCTCCCGCCGTGGAGCCGTCTCCATCCACGTCGAAGGCGAGCGCGAGCTGCGTGTTGTCGACGTTCGCCAGGGTGCCATCCGTGTTGAAGGTGAGCGTTCCCGACTGGACGACCATGAAGTCGTCCTGCGCGGCATTCGAGCCCTGCGCAAAGGGTGCTCCCCCGCCCGCGGTGTACTGCGTCATGTCGAGCTCGGAGCGATTGGTGCCCGCGTAGTAGTACCACTCGTTCGGGTTCGTGCTGTCCTTCACGAAGTACACGAGGATGTTTCGCGGGTTTCCGAGCGAGTCGAACACGCGGATGCCGGTCTGGAAGTTCGAGGTCGCGACCGGATCGAGCATGTCGAACGACGACGAGGTCCCCGAGAAGTTGCCGTCGTTCGGGTCGAGGTTCACGTTCACCTCGACCTCGGATGTCGCGGAAGGAATGCTCGACGTGGACGACAGGTCGATGGGGCCGAGGGCTCCGTTCGGGATGCCCTGCGGCGTCATGCCGAAGCCGAGCACGGATTGTCCGTCGCTGTTCACGAGGACCTGTTCGTCGTTCAGACGAAACAGCCCGGCGCGAGTGTAGAACACGCCCGTCGTATCCTGCACGATGAAGAATCCGCCGCCGTCGATGCTGAGGTCGGTCGTGACCCCCGTGCTCTCGAGGGATCCCTGCGTGAAGTTCTGGTTCACGCCGGCGAGACGGGATCCCGCACCCATGTTCGAGGAGCTCGACAGGTTCCCGATGCTCCCCGAGAGGACGTCCGTGAACTCGGCGCGCGACGCCTTGAAGCCCACCGTGTTCACGTTGGCCACGTTGTCGCCAATGATCGAGAGCTGCTGCCCCGCGGAGTTGATGCCGGAAACGCCCGAAAAGAGACTGGTGAGAATACCCATGGCTGCTTTCTCCTCTGCTACCGGATGCGAACGATGGTGGAAGGATCGACGTCCTGTCCCCCGATGGACAGGACGGGTTGACCGTTGGCCAGGCGAACGCCGTCGACGGTCCCCGACAGGGAGGTGGCGACGGATCGAAGCGCGGGATTCGAACCGGCGACGGACGTGTTCGCTCGAAGGCTGAACGTGTAGCGCTCACCGCGAGACGGCGTGACCGGGCTCGGAGCGCCGGAATCCTGCACGCCGACCAGGGGATTGCCGTCCGCTCCGATCGAGTACGGAAGGAAATCGAGCGCGACTTCTTCGCCGGCAGGAGTCCGGACGAAGAACTCTCCTGCGCTGCCGTAGAGCTCGTAGGTCCCCGGAGCGAGGGTGGCAAAGTCTCCCGCCTCGTCCTGCTCTGCGAGGACGGAGATCCCGATCGTCCGATCGCTCTCGTCCACGCCTTCGATGAGCAGGTAACGGGTGTTGGAGTCGGTAATCGAGAACGACAGTGGCTCCGACGATCCCGTGTACGGGATCGAGATGTCGGAGTCCGCGACGTCCACGGTCTTCCCGATGAGCGACACCGGGTCCAACACCGTCGGGGCGCTTCCCCCTTGCAGCTGGATCAGCTGGTCGAGCTTCTCGCTGATGTCCTTGAGCGTCGCCGTCGATGCGATCGACTGCTCGAGCTGGCTGAAGGTGGCGAGCTGTGCGTTGAGCTCGGTCGTGTCCTGTGGATTCAAGGGATCCTGGTGCTCGAGCTGGGCGAGGAAGAGCGTGAGGAAGGCCTGTGCATCGAGGCCCGAGTCCTGGAGCGGCTTGCTTGTCGCTGCAGTCTGCGCACTCGAGGTGACGCTGTTCGCGGATGCGGTGAGGGCTGCTGTTGCCATGGGGTCTCCTTCAGACGCGCACGTCGATCGCGCCGAGCGACTGGAGCGATCGATGCGTGATGAGGGGAATCAGGTCGTGGTCCGTACCGTTACTGCCCCGGGAGCGGCTCCCGCCCATCGGATCTCCTCGATGGGCTCCGCCGTGATCCTGGAACGCCGAATCCGGCAGATCGCTGCCGCTGCGCGCGTCGACGTCGAGGGAGTCGATCGTGAGTCCTTGCGCCTCGAGCGTTTGCCGCAGCTCCGGAAGGTGTCGTGCCAGGAGGTCGGCGACGGGTGCGCGATCTGCGAGGAGACGCACGTGCACGTTCTGATCCGTGACGGTGATCCGCAGACCGAGATGGCCGAGCTGCGGAGGCCTGAGCTCGATGCGCGCCTGTCCGCCTCCTTCGCGCGCGAGCACCTGGGCGCGGCGGATGATCTCGTGCTCGTTGGCGGCGGGAAGCTCGGGCAGGGCCCGGGCCTCGCGCGGGGTCGCCGCGGGGTCTCGCGAAGCCCTGCCGAGGGCGAGCTGCGACGGGTCGGCAGCGCGTGCGGACGCCTCGTTGGCGGACTGGAGGGAAGACGCCAGTGAGGACGATGTGCGGTCACCGGGCTCGGTCATCCACTCGAGCTCCGACGCGCTCGCTGGTGTCGACTCGGCGATCGCCGGCTCGAATGCGGATGTGCGCCCGTCTTCGTTGCCGGAGTCGGTGCTGGTGTCGGAGGCGAAACGCCGCGTGAAGGGCGCATCGGATGCCGACGTGCGCTCGAACGCGCGCGCCTCGGTGCTGGGTTCCGCGAGGACGCGCCGGGCGGATGGCGCGGTGTCCTGCTCTTGCGTCGATGCAGCGATACGATCTGCGGAATCGGGATCCGGCGCGGTGCTCGCGGAGGGTGCTCCCGGCGCAATCTGCGGCTCCGGGCTCGATGCCGGCACGAGTGGCTCGGCGACGGCGGATGGCGCCACGGCGAGGGCGGCGGCGGCCGGGCTGCCGTGAGGCGGCTCGATCTCGCCCTCGGGGCCGAACTCCAGCCACGCCTCGGTTTCGTCTCCGGCCGTGGCGGGCTCTGCCTCGATGGCATCCGGGTCCACCGACTCGCCCTGGAGCACGGGCAGTGCGAGTGGAGCGAACGCCTCGTTCGCGCCCGACGCAGTGGAGTCCGACTCGCTCGGGTCGTTCGGGGGCGCGAGGAGCTCTCCTTCGTTCGCCTCGGAGGAGGCGAGGGCCGCACCGAGGAGAAGCTCCAGGAACGACCCGGTGGAGCTCGCATCGAGCACAGCCGCGGAGTCACTCGTGGTACCCGCGCCGTCGGATCGACTCGCGACACCGAGCGGAATCTGCAATTGACCGGCGACCGTGCTCATCGGTTCTCCTTTGCCATTCGCGCAGTGATGCGAACGGCGACATCCGGATCCATCGAGTTCAGGATCTTTCCCGCCTCGCGCGTCTTCATGGCGGCCAGCAGGCTCGCCGCGAGATCGTTGGGAAGCCGCTCGAGGAGCGTGGCGGCGTTCTTGGGCTTCATGGCCTGGTAGAATGCGACCAACGTCGCGAGTTCGGCGCCCTCGTCTTCGGGCTCTCCGAGGAATTCGGCCGCCATCTGCTCCCGAAGACGCGTGAGCTCGCCGAGCTTGGCCTCGAGATCGGCCTCGAGAACGCGAAGAGCCGCGCTGCGGGCCTCGATCTCGAGTGCGCGCACGGTCGGATCGATCTCCCCCGTCGATTCGCCTTCCGGTGCGGCCGCCAGCTTCTCCGCCGTCGGAGCGATCCCCTTCGCGCCGAAGGGGATCGACGATGCTGCGAGGAGGATCATCAGTACGGCGACGGCTCGGGGATCACGCAACATCGCGCGGATCCTCCATGGCGAGGCGGCGAGCGATCTCCCTGTCGTCGAGGCTTCGCTGCGCGGCGCGCCGGTCGAGCCGCCGCTTTCGCTCCATCCGCTGCTCGATGGCATTCTCGAGGGCTCGAACGCGCAGCTTCGCACGCGCCACGTTCGCGCGATGCCGCGCCTCGAGATCCTGCAGGCCGGGAAGCTTGCGGCGGGCGAGCGCACCGAGACGCTCGATGTTCACGAGGTTCTGCTCGCGGATCCGGAGGTTTCCGGCGTCGAGGCGCATCGACAGCGCTGCGAGCTTCTCGTGCGCGCAGGCATTCGCGCGCGCGCGCAGCTGCTCGATCTGCGATTCGATCTGCGAGGTCGCCGCACGGGCCTCGGCCAGGCCGCGGATCGCCCGATCCGCATCGCGGCGCGCGAGCCGGAGCACGACGTCGAGCTTCGACGGGCGGCTCATGGGCGGATCTCCTTCCCGGGCTCGGAGAGGATCCGCTCGAGCTCCTCGAGAGTATGGGAGAACGTGGATGGATCCGAGACGTCCTGCTGGAGGAATGCCTCGATCTGGCCGCGGCGAAGGATCGCCTCGTCGACCATCGGGTCGCTTCCCTTGGCGTACGCGCCCACCTGGATCAGGTCCTCGGCAT
>CAZOTO010000117.1:0-10050 GCA_964582775.1 uncultured Myxococcales bacterium
CCCGCTCGCTCGGCAACGATCAGCTCACCGAACTCCTCCACGCTGCGGGCCTTGCCCTGCGTCGTGACGGACCACTCGCGGCTCGCGCCCTCGATGCGCCCACTCGCGAGCTCGGCATTCTCCTGGCGCAGCGTATCGCCGACGTCCTGGATCGAGAGGTTGTATCCGGTGAGGCGCAAAGGATCGAGCCAGATGCGGATCTCGCGCTCGCGAGCACCGATCACCGTCACCGCGCCCACCCCATCGATGCGCTCGAGCCGCTCCTTCACCTCGTGCTCGGCGAGGTCCGAGAGATCCCGGATGGGAACCGCTCCCCCGAGCACGACGTTCAAGAAGGCCATCGAGTTGATGTCGAACTTCTGGACGATCGGCTCTTCCACGTCGAAGGGAAGGTCCGCTCGCGCGAGCGCCACCTTGTCGCGAACCTCCTGCGCCTTCACGTCGATGTCGTAGCTCAGCGCGAACTCGACGAAGACCTGCGAGAGTCCCTGCGAGGAGATGGAGTTGAGGCTGCGGATCCCTTCGAGCGAGTTGATCTGCTCCTCGAGGATGTCGGTGACCTCCCGCTCGACGGTCTCCGGAGAGGCGCCGCGCAGCTCGGTGACGACGGTGAGCATCGGAAAGTCGAGATCGGGATCGATCTGCATCTCGAGCCGACCCAGCGATACGTAGCCGAGCACGACGAGCCCCAGGACGAGCATCGCCGCGAACACCGGCCGCCGGATGGAGATGTCGGACAGGTTCATGGGATCTCCGCGACGGGCGCCGTGGCGGCGGTTCTCGGCTCGGGGGGCGCCGAGACCACCAGGACCGGCTCCACGCGTTGGCCCTTCGACATGCGACGTGCGGCCTCTCCGCGCACGACCACGTCGCCCACTTCGATGCCCGCAAGGATCTCGACGCGCTCATCGGCATGCAGTCCGATGCGGACGGGAACCGGCTCGACGGCCCCGTGTGCGATGCGCATCACGAAGTTCCGTCCATCGCGGCTCACGACCGAAGACCGGTCCACTACGGGCTTGGCGATCTCGCGCGAGGGAAGCACCTCGGCACGCACGTACGCGCCCGCCTTCACCGCTCGCGAGGGATCCACGACCGGACAGCGCACCTCGTACGTCCGGGTCTGTGGGTCGATGCGATCGCTCACGCGCTCGATGCGGGTTTCGAGGGGGTGGTCGAGTGCCTCGACGAAGATCTGTACGGGATCTCCGACACGAACGGGAATCGGTGTGGCCTCGGGTACGTTGAGGATCGCCTCGAGCGCTCCACTCTCCTGGATCACCACGATCGGCGCCCCTGCGGCCATGGAGCCTTCGTGGGCCCTGCGATCGACGATGCTCCCGCCGTAGGGCGCACGAACGAGCGTGCGCTCGAGATCGCGCTCCGCCCGCGCGACGCGTGCCTCCATCTGCGTGACCCGAGCCCGCGCCACGGCGGCCTGGGTCCGCACCTGATCGTATCGCTGCTTCGAAACCGCGTTCTCCTCGAACAGCGACTGCATCCGCTCGGCTTCCTGCGAGGCGTTGTCGCTCTCGGCGCGAGCCAAGGCGAGACCTGCGCGCGCCTCGGCGAGCGCCATCTCATAGGGGCCGGGATCGATGCGGAACAGGGGGGCGCCCGCATCGACGGTGTCGCCGAGATCGACGAAGACTTCGACGAGCAGGCCGCTCACCTCGGCAGCGACCTCCGTCACCTGCCGGGCCGCGATCGACCCGGAAGCGGCGATGCGCCCTTGGAGGGGCTCGGCGACGACCCGTTCGGCCTCCACCCGCTCGGACCCACCGGCCGCCGCCGGCCCTGGCGCCGAGACGGACGGACCGGGTTCGGAGGGTGTCTCCCCGGATTCCGTACAGGCGATCGTGGCGAGCAGGAGCCCCACGAGCCCGAGGAGCCGACCCACGTTCACGGCATTCACGCGCCGCTCTCCTTTCCCTCGCTCCGCACGATTCCACGCAGGAGCACGTCGATGCTGGCTTCGAGGAGCCGATCGTCGGAAGCGCCGATCCACTCCGGCCGCAGGATCTGGTCGACCAGTGCGGTCGACAGCAGACAGATCACGTCCGCGCTGCGCTCGAGGTCGAGCGAGGGGCGCAGCTCTCCTCGCTCGATGCCCGCACGCATCGCCTCTGTCAGGGAGGTTCGCAGCCGTTCGAAGGAGCGCCGCACGGCGTCGCTCGAGGCCACCCCGACCAGCACCAGCGGGTCCAGCTGGAGCAGGGAACGGAGCACGGGGTTCTCTCGTGCGTAGGCCACCATCGCTCTCAGCAGCTTGGTGACGTCCTCGACGACGTGCTCCGAGGAGCGCAGCGCATCGATGCGCGTCACCTCGGCCCAGTCCGAGAGCGTACGGTCGAGCACGAGCTCGAAAAGCTGCTCCTTGCCTCGAAAGTGATGGTAGACGATTCCCTTTGAAACACCTGCGGATTGGGCGATTTCCTCCACCGTCGACTTCGCATATCCCACCGTGGCGAAGCATCGCCCCGCCGCATCGAGGATGCGCTGGCGGGTCCGCTCGGCCCGGGATTCGTTCCGGCCGCGCAGCTGGGGCTCGCGAGACGCGGGGACGTGGAGGAAGGGATTTCGCACGGCCGGATTATACGAATTCGACCGAAATCGTCCAATTCACACTACGGATTCTGCCCTTTGGGTCAGACTCGATCCGCTCAAGGGAGCCCCGGTGCGTGAAGATCGGACATCGCGATGGGGCTCGCGGCTCAGCCCAGAGGGGCGACGCTCTGCAGGATCAGGTGGACGAGCTCGGCCTGCCGGCCTGCGCCCGTCTTGGCGAAGAGGGCGCGGAGCTGGACGCGCACGGTGTTGCGGCTCACGCCGAGCTGGCGTGATGCGTCGTCGAGCGAGTAGCCCTTCGCGAGCAGGTGGGCGAGCGCGGCCTCGGCACGGGTGAGGCCGAACAGCCGCTGCAAGATCGCAGGCGGTACGCCGCGGGTGCTCTCGGGATCGCCCGTGAAGACGACGACGGCGGGTGAGTGCCTCGCGTCGGGCCATGCCGACGAGGGCACCGGCCGCGCCAGGAGTGCGAGGTTTCGCTTGCCCTGTGTGCGGCGGATCTGCAGCGCCTCGACGGCCGTGGGCGTGTTGGTGCGACGTGCCTCGACCAAGCGTCCGATCATGCGCTGCAGCTCGACGGTGTCGTCGTGAAGGAACGCGCGCAGCTCGCGGCCGGCCAACATCAATCCGTCGCGCCGATCCAGGACCTCGCCGGCGACGCGGCTCGCCTGCAGGACCTTCCCGTCGTCGTCGAGCACGATCATGCCGATGCCGATCTGATCGATCGCGCCCGCATAGACGTCGCGCTCCGACTCCGAGCGGGTGAGCCGGGAATAGATGCGCAGCGCCCTGCGCAGATGCGGCAGGAGCTCCTCGAAGAGTGTGCGCTCCGCGGCTCCGAAGTTGTCGGCGTGCGGCGAGCGCGCCGCCCGAAGCCGGCACGTGAGGCCACTCGGCTCGCTCGTGTCGACTCCGAGAACGTGCAGGGCACCCGCGGGCTGCAGGAAGGCGGTGTAGAACTCGCTCCGGAGGAAGGCGTCCGTCGAGACGACATCGGCCAGTGTCAGCACCTCTTCCGGCGGCAGATCGAGCAACGGATCGAGTGCGAAGTAGCGATCCGTGTAGGCTGCATCGATGTCGGGACGGCTTCCGTCGGAGACCATGAGGCCGCCGCCATCGGCCCGGCCCGGTTCGCGCACGAAGAGCACGGTCGCTTGCGCCTCCAACGCGTCGCGAAGCCCTCCCAGGAAGGACTTCCAGGGTGGCTCTTCGAGCAGTCCCTCGTAGAGATCCGAGACGAGCGCCTCGATCCCACCCCCCTCCAGACCGGCCGGCTCCGACATGGGGCGAGTCTACACCACAACGGGCCCGGATCTGCATCGAAAGCGCCCGGATCCCTGCGCGTCCATCTCCGATCCGCCACGGGAGGTCGACGGGCGCAAAAAAGAAGAGCCCCAGGTGTGGCGCCTGGGGCTCTCTTGCCTGGCTTCCGTGCTCTTGGAGGGAGAATGGAAGCAACCGAATCGTACCGCTGCGCCGTTTCGATACATGACCCAAACGGACTAGGGAGTACGAATTCTCGATCTGCGTTCTACCAGCCGGATTTGGGATCGTCCTCCGCGGGGATGATGAACGACTCCTCGTTGAGGAGGCGGGTCTCCAGATCCTGCGCCTTGGCCAGGGCCTTGAGCTCGGCATCCCGCCACGGCAACGGTGCGGGCTCCTGGATCATCTTGTCGCGCTCGAGTTCCTCGACGACCCCGGGATCGGATCGGAACGGCGTGCCGTACTCGCCCTCGAAGAACAGCTCCTCGAGGGGTGGCTTCACCGTCTGCCCGCCAGCCTCCCAGGACTCCGCCGGATAGCCGACGGCTTGCAGGGCGAGGGCAACCCCGGTCTCGGGCATCTTGAGCTTGCGCCCTACGCGCCCGAGGATCGGACCGCCCATGAGGCAGCTGCCGAGCCCTTCGTCGTACGCGACCAGGGTCGCTTGGGCGACCGCCTGTCCGCAGTCCATGAGTGCGCCCGGCGTATTCCCCGTGACCTTGGGGTCGTTCAGCAGGAATCCCGGCGCGACCTTCGCCTTGAACTCCTCGATCGTCTGTTCGATGTGCACGCCCATGCGCCGCGTCTCGACGAGCTCGGACACGGTCTGCACCCAGTGCTTGCCCTCGTAGGCCATGGGCTCGTTGTACCAGAGGATGAAGACGGGGGCGGTCTGCATCTGTTGATACGCGATGGGCAGCTTGATGCTCTTGATCAAGTCCGGGGATGCCTGGTCTCGCCAGATGACGATCGCGCGGATGTTCATCACGTTGCCCGCGCACGACGCGCGCCGCGCGGCCTCGAGCATCTTCTGGATCTTCTCCCGCTCGACCGGGCGCCAGGACGCAAAGATCCGAATGCTGCGTCGCCGGCCGATGACTTCCTTGAGCTCCATGTTCGATTCGATCTCCTGCCCCCTCTCGACCTGGGGACGAGAGGACTGGGGTTCGCGGCACGCAGGGGGTCTGCGCTGCCCCTTCGGTCCGACCTGGCATCCTAGCCGCTCGCAGCGCCGACGCGCACCTCCGCGGGGCTCGCATTCGTGCCGTGCGCCGCGTCGCGTATGATGCCGATCCAGGTCGCCTTGCCGCCGGGGAGGGTTGCATGCAGGGGCTGCACGATGTTCGCGTGATCGACTTCTCGACCGAGATCGCAGGACCGTACGCCACGAAGCTCTTCGTGGATGCGGGCGCCGAGGTGGTGAAGGTCGAGCCCGCGAACGGGGATCCGCTCCGGCGCGGGTCCGCCAGTGGAGCGGACCTCGCAGGCCGCGACGGCGCGCTCTTCCAGTACCTGCATGCAGGAAAACGCTCCGTCACGGGAACACCTGGCGACGAGGCCGTGCTCGATCTCGTGGCCGATGCGGATCTGGTGGTGGAGTCCTTCGGTCCCGGCGGCATGGACGTCCGCGGCCTACGCGAGCGGTTTCCGCATCTCGTGATTCTCTCGATCTCCGCGTTCGGCGCGGGAGGCCCCTACAGCGAGCGCCCCGCGACCGAGTTCATCGTGCAGGCGGAGAGCGGCTCGATCGCGAGCCGCGGCCGTCCGGACTGGCCACCGTACCAGGCGGGCGGACGGATCAGCGAGTGGACGGGCGGCGTGTACGGCGCAGCGGCCGCCCTCGCGGCGGTACGCCGCGCCCAGCGCACGGGCACGGGCGATCACATCGATCTCTCCCTCGTCGAGGTGATGGCGATCGCGGGAAGCACCTATCTCGATCTATCGATGTCGCTCTTCGGACGCCCGGATCTCGGCCCGAAGGCGCGCATGATCGAGACGCCGTCCATCGAGCCCGCGCGGGACGGCTGGGTCGGCTTCAACACGAATGCGCGTCAGCAGTGGAACGACTTCCTCCTGCTCATCGAGCGGCCGGACCTGCTCGCAGACGAGTCCCTGGCCAATGTCGCGGTCCGCGGGGCACGGATCGACGAGTGGAACGAGATCGTGCACGGGTGGACCCGCCAGCACACCGTCGACGAGATCGTGGAGCGCGCGGCGCTGCTGCGCATCCCGTCGACACAGGTCTGTGACGGGAAGCGCGTGCTCGAGCATCCGCATCTGGTCGCTCGCCGGGCCTTCGTGGAGAATCCCGGAGGATTCCGCCAGCCGCGCCGTCCCTACCGCATCGACGACCAGGATCCCGCACCGGTCGCTCGCGCCCCCCGGCAGGGCGAGCACGCGGGAGCGATCGCACCGCGCGCACGCCCTGCCCTCGCATCTCCACCATCCGTCGCCCGCGCGCTTCTACTCCAGGGGCTCCGCATCCTCGACTTGACGAGCTGGTGGGCGGGGCCGGCCGCGACGAACTTCATGGCGACGCTCGGCGCCGAGGTGATCCACGTCGAGTCCACCGGCCGCCCCGACGGCATGCGGCTCACCGGCTTCATGTTCGCGCAGCCGCAGTGGTGGGAGCGCGGGCACCTCTTCCTCGCGGTGAACACGAACAAGCGGGGCATCACGCTCGATCTGCAGACGGCAGAGGGCCTCGATCTGCTGCGCCGGTTGATCCCCACGTGCGATGCGATCGTCGAGAACTTCTCGCCGCGCGTGATGGAGCAGTTCGGTCTCGGCTGGGAGGCCGTGCATGCGATCGACCCAAGGGTCGTACTGGTTCGCATGCCGGCCTTCGGTCTCGACGGGCCGTGGCGCGATCGCGTGGGCTTCGCACAGACGATGGAGCAGATGTCCGGTCTCGCGTGGGTGACCGGCTTTGTCGAGGACCAGCCGCGAATCCAGCGCGGGCCCTGCGACCCGATCGCGGGCATGCACGGCGCCTTCGCGCTGATGGTGGCGCTCGCGGAGCGCGACCGCACCGGCGTGGGACGGCTGGTGGAGTCGACGATGGTCGAAGCGGCGCTCTCCTGCGCGGCGGAGCCCATCGTCGAGTACTCCGCATACGGTCGCGTGCTCGAGCGCATGGGCAATCGCAGCCCGCACGCGGCGCCGCAGGGCATCTATGCCTGTCGCGGCGAGGAGCGCTGGCTCGCGATCTCGATCGCCGACGATGCGCACTGGCACGCGCTCGTCGGTGCGCTCGGCCGGCCGCAGTGGTCGCTCGATCCCGCGCTCGATTCGCTCACGGGTCGCCATCGCGCACACGATCGCATCGATCGCGAGCTCTCGCGCTGGGCCGCGGAGCGCGAGCTCGACGACGCCGTGGCCCACCTGGTGTCGCACGGCGTACCCGCGGGTCGCGTGTTCGATCCGCGCATCGCCAGCCGGCACCCGCAGATGGTGGCGCGCCGCTTCTACGAGGAGATCGATCACCCCGTCGTCGGCCGTCATCCTACACCGGGCATGCCCTTTCGCTGCGAGGGCGTGGATCACTGGCTGTGCGAGCCCGCACCCACTCTCGGCCAGCACACCCGCGAGGTGCTCGGCCGGCTGCTCGGCCTCGATGCCGCGACCCTCGACGACCTGGAAGCACGCGGCGTGATCGGGGAGCATCCGCGGGGGCTCTGAATGGAGCGGCGCGACGCCGGTACACGCGAGCCGGAGGCAGGACATGGGAACACTCGAACGGGTAGTGGATGGACTCGCCTTCGCGGAGTCACCGCGCTGGCACGACGGAAGGCTCTGGTTCTCGGACATGCACGCCGAGCGCGTGATGGCCGTGGATCCGCACGGCCGCGCCCAGACGATCGTCGCGGTGCCTGGACGTCCGTCGGGCCTCGGCTGGCTTCCCGATGGGCGGCTGCTCGTGGTGTCGATGCATCGCCGGTGCTTGCAGAGGCTCGATCCTGCCGGTCTCGTCGACGTCGCGGATCTGTCGCCGCACTGCGGCGGGGATGCGAACGACATGGTCGTCGACGAGCGCGGACGGGCATACGTCGGGAACGTCGGCTTCGATCTCGAGGATGCCACGGAGCTCGCGCGCGCTCCGGCGACGAATCTCGTGCGCGTCGATCCCGACGGATCCGTTCGCGTCGTCGCAACGGACGTACATTCACCGAACGGTGTCGCGATCACCGGCGACGGCCGAACGCTCGTCGTCGGGGAGAGTGCCGCGGCGCGCCTCTGCGCGTGGGACGTCGCCGAGGACGGATCGCTGTCGAATCGCCGCGTGTTCGCCGCTCTCGAGGGCGGCGCAGTGCCCGATGGGATCTGCCTCGACGCCGAGGGCGCGGCCTGGGTGGCGAGTCCAACGACGAGGGAGTTCGTGCGCGTGCTCGAGGGAGGCCGCGTCACCGAGCGCATCTCGACAGGCGAGCGCCTGGCGATCGCCTGTGCGCTCGGTGACGCGGATCGGCGCACGCTCTTCCTGGTCTCGGCGGTGACGTGGGGACCGGAGGCGATCCGGCTTCGTGCGTCGCGGATCGATCGGGTCGAGGTCGACGTACCGGGTGCGGGCTGGCCGTGAGCGCGGAGCCGCCGCCGTTCGGGATGCGTGCCGGGGCAGCGCCCCGGCGCGTTCGTCAGCCCGTGCGCTCGTAGCACCAACCCGAGGGCAGCATCCGCAGGCGATGCCGCGGTCCGGGCCGATCGAAGTCGTCACACTCGTAGGCTGCATCGCCGCCATACAAGGCCATGGCCCCCCCTTCGATCGGGACGATCCTCGTCGCGAAGCGCTCGGGCTCTGCGTTGCGCGACGCCTCGATCGCCGTCGCGGCATCGGGATAACCGCCGAGCCGGTGCAGCGTGATCCAGGTCGGCGGGACGATCTCGATCTCGTGCGCATCGCGCCGCGCGAGTGCATCCGCGGGGCGCATCCAGGCGTGATCGTGGATCTCGCCCCGATCGATCGAGACGCCAGCGCCGGTCGCCTTCGTGATGAAGAACCACGTGAGGAAGCGCTTCGGAGTGATGGGCGGCGGCGTCCAGTGCGAGAACGGGACGAGCGCGTCCTCGTGGATCTCGAGCCCGGCTTCCTCGCGGGCCTCTCGGACGGCCGCTCGCCGCGCGGCGCCGAGCTCGTCGTCCACGACGAGTCCGGCGCAGTCCGCGGGATCCACGCGCCCTCCCGGGAAGACCCACATCCCCCCGACGAAGGCGAGCTTCGAGTTGCGTCGGAGCATGAGCGTCTCGAGTCCCTGCGCGCCATCCCGCACGAGGATCAGCGTCGCTGCACACACGGGCGGATTCGCATCCTCCGCAAGGGGAGGCCTCCGTGCCCACTCGGCCAGGTTCTCCTCGTGTCGCTTCCGCTCGCCGGTCACGTTCTCGCCTCCGCTGCGGCGAGTATAGGCCCGGAGGAACGCGCGGTCCGATCCGCCCCGGAGTTCCTTGCAGCGCCGGGGGGCGGACGGTACGGTGGATCGCCGTCGCAACCCGCGCTGTTCGATGCGCCGTCGCTCCGGCCCATCGGGAACGACGCACAGGAGGATCGAGATGAGCTCTTCACGCCCCCCGCTCGCAGGAGTCCGCGTCATCGAGTGCTCCCTGCTCGGACCCGCAGCGATCACCACGCACCTGGCGGACCTCGGTGCCGACGTGATCAAGATCGAGTCGCCCGCCGGTGACTACATCCGCGAGATGACCTGGCCCATCGTGAAGGGCGTGTCGCTCATGCACCTGCACGTGAACCGGGGAAAGAAGAGCCTCGTCATCGACCTGCGAAAGCCCGAGGGTGTCGAGCTGTTCCGCGAGCTCGTGAAGACCGCGGACGTCGTGATCGAGGCGATGCGTCCGGGAGCGCTCGCCAAGCGCGGTCTCGGCTTCGAGGATCTGCGAAAGATCAACCCGCGGATCGTCTTCTGCACGATCTCCGGCTACGGCATGACCGGCCCGTACAAGGACATGCCCTCGCACGGCATCGCCTACGACACGTGGGGCGGCATCGTGCCCCCCGCCTACGACGAGGAAGGTTTCTGCTACATCCCCGAGCACCCGTCGATCGGTATCCACGCGGGCCCCCTCTTCGGCGCACTCGGCGTGTTGGCCGGCGTGATCCGCGCCCGCGAGACCGGCGAGGGCAGCATGCTCGAGATCGCGCAGTCCGATGCCACCGCGTACATGGACTGGTATCGCATCGAGAGCTGGAAAGCGTACGAGCGCCCC
>CAZOTO010000118.1:0-10019 GCA_964582775.1 uncultured Myxococcales bacterium
GTTCGGCTCGACCGCATCGACGAGGGCTTCGCATTGGCGCAGGACAAGCGAAGCGGTGCGATCAAGGTCGTGCTCGCGCCCTGAGCGCGCCGGCGTGGCCCCGATTCCGGTTGGCCCCGATTCCGGTTGGCCCCGATCCCCTGCCCCCGAAACGAGACGAGGCGGCGGGAGAGATCCCGCCGCCTCGCAAACGATCCCGCTGCCCCGCGGGGGATCAGCCCTTGGCGGCCTTCAGCGCCTCGGTGAGCGCGGGCACGATCTCGAACAGATCGCCGACGACGCCCATGCTCGCGGCCTCGAAGATCGGCGCCTCCGGATCCTTGTTGATCGCGATGATGAAGTTCGAGTTCTTCATCCCGACCAGGTGCTGGATGGCGCCGGAGATGCCGACGGCGACGTAGAGCTTCGGCGCGACGACCTGGCCGGAGCTTCCGATCTGGTACTCGTGCGGAAGCCAGCCCGCATCGACCACGGGGCGCGACGCGCCGAGCTGGGCGCCGAGCGCCTCGACGAGCGGCTTGAGCACCGCGTCGAAGTTCTCCGGCTTCTGCAGGCCGCGGCCGCCGGACACGATGATCTCGGCCTTCGTGAGGTCGTGGCCGCCCGCGGCCGCCGTGCGCACCTCGACGAACTTCGTGCGCGAGGAGATCCCGCTCACGTCGAGCGCCTCGACGCCGCCCGCCTCGCTGCCCTCGTAGGCCGCACAGGCGCCCGGCTGCATGGTCGCGATCTTCGGCGTGCCCGCGACGCGCAGACGCGCATCGAACTTCGCGTTGAACATGCGGCGCACGAACACGAGGTCGCCGCCCTCTTCCTGGATGTCGAACACGTCCGAGACGATGCCCGCATCGAGCTGCGCGGCGAGCTTGCCCGCCACGTCCCAGCCCGACGGCGTGTTCGACAGCAGCACGAGCTCGGGCTTCACGGTGTCGATCGCCTTGCGGATCACCTGTGCGTACGCGTCGACCGTGTAGTTCGCGACCGAGGCGTCGTCGGCGAGCAGCACCTTGCCGCCGCCCTTCTTCGCGAGCGCATCGGCTGCCGCCGACGCCCCGCTTCCGATCACGAGCGACGAGACCTCTCCGCCGAGCTTGCGGGCGAGCGCGACGAGCTCGAGGGTGGCCTCGCGCACCGCGCCCTTCTGGATCTCTGCGACGATCAGTGTCTTCGGCATGGGGAATCCTCCTGGGTGGGCGCTCTGCTCGGGCTAGAGCAGGCCCAGCTCCTTGATCTTCGACACGAGCTTCGCACCGATCTCGGCGGGGCTTCCGGAGACGATCTCCGCACCCTCGCCCTTGGGCGGCGTGTAGATCTTCTCGATGGAGACCTTCGGCGCCACCTGCGCGGCGGACAGACCCAGATCCGCGAGCGACTTCTTGTCGAGCGGCTTCTTCTTCGCGGCCATGATGCCCTTGAGCGAGGCGTAGCGGACCTCGTTCATGCCCGTCTGCACGGTGAGCAGCGCGGGGAGTGGCAGCGAGACCACCTGCAGCGCGCCGCCCTCGAGCTCGCGCTCGACCTCGACCGCGCCGTCTCCGAGCTCTTCCTTCACGATGCCCGTGGCGTGGGGCACGCCGAGCAGCTCGGCGAGCATCGGGCCGGTGAGCGCGAAGTTCGCGTCGTCGCTCATCAGACCCGTGAGCACCAGGTCGCAGCCCTCCGCCTTGCCCACTGTGGCGAGCACCTTGGCGATCGCGAGGGAATCGGCCTTCGCGAGGCCGTCGTCCCAGACGTGGATCGCGCGATCGGCGCCCATGCCGAGGGCCGTGCGCAGCGACTGCTGCACGCGGTCGGGCCCGACGGTCGCCACGATCACCTCGGCGCCCTTCGCGTCCTTGATGCGCAGCGCCTCTTCGAGCGCGTAGTTGTCGTAGTCGTTGATCTCGAACTTCAGGTTGGCGTCCTGAATCCAGGTCCCGCCGGGCGCGACTTCGAGCCGTGCGTCCTTGTGGGGCACCTGCTTTAGGCACACGAGGATCTTCATCGTTGGCGATCTCCGTCTTCGAGGCGCGCGCGCGGCGCGCGTGGGGGGAAATGCGCGGACCGCACCATACGGCACCCGCCGCCACCGCGCAACCGAATTGCGGCGCCCCGAAAGGGTCCGCTCGCGGCACGCGGGAAGGGCGCGGGCGGGGTCCTAGTGCCCCATCGTCTGGTGCCAGAGATCCAGCGACTCGATCCGCAGGTAGGGGTTCACGCGGCGGACGGTGCCGAGCGGCTGCGAGGCGCCCCCGCCGTAGTCGTGCCCCGGAAGGACGACCGTGTCGTCGGGCAGCGACGCAAGCTTGCGTAGGCTCCAGTACATCTGGTCGGGGTCGGAGCCGGGCAGATCCACGCGGCCGCAGCCCTGGATGAACAGCGTGTCGCCCGAGACCAGGTGGTTGCGGATGCGGAAGCACTGCGAGCCCGGCGTGTGCCCCGGAGTGTGCAGCAGCTCGATCTCGATCCCTCCGACCTTCAGCCGGTAGCCGGAATCCGCCTTCACCAGATCGGAGTCCGACAGACCGGTGATCTTGCGCAGACCCTCGGCCTCGTGCTCGTTCACGTAGACCTTCATCGGGCGGCGGGCGATCAGGTCCGCCACGCCCTCGATGTGATGGCCCATGAGATCGCCGCCGACGTGATCCGGGTGATAGTGCGTGGCGAGCACTCCGACGGGGGTGAGATCCTGCTCGTCCAGATGCGCGAGCAGCGCCTCGATGCTCCACGCGGGATCGACGAGCACGACCTCGCGCGTGCGCCGCGATCCGATCAGGTAGACGAAGTTCTGCATCGGGCCGCACTGGAACTGCTCGATCCGCAGCTCGGGCATCGGAGCAGAGGATTCGGTCTCCATCGTCATGCTCCCAGGCAGCGGGCGATCAGGACCGGAAGCCCGAGCGCCACGGCGCAGATCCCCAGCGCTTGTCCCGTCGTGGTCTCGAGGATGCGCCGCGTGGCGATCACGAGCGAGGTGAAGCACAGGGCCACCGCAGCCCAGCCCACGATCCAGCCCACGAGTGGAAGCGATCCGAAGAGCATCAGTGAGAACCACGCGTAGGCGAAGCCCGTGCAGCGCAGCAGCGGTACGTAGTCGGTGCGGTCGCCGACGACGATCGATCCCGCGAGCCACAGCAGACCCGTCGCCACGAGCCACAGCACGCAGGCCGATGCGATGCCGAGGAACATCCCGTGGAGAGAGGCTTGGCCCAAGCCCACCAGCACCGACGTCGCGATCACGATCACGAACGCCTGGGGGATCGCGGCCACGTCGTCCTGGATCTCCGCGTAGACGCTGTCGTCGAGCTGGAACACGCGCAGCAGGCGGGACAGCAGCTGCCCCTCGGCGCCGAAGATCGCGGACAGGCTCGTGGGAGAGTGCTCCGAGGACATGTGCGGTTAGTCTACCCTGCCTTCCCGGCTAGGCCGAGATCTTCTGCAGGAAGGCCTTCAAGGCGGAGAGGGTCTCGGCGAATACGTCCTCGCGCGTGCGTTCGGTGCGCTTGATCGGCTCGAGGCCCTGGCCCGCATCGCGCACGGGATGCACGCGGCTCGGCGCGCCGAGTCTCTGCAGCAGGCCCTCGAGTCGATCGAGGCGGCAGTGCGGATCGCGATCGCCTTGGATGAAGAGGATGGGGCACACGATCCGGAACAGCGCATCCGCCCGCATGAGGTGGGGTTTGCCCGCCAGATGCAGGGGGAAGCCGAGAGCCGCGATGCCGTCCACCTTGAGCCCCGACGAGACGGCAAGCGCAGCGATCCGCGCGCCGAGCCCTGCGCCACCGACGAGGAGCCGGGCAGGTGCGAGATCCCGATCGCCGAGCAGGACGTTGGTCGCGGCGCGGAAGGTGCGCTGCAGGATGGCGTCGTTGTCGGGCCGGCTGCGGCCCTCGTGCGCGAAGGGGAAGGCGAAGCGCAGGGTGAGGTGACCCTCGGCCGCCAGCGCCTCCTGGATCGCCACGATCAGCGGCTGGTCCAGGCCGCTGCCCTGGTCGTGGGCGAGCACCACGCCCACCCGTCGGCCGCTCGGCCACCACTCCGGGGTTCCGACGACGCCCGGCACCGTGATCTCCGGCATCACGCGGATGTCGACGGTCTCGTAGCGGACGCTCGTGTTCATGGAGCGTTCTTATACCATACGGCCCATGGCGCGCCCCCGGAGGGTGTGGCTCCGACGACGGGCCGAGCCGCGGCCCCCATACAAGGAGGTTCTCGTGAACGACATCCCGGAGGGCATCCCCGAGCGCGGCGGCCCGCTCCTGCAGCGCACGGAGCTGCCGCGCTTCGATGCGATCACGCCCGCGCACGTCGAGCCGGGAATGCGTGCGTTGCTCGCGCGGCTCGAGGGGGACCTCACTGCGCTCGAGGCGAACGTGGTGCCCACGTGGGCGGGACTCGTCGAGCCGCTCGAGCGCCTCGGCGATGCGCTCGCCTGGAGCTGGGGTCTCGTCGGGCACCTGATGGGCGTGAAGAACAGCGACGAGCTGCGCCGCGCACACGAGGCCGTGCAGCCCGAGGTCGTCCGGTTCGCGGTGCGGCTCGGACAGAGCCGACCGCTGTACGAGGGCTTCCGGGCGCTGCGCGACGGCCCCGCGTGGCCGGCGTTCGATCCCGCGCAACGGCGCATCGTCGAGGTCTTGATCCGCGATGCCGAGCTCTCGGGCGTGGGGCTCGAGGGCGAGGCGCGCGAGCGCTTCAACGAGATCGAGACCGAGCTTGCCGAGCTCTCCACCGCGTTCTCGAATCACGTGCTCGATGCGACGAAGGCCTTCGAGCTCGTGCTGCGAGATCCCGCCGAGGTCGAGGGGCTTCCCGAGAGCTGGCGCGAGCTCGCGGCACAGTCCGCGCACGCCGCAGGACACGAGGGCGCGAGCGCCGCGGCCGGCCCATGGCGGGTGACGCTCGACGCGCCGAGCTACCTGCCGTTCCAGCAACACGCGCGGCGGCGTGATCTACGCGAGACGGTGTACCGCGCGTTCGTCACGCGCGCCTCGTCGGGCCCGCTCGACAACACGCCGATCCTCGTGCGCATCCTCGCGCTGCGGCGCGAGCGCGCGAGGCTGCTCGGCTTCCGCACGCACGCCGAGGTGAGCCTCGCCACGAAGATGGCGCCCGACGTCGCCGCGGTGGAGCGATTGCTCGAGGAGCTGCGCCAAGCCTCGATCGACGCGGCCAAGCGCGATCTCGACGATCTGCGCGAGTGTGCGCGCGCGGCCGGTGCGTCCGAGGCCGATGATCTTCGCCCGTGGGACGTCGCCTTCTGGGCCGAGCGGCTGCGCGAGGCCCGCTACGCCTATACCGAAGAGGAGCTGCGGCCGTACTTCCCGCTGCCTCGTGTTCTCGAGGGCCTGTTCGGTCTGGCGGAGCGGCTGTTCGGCGTGCGCATCGCCGAGGCCACGGGCGACACTTCCGTGTGGCACCCCGACGTGCGCTTCTACCGCGTATTCGCCGCTGACGGCCGGCCGCTCGCCGCCTTCTACCTGGATCCGTACAGTCGCCCGGCGGAGAAGCGCGGCGGCGCATGGATGGACGAGTGCGTGGGCAGGAGCCGGCTCTTCCCCGGTGCCGAGGGGCGGCCGCGGCTGCCCGTGGCGTATCTCGTGTGCAACCAGACGCCGCCCGTCGCCGATCGCCCGTCGCTCATGAGCTTCGACGAGGTCGAGACCCTGTTCCACGAGTTCGGCCACGGTCTCCAGCACATGCTCACCGCGGTCGACCACGGGCTCGTCTCGGGCATCCGCAACGTGGAGTGGGACGCGGTGGAGCTGCCGAGCCAGTTCATGGAGAACTGGTGCTACCAGCGCGAGACGCTGCGCGGCATGAGCGGGCACCACGTCACCGGAGAGCCGCTTCCCGATGCATTGTTCGAGAAGATCCGCGCCGCGCGCACCTATCGCGCCGGCAGCTTCATGCTGCGGCAGCTCTTCTTCGCGTTCACCGACCTCGAGCTGCACCATCGCTGGGATCCCGAGGGCCGCGAGACGCCGCTCGACGTGGAGCGGCGCATCGCCCAGCGCACGACGGTGATTCCGCCGCTGCCCGAGGACCGCTTCCTGTGCAGCTTCGGGCACATCTTCGCGGGGGGCTATGCCGCGGGGTACTACTCGTACAAGTGGGCCGAGGTGCTCAGTGCCGACGCCTTCGCCGCCTTCGAGGAGGTCGGGCTCGACGACCCCTCCGCGATCGCCGCCGTGGGCCGCCGCTTCCGCGACACCGTGCTCGCGAGCGGAGGAAGCCGCCGTGCGATGGACGTCTTCGTGGCCTTCCGCGGGCGCGAGCCGAGCGTGGATGCCCTATTGCGACACTCGGGATTACGCGCATAGCACGGGCAATTCGTGCAGGTTTTGCCATCATCAGGCTCCGCGATTCCAGGAGCCCCCATGTCAACGAAATCCCCCGTCGCCGGAGGCCCCGCCTCCGAGGCGAAGCCTGCGCAAGCGCTCGAGATCCCCTCCCGCGAAGAGGTGCTCAAGCGCAACAGCATCGAGCGCCTGAAGCAGGAGCGCGCTCCGTACGACATCCTCGAGCATCTGCCGCGCCTGATCGAGACGGGCTACGAGGCGATTCCCGAGGAGGACATCGTCCGCCTGCAGTGGTGGGGCTTGTATCACGACAAGCCCAAGACCGGCTTCTTCATGCTGCGCGTGAAGATCGCCGGCGGCTTCCTCCACGCGGCGCAGCTTCGCGCGATCGGGGAGCTCTCCGCGCGCTACGGGCGCGATCACGGCGAGATCACCACCCGCCAGTGCATCCAGCTCCACTCCCTGCGGCTCGAGGATCTGCCGGCGGTGCTCGAGGCGCTCACGCGAGCCGGCCTCACCACCGCGGGCGGCTGCGGCGACGTGGTGCGAAACGTGACGTGCTGCCCGGTCGCGGGGCTCGACCGCGGCGAGGTCTTCGACGTGCGGCCCGTGCTCGACACCGTCGCGCGTCACTTCTACGGCAATCGCGCGTTCTCGGATCTTCCGCGCAAGCACAAGTACACGATCACCGCCTGCCCCCATCGCTGCACGCCGCCCGAGATCCACTGCGTGGGACTCATCGCTGCGGTGCACGGGGGCCGCGAGGGCTTCGCGGTCACCGTCGGCGGCGGGCTCTCCGCGCAGCCGCGGCTCGCGCGCGACATGGGCGTGTTCGTGCCGCGCGACGAGGCCGTGTCCGTGCTCGAGGCGATCACCGGCTCGTGGATGGACAACCTGCGCTACCGGCGCAGCCGCGCAAAGGCGCGCTTCAAGTTCATGGTCGACGACTATGGGGCCGACGGGATCCGCGCGATGGTCGAGAAGCGGCTCGGCCGCACGCTCGCCTCGTTCCCGGCGCCGACGAGCGCCATCGACGGCGATCACCTGGGCATCCATCCGCAGCGCCAGGAGGGACTGTCCTACGTCGGCTTCCCCGTGCGACTCGGCTGGATCACGGGTACGCAGATGCAGGCGCTCGCGGGCGTGGTCGAGGAGATCGGCGGCGACGTGCGCCTCACCGGGCAGCAGAACTTCATCGTGGCGAACGTGCCGGACGCGCGCGTGGACGAGCTCGTCCGGCGCGTGGAACGCATCGGCTTCCCGCTCGGGACGCATCGCCTGTATGGCCGCTCGATCGGCTGCACGGGCGAGCCGTTCTGCAACTATGCGGTGACTCGGACGAAGGACATGCTCGCAGAGATCCTCGACGCGCTCGTCGCGCGCTTCGCAGATCGCGTGCGCGAGCTGCGCATCCACCTGGATGGCTGCCCTCATGCGTGCGCGCAGCACTTCACGGGCGACATCAATCTCACCGGTACGACCGTGCGCCTGCCGGACCGCAAGAAGATGGACGGCTACGACGTGCTGCTGCGCGGGGGTATCGGCCCCAAGGCGGCGATCGCGCGTCCCGTGCTGCGTCGCGTGCGCGCAGACGAGGTGATCGCCACGCTCGAGCGGATCGTCGCCGCCTGGATCGAAGCGAGCGACGCCGCGCGCGCCGCAGGCGCGGAGCTCACCTTCCGCGACTTCTGCGATGCGCGTACCGACGAGGAGCTGCAGGCCATCGCGGGCCTCGGAGGTGCGGCTGCCGGCGACGAGGCCTGATCCCGCGCCCGAGCGCGCGTGAGACCGGTGTGACACCGAATTCTGTTGGAACCCCTAGCGACCGGATGAACCCATGAGCGATACCTCCTCTCCACAACACCCCCGCGTCGTCTTCGACGACCTCGAGCTCGGCGAGATCGCCCTCGAGCTCGACGACCGCGAGCCCCAGGACGTGATCCAGTGGGGCTTCGACACCTTCGGCGAGCACATGGCCGTGGTCTCCTCGTTCCAGGTGGACGGCATGGCGATCCTCGACATGGCCTATCGCATCCGCCCGGATGTGCGGCTCGTCACCGTCGATACGGGACGCCTCGCGGACGAGTCGTACGTCTTCATCGAGCAGGTGCGCGAGCGCTATCCCGAGGTCCGGCTCGAGATCCACACGCCCGACCACCGGCACGTCGAGCCGATGGTGAACCTGCACGGCATCAACCTGTTCTATCGCGACGTGCCCAAGCGGCTGTTGTGCTGCCACGTGCGCAAGGTACGCCCGATGCTGCGCGCGCTGCAGGGTCTCGATGCGTGGGTGACCGGCCTGCGTCGCGACCAGTGGGCCTCGCGCGCGAACATCCGCAAGGCCGAGATCGACCACGACCATCACGGCATCGTGAAGATCAACCCGCTCGCCGACTGGGCGGAGGACGAGGTCTGGGAGTACGTGCGCAAGAACGACGTCCCCACGCATCCGCTCTACGAGCGCGGCTACACGAGCATCGGCTGCGCGCCGTGCACGCGGCCCATCGAGGCCGGCGAGGACAGCCGTGCCGGGCGCTGGTGGTGGGAGAAGGATGCGCCGAAGGAGTGCGGCATCCACTGCCCGATCGAGACCGGTGGCTTCGAGCACGAAGTGCACGCGATCCTCGGTGACACGCACGAGAGCGGCGACGGGATCTAGTAGCGTCGCGCTCGCGCCGTTCAACCACACCGCGGTGCGTCGCTGCGCGCTTGCGATGCGACACCCGTCGGAGCTGGCGTCTCGTGGCAGCCCACCTCGCCGTCGATGCGGGCGCTCCACAGCACGGGCGCCATGTACCAGGCGTACACGCCGAAGGCGCCGATCCACGCGAGCCCCGCCAGGATCGTGAGCGCGAAGGCGGGAGCGCCGGGCAGGCCCGAGGCTGCGCGAAGCAGCGCCGCGGCGACGATCGATGCGGCGCACAGCGGCACCCAGGGGCGTGTCTCGAGCGGCCGGCCGCAGTGCACGCGGCCGGCGATGCACAGCACGGCGAGGATCGATAGGCCCATGCCGCCGATGGCGAGGAGATGCCGCCCCGCACCGGGGCCGAAGCTGCCGCCGAGCGCCGCGACACCGAGCGCCGTGTAGCCGAGCGCGACCATCCAGTACACCGCGTAGAGCAGCGCGGGCCAGCGACCGAAGAGCGTCCGCCCCACGTGCCAGTCGTTCTGCAGGCCGAGGATCGCGGCGGCGGCGGCCAGCGCGAGCCAGCCGGTGGAGGGTGACGCCGGCGCGAGGAAGTCCGCCGCCGTGTGCAGCGCGATGGCGAAGATCGCCAGGTTGCGCCGCGGCGGGCGCGCCAGGTACTCGGGGGCGTCCTCGTCGCCGGCCGTGCGCGCGGCGTCGAGCGCGTCGTTCAGGATGCGCATCGAGATGCGGCTCATCGCCACGACGACGAGGATCATCATCACGCCGATGCCCGCGTGCGCCCACGGCAGTGGCTGTACACCGCGAAGCGTCGCGATGTGGAAGCCCGCGACCATCGCAGCAAAGGCCGCGAGCCCCCACAGGAAGCCCACGTGCCGGCGATCGGGATCGCGGAGCAGACGCGAGGCGAGCATCGCGGGAAGCAGCGCTGCGAGTCCCACGTTCAGCACGGCCGCGGGCCAGGGGCCGAGCACACCCGACAGCCCGAAGGCGATGCGCCCGGCGAGCCAGAGCGCGGTCATGCCGAGGGCGACGCGGGGGCCGAAGGGGCGCGTGCCGGTGAACTCGGGCACCGAGGTGAGCACGAAGCC
>CAZOTO010000119.1:0-9923 GCA_964582775.1 uncultured Myxococcales bacterium
GGTATCGCATCGAGAGCTGGAAAGCGTACGAGCGCCCCGAGGACGAGGTGACGGGCAACAAGGCGGACAACTACGTGCGCCGCGCCCCCGGCACGGCCGGCATGAAGGAAGGCGTGCGCTACCAGATGTACGAGTCCTCGGACGGCCACGTCCTGTTCATGGCCTCGGAGCAGGAGTTCTGGAAGAACTTCTGCGAAGGCATCGGGCGCACGGATCTGTTCGAGAAGTGGCCGGGCTCGAAGTTCGCGGATCACGCGCGCGGCAATCGCGAGCTCCAGGCGATCCTGCGGGACGTCTTCAAGACGAAGTCGTCGCGGGAGTGGATCGAGTTCGGCAACAAGTGGAACACCCCGATCGCGCCGGTGAACACGCCGAAGACGATCAAGGACGATCCGCAGTTCCAGGACCGCTTCCCGTGGTTCCCCGCGTCGAAGCACGAGGCGGACATGCTTCCGATCCCCGTGAAGTACATCGGGGAGGAGCTCCCTGCGCCGGAGCCGGCTCCGACCGTAGGCAAGCACTCGGAGTCGGTGCTGCGGCGCGTGCTCGGCTACGACGACGCGAAGATCGACGAGCTGCGCCAAGCCGGCGTACTCGGCTGAGGGCGGGATCCTGCGGCGCAGCTCAGCGCCGCTCGAGCACCACGAACGGGATCTCGCGGGGCTGCGCCATGCGCTGATAGCGGGCGTAGGCCCCGCGCCCCTTCGTGATGTCCTGCCACAAGCGTGCGCGCTCCTCGCCGGATGCGACATACGCACGTACCGCGACGTGGGTACGACCGACCCAGATCTCGGCGTCGGGATGCGCGCGCAGATTCACCGCCCACCTCGGGTCGGTCGGCGCGCCTCCGTTCGAGCCCACGATCACCCAGCGATCTCCATCCGCGTAGTACGGAAGGACGGCGGTGCGGCGCTGGCCCGTCTTCGCGCCGGTCGTGGCGAGAAGGAGCGACGGCAGGTAGCCCGTGCCGAGCGCGCGGCCGTACGCCCAGCTCACGAACGAATAGCCGGTCCAACGAACCAGCAACCGATCGACCGCGAGTCCCACGCGATTGCTCACCAGCTCCGCGAGTGTCATGGCCTCTCCGCCCGGCGAACCTCCTCGCCTCGAGGACGTTCCATACCAGAAAGGGCCGCGGCGAGTCCGATCTGCAGCGCCCGAGGAGCACCGCACCGGGCCGGATGGAGTACGCTGGCGGCCGAAGGGAGGCGGGATCGATGAAGGCACTCGTGATCGGAGGCACCGGGCCCACCGGACCCGCGCTCGTCTCGGGGCTCGTGGCGAGGAGATGGAAGGTCGAGGTCCTGCACCGCGGGACGCACGAGAGCGACGAGCTTCCGCCCGAGGTCCCCCATATCCATGCCAATCCCTTCGACGATGCGGAGCTCGCGATGGCGCTCTCCGGGCGCACGTACGACCTCGTATTGGCGACCTACGGTCGGATCCGCGACATCGCTCGCCTTCTCGAGGGGCGCACGGGGCGCTTCGTCGCCATCGGCGGCGCGCCGCTCTATCGCGGCTACATGCTGCCTCAGGACTGCTTTCCCCAGGGGCTTCCCGTGCCCACTCCCGAGGACGCGACGCACATCGCGAACACGGATGAGCTGCGCAAGGGCTACATGATCCTCGCCACCGAAGAGGCCGTCTTCGCGCATCACCCCACGGCGACGGTGCTGCGCTATCCGATCGTCTACGGTCCGCGTCAGCCCGCGCCGCGCGAGTGGTGCATCGTGCGACGCGTGCTCGATCGTCGGCCCCACATCGTGCTCGCGGACGGTGGTCTCACGCTCGACACACGCGGCTATGTCGACAACCTGGCGCACGCCGTGCTGCTCGCCGTGGACCGGCCCGAGGCAAGCGCGGGCCAGGCGTACAACTGCGGCGACGAGCGCATGCTCACGCTTCGCCAGCTCGCGGAGTGGATCGCGCGGATCCTCGGCCACGACTGGGAGATCGTCTCGGTTCCCTGCGAGGCGGCCCTCCCCGCGCGGCCCCTCCTCATGCACGTCGGCTCGCATCATCGCGTGCTCGACCTCACGAAGATCAGGACGGAGCTCGGCTATCGCGACGTCGTCCCCACCGAAGAGGCCCTGCGCCGCACGGTGCAGTGGCTCGTCGAGAACCGCCCGCAACCCGGTGGGATCGAGGAGACGATCCTGCAGGATCCCTTCGACTACCAGGCCGAGGATCGCCTGGTTCGGATGCAACGCGAAGCGCTCGAGCGCATGCGCGCCCTCGACTACGCGAATCCGCCCGGTCCGGGGCTCACGTACATCGCGCCCGAGCACCGCTCCGCGAAACGCGGCGGATGGGCTCCCGGTCTGCCGCCTCAGAACGGATAGACGATCGGGATCAGCGTCACGGCCGTGATCGCCACGAGCACATCCAGCAGCAGTCCCACGCGAAGGAAGTCGCTCACGCGATAGCCGCCCGCGCCGTACACCATAAGGTGTGTCTGATAGCCGAGCGGCATGGCGAAGGCGCACGAAGCGGCGATGGCCACCGCCACCGCGAAGGGCATCATGTCGACGCCGAGCCCGAGTGCCGTGGCCTTCGCGATCGGGAACACCAGCACGGCAGCCGCATTGTTGGTGAGGAACTCGGTGAGCAGCATCGTGATGAGGAAGATCGCTGCGAGCGCGCCCCACGGACCGAACGGCTCGAACAGGCCGATCACTCCGGTCGCCAGGTAGTGCGCGGCACCGCTGTGCTCGAGTGCACGGCCGACTCCGATCGCGGATCCGATCGCGATCAGGATCGACCAGTCGATGCTTCGGCGCGCCTGCTCGGCCGAGCAGCAGCGCAACGCGAGCATCAGCCCTCCCGCGACGAACCCACCGACGAGGATGTTGGTCCACTCCAGACCCACGCACACGACGAGCCCGAGCAGGATCGCGAGCGCGACGCCGGCCTTGTCGTGCCGCAGCGGCGTCGATTGCGCGACCGCGGAGATCAGCAGGAAGTCCTTGTCGTTGCGGTACTTGTCGACGAAGCCGGGATGGGCCTCGACGAGCAGCGTATCGCCGGGCTGCAGCTCGATCTCACCGATCTTCTGACGGATGCGCTCCCCCTGGCGGTGCACGGCAATGATGGCTGCGTCGAAGATCGAGCGAAAGCGCGCTTCGCGCGGAGTCTTGCCGACGAGCGAGCAATTCGGACTGAGCACTGCCTCGACCAAGCACCGCTCGGGGCGCGGCGTCGATAGCTTCGCGATCTGATCCGTGGCGGGGACGAGGCCGCGGATCTTCTGCAGATCGACGATGGACTCCACCAACCCGACGAAGATCAGGCGATCGCCCCTGCGCAGCACCTGTTCCGGGCCGATGGCGACGAGCACCTCGCCATCGCGATCGATCTCGAGCAGATAGAGCCCCGGCAGGTGTCGCAGACCGGCCTGCTCGACGGTGAGACCATCCACGGCCGAGCCGCGCTCCACCGACATCTCGACGGTGTACTGGCGCACATCCGCCAAGTCTCGTGCCTGCGGGCGGCGGTCGGGCAGCAGATACGAGCCGAGCGTGAGCAAATAGAGGAAGCCGATCGCGGCAATCGGCAGGCCGACCGCCGTGAGCGTGAACATGCCCATCGGAACGATCTCGGGGTTCGTCTCGTGAGCGTCGATCAACAAGCCGTTCACGACGAGATTGGTGCTGGTTCCGATGAGCGTGCAGATCCCGCCGAGGATCGCCATGTAGGACAGCGGAAGCAGGAGCTTGGACGCCGCCAGCCCTGCCTTCTTGCCCCAATCCTGGATCACCGGGACGAACATCGCGACGACGGGTGTGTTGTTGAGGAAGGCACTGGTCGTCATCACGGGAAGCGCCATGCGGATCTGCGCCTCCTTCTCCGACTTCGGCTGCCCGAGAAGAGGACGGCTCACGAGGGACATGCCGCCCGTCTCCGTCAGTCCAGCCGTGACGACGAAGAGGACGGCGACCGTGACGAGGCCTGCGCTGCCGAAGCCCGCGATGGCTTCGTTGGGTCCCACGATGCCGATCCCCATCAGGATCGTGAGCGCGGCGGTGAGCACGATGTCGGGTGCGGCCCAGTTGCGGGCGAGCCCGATCACCATGAGCACCACCGTCGCGAGCGTGATCCCGATCTGCCAGGTCATGGGGAGTCGGGGGTCGGGTTCGTGCGAGGAAGCGCCTCGCCACGTGCGAGGACCTCGAGATACGCGCGCGCGAGATCCGCGGTCTCGGGATCGCTCCTCGCCCGCTCGAACGCGGCGGCGGCGCCCGCGCGGTCCTGCTGATGGTAGAACGCGACGCCGAGCAGCAGATTCGTGCGACCCGGATGCGGTAGGCCTCCCCTCCCCAGCGCCCGCTCGAGCGCCGCGGACGCCGCCGGCCAGTCCTCGCGCTCGGCGTGGATGCGGCCGATCTGCGCGTCTGCCGTACCGTCGGGGAACCGGTCGGAGATCCGCTGGAAGACCGCGAGCGCCCGCTCGGGCTCCTTCGCCTGCGACCAGGCGTTGGCCAGCAGCTCCAGGTTCGATCGGCTCGGCTCGATGCTGCCGCCGGAGATCCCGCGATCGAGCGCCACCGCCGCCTCGGAGAACTCGCGCTTCTCGTAGGCGATGGCTCCGAGCAGCAAAAGCCACTGGCCCGGGGTATTCGGCCGCTGCTCCACCGCGCCGCGCGCCAGGACGATGGCTCGATCGAGGTCACCCTTCGCGCGCAGCGCCGAGGCGAGCGCGATGTCGACGTCGGGAGACGACGGCTGCGCGCTCGTCTGGGCGAGCTCGAGGATGCGGATCGCCGCCTCCTCATCGCCTTCGTTCAGGTAGAGGACGCCCAGGTGGTAGCGGTTGCGGCCAAGCTGCTCATCGTCGAGCAGATTCGACGCGATCGCCTGTTCGTACGAGTCGATGGCCGCGATCCGGTTGCCCTGCTCCGTGTACAGCAGCCCATACAGCTCCCACATCAGCGCACGCTCGTAGTCGTTCACCTTGAGGGGCTTTGAGTACATGCTGTCGAGCGCTCGCTCCGCCTCCTCGAGCTCCTTCTTGGCGAGCGCCTCCTGCGCCTTGGTGAGCTGATCCTGCGCGTACTCGCGTACGGTCCGCAAGCGTCTCGGCACCTTCGTCTCCGAGCCGACATCGTCTCCGCCCCCGGTCGCACAAGCCGCGGCCAGGAGCAGAGCCAGCGCCATCGAAATCCATCCACGTCTCATCTTGGCTCTTCGTCTCCTGTCGACAGTGGAGTGGCGAGGTGCCCCTTTTCCCTCACCCGGGCAGATCCTCGGGCAGGGCCGGGGCCCACGACACGCCGTTCACGTGGCTCCCTCCGTCGACGAACAGGGTGTTCCCGGTGACGTAGCGCGAGTCTTCGCTCGCGAGGAACAGGGCAGCCCCCCCGATGTCCTCCTCCGGATCCCCCATGCGGCCGAGCGGATTCTGCGAGAGCATCTCGGCAGCAGTCTGTGGATTCGCGTCGCGGAACGCCACATAGGCCTCGGTGGCAGCGGCGGGACAGATCACGTTGCACAAGATCCGGTGTCGTCCCCATTCGACGGCGGCCGTGCGCGTGAGTGCGCGCAGCGCCTCCTTCGCGGCGTTGTAGGGCAGCGTGAACCGGTGTGCGTTCACGCCGTTGAGCGAGCCCATGTTGATCACGCGGCCGCCGCCCTGGCGCTTCATGTGAGGAAAGGCGGCCTGCATCGCCCACAAGCAGGCCTTGAAGCCGATGCGCAGCGCACGGTCGATCTCGTCTTCGCCCTTCCACTCGATGCGGCCCACGGTGGATCCGCTCCACGCGTTGTTCACGAGCACGTCGATGCGGCCCCAGCGGTCCACGGATGCCTGCACGGCCGCGCGCACCTCCTGGCGATCGCTCACATCCGTGCGCACGAAGAGAGCGGATCCGCCGAGCTCTTCGATCTCGCGTGCCACGCGCGTGCCCGCTTCCGGGTCGATCTCGGCGACGACGATGTTCGCCCGTTCGCGCGCGAAGCGGCGGGCGATCCCGCGTCCGATGCCCATCCCCGCTCCCGTGATGAGAGCGGCCTTCCCCTCGAGTCGGCCCAAGGCCATTCGAAAGCCCCCTTTCATTCGCGCCGTCGATGGTAGGGGGCGCAGGATGCGGAAATCAAAACGAGGGAGCGCGTGGATCATGGGCGAGATGGCGCGTGCCGCGCGCACGAGCACGCGGTGTTCGACTATCGCGGATCGGCGCTCGTCGACTCCGTCAGGATCTGCGTGGTGTCTCCGGAAACGAGGCGGATCTCCGGCCCCGCCTCGCTCGCGAAGAGCTGGACGGTGGTCGATCCCTGGGAAGCCTGGATCGATACGGCGCCGCCCGCCGGGGAAGCCGCGATGCGCACGGCAGGCTGAGCGCCGGACTCGCTCGGATCGACGGGTGTCGCGTGAAGCCCGAGAACGACGGGGGACGTGCGGGAGAGCTCGGGACTGCCCGGGACGGACTCGCGGCCGAGGAAGGCGATCTCGCGCCCACTCTCGTCGACGATCCGCAGAGAGCCCCGCACCGCGAGGCGATCGACGGCGATCGACGCCACGTCGAGATGCGAGCGATCGCCGTGCCGGTGACCCACGATCGCGTGGACGAGGAGCGCCGAAGCCGCGGCCGCGAGAAGGGCCGCGGCGGCGAGCTTGCGATCGACGACCGTCGCTCGGCCCTCCAGGCGCGCGAGCCGCGCTTCGTTGGCGCCCGTGCGTGGATCCGGCGCAGGGGCGGACTCCGGCGCTGCCGGGGGCTTCCCGGCCGGATCCGGAAGCGGGATCACGGGGGCGATACGCACATCCCTCCCTAGACGCGCCAGACGCGCGGCAGCGAGCTGGGCCCGGTGCAGCTCCTTCCTGCGCGCGCGCTCCTCTTCGTCGATCGCCATGGCCTCGCCCCTGCCGCGCCCCCTCCGATCGAGCGTCGAGCTCGAGACGCGCGGCGGTGTCGGGCACGGATCCGAGCAAATCGCGTGCCCCGGCAAGACCACCGCGAGGCCGTCGGAATCGCCCTGCCCCAATACCCCGGGGGGGCCTGGCTCTCCAAAGAGGAAGCGCCCTACCCTCGGAACGCCCCTCGCGGGACTCCGAAGAGGCCGGAATCCGCAGGGATCAATCCCCGCGCGAGGTGGAGACCAGGTCCGCCAGCGTTCGCCCCGCCAGCCGTTCTTCGACCGAGCGATCCAGCTCCGAGAGCAGCTCCCGTACCGTCTCGCGCTCCCCCCCGAGCTCCTCGAAACGGGGGTCGCGGGATCCGCGCAGCGCACGCAGCAGGTCGGACAGGGCGACGCTCTCCGCCGCTCGCGCGAGCTGCACGCGGTCCTCGTCTGCCGCCGGGCCCAGGATGCCCGCTCGTGCGAGATCTTCCACGAGCGCGCGCACGACCCCGCCGGGAGCATCGAGGCGATCGCAAAGATCATCGACGGCGACGGGGCCCTCTGCCGCATGGAACGCCCGAGCTGCCTCCGCCGCCACCGCAAGGCCGATGGATTCCCGGTCTGCCGCGCTCACCTCTCGCACCCGGTGGGCGCGCCGCAGCGAGCCGAGCCGCTGATGGGCGACGGCCACCTCGGCACCGACGAGCACGATCACCCACGACACGTAGATCCACACGAGCAGAAGCGGGAGTGCCGCCAGCGTCCCGAAGAGCGCATTCGAGCGGCTCACCCCGATGTGGAAGGTCACGTACGCCCACTCGGCGGCCGAGAATCCGGAGCCGGCAACCACGCCGCCCAGGAGCGCAGAGAGGAAGCGCACCCTCGTGTTGGGCAAGAACCAATAGAGCAACGAGAAGCCCAGGCTCGTGAGCACGATGGGCAGCTGCCGCAGCCCCAGCCGGTACACCTGCTCGAATCCGGGCATCTCGAGGAGGTACGAGACGACCGCATCGCTGCGAAGGGACGTGCCCACGGAGATGGCCACCGCGAGCAGCAGCGGCGCGACGAGCAGGACCGCGAAGTAGTCCGGAATCCTGCGCTCCCAGCCACGAGGCCGGTCGACTTCCCAGATCGCATTCAGGTTCCGCTCGACGCTGACGAGACCGAGCACCGTGGTGCCGAGCAGGAACCCCGCGCCGACCGTTCCGAGCGCGCCGAAGTTCACGGCGCCGACCAGCTCGAGGATCCGCGCCTTGGCCTCGGGACTGCCCGCGGCGACGCGCTCCACGGCGAGCTCGGCCAGATTCGAGTCCACGCCGAACGCGCCGACGATCGCCATCACGATCGCGAGAAGGGGCACGAGGGCGAGCACCGCGTAGTACGTGAGCGCGCGAGCCCGCATCAGCAGATGGTGGCGCGAGACCCCCTCGATGACGACGATCCCGATCTGCAGGATGCTTCGGGCGACGGAGCGCGCGCGGTGCAGGGAATCGAAATCCCCCCACAGCTCGCCGTCGATCCAGGTGAACGCTCGCTGCCGCAGTCCGTCGCGCCCCTCGCTCATGACGGCACTCCTCCCGCGCGGTCGCCTCGCCCAGGGTACCGGTTTCGCAGCGATCCCGGGGGGCCGAATCCACCGGAATCCGCGCGATCGAGTAGACTGCCGTACAGCGAACGCGACTCTCGAAGCAGGCCGACCGCGCACGAGATCGGTCGAAAGGGAGGACATCCGTGGGATCACGCCCGTTGCGACCGAAGAAAGAGCGGCTGACCGCAAGGGATCGCCAGCGGATGGCCACCCGTCAGCGCATCTTCGAAGCCGCGCTCGAGGAGTTCCGCCGCGAAGGCGTCGCCAGCACGCAGATCGACGCCATCGTGCGAACCGCGGGCGTGGCGCGGGGAACCTTCTACCTGCACTTCCAGAGCAAGGACGACGTCCTGCGCGAGCTGCAGAGGCAGATCGAGAGCCGCGTGCTCGAGCGCTTGGAGGCGTCCATGGCGCGGTCGCGCGCCCGGACCGCGCAGGCGTTCTTCGAACGGCTCGTCGAGGCATTGCTCAGCGAGCGCGAGCATCCGGACCTGGTTCGCGAGGTCATGGCCCTGTCGGTGCGCAGCACGGTGGAGCACGACTGGGCCACGAACCCGTATTTCAAGACGATCGCGGAGCACGTCGCTGCGCTCCAGCGATCGGGGGAGGTCCGCGGCGACCTCGACCCGGCGGAGATCACCGGGCTGTTCATGACGAGCTTCTTCGGCTTCCTGGCGAGCGCCACCGTTCCGCCCTCGCAGCGTCGCCAGGCGATCGCACGCCTGCTCGACGTCTTCGTGAAGGGGATCCGCCCCTGATGGGCGCGTCCCGAGGGGAGGGTTCCGACATGCCGCTGCGAATCCTGGGCATCGCGGGAAGCCTGCGCGAGCGCTCCTTCAATCGCGCCGTGCTTCGCGCAGCCGTCGCCTTGGCGCCCGACGATACCGAGATCGGGATCTTCGATCTCGCCGGCATTCCCCTGTTCGATCAGGACCACGAGTCCACGCCTCCTGCTCGCGTCGTCGAGCTCAAGCATCAGGTGCGAGCGGCGGATGCCGTGCTGTTCGTGACGCCCGAGTACAACTACTCGATCCCGGGCGTCCTGAAGAACGCGATCGATTGGGGCTCGAGACCCTACGGGGACAATGTCTGGCAGGGCAAACCGGCAGCCGTGATGGGCGCGACGGTGGGCGTGCTCGGGACCTCGCGTGCGCAGTACCACCTGAGGCAGATCCTCGTGGCGCTCGACATGCCGACGCTCCATCGGCCCGAGGTCATGATCTCGCAGGCTCCCGAGCGCTTCGACGAGCGAGGAGAGCTCGTCGATCCGAAGGCCAGGGAGCTCGTGCGGAGGCTACTGGTCGAACTCGCGGCGTGGACGCGCCGCTTGACGCCTGGACCTCGATCGGGATCCTGAACGGGACGGCCGTGGCGGCAGCGTTCGCGCGGTGACGGATCGATGTCTCCGGAGAGATGAGGGGAACGATGCGCGCGAAGCTCCATCGCCTTTGGGTCCTGCTGGTCACGATGCCCTGGCTGCTCCCGGGATGCGTCTCCC
>CAZOTO010000120.1:0-9071 GCA_964582775.1 uncultured Myxococcales bacterium
GTGATGGAGATGCCGCGCTCGCGCTCCATCTCCATCCAGTCGCTCACCGCGTTGGCGCGCCCGCGCTTGGCCTTCACGGATCCGGCGAGCTGGATCACGCCTCCGTAGAGCAGCAGCTTCTCGGTGAGCGTGGTCTTGCCCGCGTCCGGATGCGAGATGATGGCGAAGGTTCGGCGGCGGCCGACCTCGTGGGCGAGCTTGGATTCGTCGGTCACGATGGACTCCGCGTGGATCCCATCGGGCCGGACAGCGCGCGGCGCACGGGCCGCACGGCTGCGCGATCGATCGGGACGCGCAATTCGGATGGGGAGTGCGGCTCGGCCGCGCCCCGGGAAGCGCGCAGGATATCCCGCCCCGCCCCGTGCCTCAATCCATGGTCGTGCCTCGATCCGCGGCCGCGTCGCGATCCGCAGCGGCCTCGTCGTCCCGGATCGCAGCATCGGACTCGACCGGCGTGCCGACGAGCTCGCGGGCGCGGGCGAGCGCGCGCTGCGCGCTTCCGAAGACGTGGGGGCCGGTCTCGAACAGGTTCTCCTCGCCCACGATCGCGGCGAGGCCGAAGCGGTGGATCGCCCGCGCGAGCTCGGGCGTGAGCCCGCAGAAGAGCACGTGCCGACCCTGCGCGCGCATGGCGCGGGCGAACTCCTCGAGCGCGAGCAGGGCGGTGGCGTCGAACGAATGGGTGCGCTTGAGCCGCAGCACGACGACGGGCACCCCGCTTCGCACGATGCGCGCGAGCTGGTCGCGAAGCTCGTCCGCCAGCCCGAAGAAGAGCTCCCCCTCGATCTGCAGGAACGCGATGCGCTCGCGGCCGAAGGCGTCGCGGAAGGGATGCTCCTCGAACGCGCCGCCCTCGACGCCCCGCATCTCGGTCATGTGCAGGCGGCTGGCCTTGCGCAGGTAGAGGGCGACGTTCAGGAAGATGCCGAGGAAGATCGCGTAGTGGAGCGGTGCGAGAAGCGCGCTCACGAGCGTGGCGATGCATACGACGGCATCGGAGCGCACGGTGCGCAGCGCACGCACGACGAAGCGCACGTCGACGAGCTGATACGCCACCCCGAACAGGATCGCCGCCAGACTGGCCAGCGGAATGGAGCTCGCGAGCGGTGCGAGCAGCACCAGGCTCGCCGCCACGAACGCAGACGAGTACACGCTCGCCAGCCGCGTGCGACCGCCCGCGGCCTCGTTCAGCGCGGAGCGCGTGAAGCTCGCCGAGCCGGACACGTTCTGCAGGAAGGCTCCGACGGTGCTCGCGATCCCCTGCGCGAGGAGCTCGCGGTTCGCCTCGATGCGCGCCCCCGTGCGCGCCGCGGATGCCTTGCCGATGGAGACGGTCTCGATCGCGCCGAGCGCCGCCAGGGCGAGCGCACCGCCGAGCAGCCGCTCGATGTCGCGCCACTCGAGCAGCGGCACGACCACGCCCGGCAGAGCGTGCGGGATCTCACCGACGACGCGGAGCCCGCTCCCGCTCCACCCGGTGATCCACGCCACGAAGGCGCCCGCCGCGAGCGCCACCAGCGCCGCCGGTGCCCGCGGGGTCCAGCGCCGCAGCGCGAACAGGATCGCGAGCGATCCCACTGCGATCCCGATGGCGCGCGCGTCCGCGTCCGGGAGCGCCTCGAGCACGGGACCGAGCATCGCGAGTACACCGGCGCGTGTCGGGTCGGCATCGACATCGAGGCCGAGGAAGCTCGGAAGCTGCCCTGCAGCGATCAGCACGCCCGCACCCGCCGAGAAGCCCACGATCACGCTGTGGCTCACGTAGCGCAGCAGGCTTCCCATGCGGGCGGCGGCGAAGGCGAGCTGCAGCAGTCCCTTCAACAGGGTGAGGCCGAAGACGAGCTGCAGGTAGAGAGCGGGATCGGATTCTCCACGCACCTCGGCCACCGCGCGCGAGACGACCGAGGCGACGAGCAGGCTCTGCGTGTTCGTGGGACCGGTCGCGAGATGTGCGTTCGACGCGAAGAGCGCCGCCACCGCTCCGTGTACCACCGACGTGTACAGGCCGTACTGCGGAGGCACGCCGGCGACCACCGCATAGGCCATCGCTTGGGGCACCTCGACCGCCGCAACGGTGAGCGCCGCAAACGCATCGGCGCGAAGCTTCTGCCGGTCGTAGCTCCGCAGCGTGTCGCGAAGCGGACCGAGTGGCTCGACGATCGCATCGAGCCCTGTCATCGCGAATGCCTCCTCGTTCTGCTCTCTGGCTCCCGCGTTCTCGCTTGACCCCTCGGCGCGCCCGTGACAGGCTGCGCACGGGCCGAGGCGGCCCCGCGCGCACATCCCGCGCGGAGAGGGAGTTCCCCATGCAGTCGCAGTACGACGTGGCGATCGTCGGCGCGGGCATCGCAGGCGTGATCTGCGGCGCCTACTTGGCGAAGGGCGGCCTGCGGGTCGCGATCTTCGAGAAGAACGACCGGATCGGGGGCCGCATGAAGATCGACGACACGTCGCCGGGCTTCACGGGCTTCGAGCACTGGGTCGCCTTCGGTCAGGGATGGGGCGGCGGCGCCTGGTACCAGGCATCGCGCGAGCTCGACGCGGACGTGCGCTTCTTCGAGGTGCCCGAGCCGTGCCTGTACTACCGCGGCACCGGAAAGAAGTTCAAGATCGCGCCGCGCTGCGCCTCGCCGTCGGCGCTGGTCTCGTACTACGAGAGCCTGTTCCCGACACCGCTCTCGGAGGAGACGCGCCGCGAGTTCATCCGCGCCTTCGAGTACGCTGCGTCGATTCCCTATCCCGAGCTCTTCGGCGAGCCGCTCGCGTCGACGCCGTTCTGGGACTTCAAGGACAAGCTGAGCCGCGACCCGCAGGTGATCGGCTTCTTCGCGTCGATCGCCGCGAACTCGACGATGTGCGAAGCGGACGAGGCGATGCGGCATCTGTCGGCCGGCGGTCTGCTCAGCACCTTCCGCTTCTGGTGGATGAGCGAGGCACACTGCGTGGCGTTCGAGCCGGACTACGTGGACGGCCTGGTGAAGCCCTTCGTGGATGCCATGCAGCGCCACGGCGGAGAGCTCTTCCTCGCAAGCGAGGTCGCCGAGGTGATCGTCGACGATGGAGTGGCCACGGGCGTGCGCGTGAACACCGCAAACGGCGAGCCGCGCGAGATCCGCGCGAACCGGGTCGTGGTGAACGCGGACTTCACCTGCATCCCGCGCCTGCTGCGCGAGGTGCCTCCCGAGGTGCAGCGTCCGATCGACGCCTACACCGCGCTTCCCTTCCACGACTTCACGCTGTACGCGGAGCTCGATCACCCGATCACCGCGGAGCCCCATCCGGTGTCGGTGGTCGATCCAAACACCGGCGGAAACCTGCTGATGATCTGGGCGCTCTCGAACGCCTTCCCCTGGAACGCGCCCGAGGGCAAGCAGCTCCTCTTCGCGAGCCGCGTGCTGCCGCTCGAGAAAGAGGCGCGCAAGCGGGTGCGCGAGACCCTGAAGCAGGAGATCGACGACATCATCGAAGAGGTCTTTCCCGGCTACGGCAGCGCAGTCGCGAAGAAGAACTACTGCTCGCACTACCCGCTCTGGCACTACCAGCACACCTGGTACGAGAAGATCCCCTACCGCTCGACCTCGGTGAAGAACCTGTTCTTCGTCGGCGACTGCGTGCAGCCGCAGGAGAGCATGACGGTGGATGCGGCGGCGAGCACCGGGGTGTACTGCGGGAAGGCCATCCTGCGTCTGGAAGGCCGCCTTGTCACCGCCGGCTGAGACGACGCGGGCGCGAACGCTCACCGCACCCAACCCGGCGGGGCGGTGACGACGACGAGCGTGGCTTCGGCCTCTTCGAGCATCGTCTCGACACCGTGACCCAGGAACGGCCGCCCGGAGAGCTGGCGCAGGTTCGCCGCCGCCACCAAGAGATCGACCTCGCGCTCGCGAGCCAGCGAGAGGATCTCCTGCGCGGCCGATGCGCCCGTGCGGATGACCATGTCGGCGCGCACCCCCATGCGTAGCGCGAGGTCACGGGCATCGACGAGAACATGCTGCGCCACGTCGACGCGCTGCGCGTCGACATCGAGGGGCACACGTGGATTCCAGAACGGGAACGATGGCCGGCGTCCCCTCGGCGGCGACGTGACGACGTGCGTGATCAGCACCTCGGCACCCGTGCGCCGGGCCACATGGAAGGCGATCTCCTGGGCCGCGCGCCCGGGAGCGGTGCCAATGGCGGGCACGAGGATGCGTCGATAGCGCGGCGCGCTCTCCGGGTCTTCGTGCACACCACGACGCACCATCACCACGGGCAGCGGGCTCGTGCCGAGAAGATCGTCGATCACGGGCGAGACGAGGCGACCGGCGACACGTACGTCCGTCGCACCGACAGCAATCGCGCCGAATCCCAGCGCCGCATGCTGCAGGATGGCAGCGAGCGGGGCCTCGTGGGCTTCGTGCTCGTGCACCACGGGCCGTTCGGCGAACGCTGCGCGCACTCGCGCGAGATCGTCCGGCGGCACGTCGGCACCCGCGGAGAGGATCGTGACCTCGGACTCCTGCGGCCACGCCAGATCGACGATGCGCGCCGCGAGCACGGAGTTCGGCCCACCGTGGCTCGGCAGCAGTACTCGGCTCGCGCGCACGAGCACGCTGCTGCCGAGAAGCTGCTCGCGCTCCAGTCGATTCCGCTCCTCGTCCGAGCCCTGCCAACCCTTCATCGCTCGGCGCAGCAGCGGAGGCGCCACCATCGTCGTCACCGCCGTCATCAACACCACTACTGTGTAGGACTTCGTATTCAACACGCCGAGCGAAAGTCCCACCGTCGCGATCACGAATCCGATCGCACCGCGCGCATTGAGACCGGCTCCCACGGCCACCCGCTCGCGCACGTCGAGATCCGAAGCCCAGCCGCCGGCGTACGCACCGCCGAACTTCGAGACGGTCGCCACGATGCAGACGACGACCGCCCAGAAGGCGACCTGGGGATCCCCGAGGAGCCCGAGATCCACGCGCAGGCCTGCGGTCGCGAAGAAGATCGGAGCGAGAAACGACAGGGAGATGCGCTCGAGCAGGACGAAGGTCTCGGCGAGCTGGAACTTCGACCGGCCGAGGATCGTCCCGGCGACGAAGGCCCCGAGGACCGCCTCCAAGCCCAGGAACTGCGTCGCGCAGCCCGCCGCGAGGGCGACGACCAGCGTGACCGTGAGCGGGCCCGTGGGATCCGTCTTCTGCCGCCGAGCGAGCCGTAGCAGCGCATCGACACAGCGCTGCCCCAGCGTGAACGCGAACACGAAGAAGAGCGTGAGTCCCACGAGTGTCATGAGCAGCGAGCCCGGGCGCAGCGAGCCGGACTGCGCCAGCCGTGCGACGAACCCGAGCAACACCCAGCCCACGACGTCGTTCACCATCGCCGCCGCGAGCATGATCTGCGAGATGCTGCGCCGCATGAGGCCGAGCTGCGAGAGCACCGCCGCCACCACGGGAAGCGCCGAGATGCTGAGCGCGGTAGCGATGAACAGCGCGAAGACCAGACGCTGGGACGCGTCGACCAGGAACGCATCGGGAATGGCGAAACCCAAGGCCAGGCCGAAGACCGCCGGCACGACCAGGCTGCCGGCAGTGACGCGCACCGTCGCCCGCCCGAGCCGCCGCACCAGCCCCAGGTCGGTCTCGAACCCGGTGGCGATGAGCAACATCAACACGCCGAGCCACGCCACCGCGGTGAGCGCGCTCTCCTGCACGGGATCGTGCGGAAAGAGCGCCGAGTAGGCTTCCGGCCAGAGACGGCCGAGGATCGACGGGCCGAGCACGAGACCCGCGGCGAGCTCTCCGACCACCGAAGGCTGACCGATCCCACGCAGGAGCACGCCGAGCCCCCGGGCGACGACCAGGAGCGTCAGGAGCTGGGTCCAGAACAGAAGGATCTGATGTTCGGACAGCAACGCTCGACATCCCTCCTGCGCCGTGAGGCGAGCCTACTCGACCCCCCGATGGATTGACAACCTGCGCGGATGCGAATCGCGCAGGATCAGATCGCGCCCGAGACGAGCATCCCCGCGAGGAGCAGCGCCGCTCCGATGCGCCACCACGCAAACACGCCGAGTCCGTGCGTGGCGAGCCACGACACCATCCAGCGCACGGCGAGCACCGCGGAGAGCCACGCCGTGAAGAAGCCGAGCGCGATCGCCGAGGGATCGTACGCCTCGAGGATGGCGCTGCCGCTGTCGAGCGCCTTGTAGGCCGTGGCCGCGCCGAGCGTGACGAGGCCGAGCAGGAACGAGAACTCCACTGCCGCCCCGAGAGACAGCCCCGCGGCGAGTCCGCCCACGATCGTCGCAAGGCTTCGGCTCACGCCCGGCCACATCGCCAAGCACTGCGCGAAGCCCACGACGAGCGCGACGCGCGGTCCGAGCGCCTCGATGACGAGACCCTCGCGGCGCTCGAGTCGCGTTCCCAGGACGAGCAGCAGCACGCCGCCGGCGAGCCACGCCGCGACGATGGGCCACGGCCCGAACAGGTGCTGCTCGATCGCATCGTCGAACGCGAGGCCGATCACGGCGGCGGGAAGGAAGGCGAGCAGGAGCGAAAGGAGCAGCCGCATGCCGTCGGGATCGCGCCCGGCGATTCCCGCCGCCATGCGGGCGACACGCGCGCGGTACAGACCGAGCACCGCTGCGATCGCTCCCGACTGGATCACGATCGCGTAGGCGTTCGCGGCCTCGGAGGACTCGATACCCATCAGACGCTGCGCCACGAGCAGGTGCGCCGTCGAGCTCACGGGCAGGTACTCCGTGATCCCCTCCACGACGCCGAGCACGATCGCCTGCCACCCCTCCATTCCACCCCCTCTGGCCCTCCGGCCCGATCCCCGCCATTGTCACGCACTCCGGCGGTCGATCCAGCCCCCTGGAGTTTCCGCGATGATCGGACGGGTGAAGTGAACGTCTCGCTCTGGCTGCGTACGCGCATCGATCCACTCGCGCGTGAGATCGCATGAGCGAACGCGATCCCATCCCGCACGCGCCGGGAGCGAAGGCCATGCGGGACCACGCCCGTCCCTACGCACGCGGCAGCGGCGCGCTGCTTGCGCTCGCCCCCGCTGCGATGGGCTTCGCGCACTGGGCGCGCGAAGCGCCGATCGCGCTCGAGCCGTCGTGGATCCTCACGGCCACCGCGGCCACCGCGGCCGTGCTCGCGGCAGCGGGGCTCACGCTTCCCCACGAACCGCGCTGGGGCCGCCCGCTGGGCACCGCGGGGCTCGTCGGGCTCGCCGCGCTCACCGCTGCCGCGCTCGTGCGCTCGCCCCTGCTCGCGCTCTTCGTGGGTTCGGTGCTCGTCACCGCCATCGGCTCGCTATGGAATGCGGGGAGCTCCCTGCTCGAGCGCTACGCGCGGCGCAAGCCTCTCGCGGCGGGTCGGGCGCGAGGGGCAGCCACGGCGACGCTGGGACTATGGACCGTCACTCTCGTGCGCGGGACGGGATCGATGCCCGAGGAGCTCCTCTGCGTCGGAGGCGCCGGCCTCGTCACTGCCGCACTCGTCACCGTCTGGATCGTGCACGCACAGGAGCGTTCCCGCTGGCGCCTGGGCACGCTCGCAGCGGCACTCGTTCTCGCGGGAACACGAGTCGGTGTCGAACCGTCCGCGCCCGCTTCCTGGTCGAATGCCGCCATCGCGGTCGCGATCGCAGCACTCGTGGCCGTCCCGCGCCATCGCCCCACGCGCGTGGCGGCCATCGATTGGTGGGAGCCGTGGCTCGGGCATCCGGAGCGCCTCTTCGTCGGGACGTTCGCGGCGCTGTGCACGATCGGAACCCTGCTGCTCGCCCTGCCCCAGAGCTCCGCCTCGGGCCGGAGCATCGGACTGCTCGATGCCGCCTTCACGGCCGTGAGTGCCGTCTGCGTCACGGGACTCACCGTGCGGGATACGGGAGCGGACTTCTCGGCGTTCGGCCAGGCGATCCTCCTTGTCCTGATCCAGCTCGGCGGGCTCGGCATCATGACGTTCTCCGCCGCAGCGCTGCGGCTCCTGGGACGCCGCGCCAGCCTTCGACACGAGGGTGCGGTCGCACGCTGGGTCGGAGAGGAGGACCGCGGACGCCTCCATGCGAGCACGCAGCGCATCCTCTTCACCACCCTCGGCTTCGAGCTCACGGGAGCGGCGCTGCTCGGCACCGCGTTCCTCGCACATGGCGAGACGCCCGCCCGCGCCCTGTGGCTCGCGGTGTTCACGTCGATCTCCGCCTTCTGCAATGCGGGGTTCGCGCTGGATGCCACGAGCCTCGCCGCCTACCAGACCTCTCCGTTCGCGCTCCACACCGTCGCGGCGCTCATCATCGCGGGCGGACTGTCGCCCGCGGTGATCGCGACGGCCGCAACCCTCACGCGACGCCGGGGGCGCCCCGTGTCCGCGCAGACGAAGATCTCCCTCGCGACGAGTGCGACCCTGCTCGCGATCGGCTTCCTCGGCTTCCTCGCCTTCGAGTGGAGCCACACCCTCTCGGGCCTCTCCGTCGGCGACCGCCTCCACAATGCGTGGTTCCAATCGGCGACGCTGCGCACCGCCGGCTTCTCGTCCGTCGACCTCGACGACCTCGCCCCCGCGACGCTCGTCCTGATGCTCACATGGATGTTCGTGGGCGGGTGTCCCGGAGGCACCGCGGGCGGCATCAAGACCACGACGGCGTTCGTGCTGTCGCTCGCGGTGATGAGCGCCATCCGCGGCCGCTGGTCGCTCACGGCGTTCGGGCGGCACATTCCCGCGCAGACCGTGACCAAGGCCACCGTCACGGCTACGCTCGGCCTCCTCGTTTTCCTGATCGCGACCACGGCGATGCTCCTCACCCAGGACGTTCCTGCGGGAGAGCTGCTCTTCGAAGTCGTGTCCGCGCTCGGAACGGTCGGTCTCACGCTGGGCGCCACCGAGAAGCTCGATGGCATCGGCCAGGGGATCGTCATCGCATGCATGTTCCTCGGACGCCTGGGAAGCCTCACGGTGCTGCTCTTCCTGAGTCATCGATCGACGCCACCGGGCATTCGCAGACCGACCGAGGAGATCGACGTCGGGTAGGAGGGCGAGGATGGAGCGGCAGGCACTGGTGATCGGCCTGGGACAGTTCGGCATGGCGGT
>CAZOTO010000120.1:9081-9906 GCA_964582775.1 uncultured Myxococcales bacterium
AGTTCGTCGCCGAGGCCGCCTGCTTCGACGCCGCCGACACCGACGCGCTCGCCCGCGTCTCACCGGATCGACGCGACGTGTGCCTGTGCGCAATCGGCGACGAGGCGAAGGAGGCCTCGATCATCTGCACGGCGTTGCTGCGGCAGATGGGCGCGCCCCGCGTGATCGCGCGCGCGAACAGCGATCTGCACGCGCGCATCCTCACGTTGGTGGGTGCGCACCAGATCGTGAATCCCGAGCGTCAGTTCGGAGAGCGCTTCGCGAACCAGATCCTGCATCGAGGCATCGTGGGCGAGATGCAGCTCGGAGAGGACCTCCTCGTCACCGAGCTCGTGACGCCCGCAGCCTTCGCCGGCCGGAGCCTGGCCGAGCTCGCGCTTCCGCGGCGCTACGGGGTGATGGTCGTGGCGCTGCGCAAGGCGGGACAGGGATCGGTGTTGCTCCCCGATCCGCAGGCGCCGCTCGGTGCCGAGGACGTGCTCGTCCTCGTCGCGCACGAGGGAGCCGTCGCGCGCATGCTGGAACGGAGCTGAGAGACATGGCTCTGCGTCGGGATCTGTGGATCGCCGTCGGCGCGCTCGTCGCGCTCAACGTACTGCTCGCCTTCGGTGCCACGGGGCTCCTGGTGCGCATGGGGCCTGCGATCGAGCGCATCCTCGACGAGAACATCGCACCGATCGGCGCGGCCGAGGAGATGCTCGGGATCCTCGCCCTCGCGGGGGCCGATCCGATCCCCCCGGACGAGCGCGTTCGCTTCGAAGGGGCACTGCGTCGTGCACGAACCCACGAGCCGCACCCGGAGGAGGCATCGATCCTCGACGCGAT
>CAZOTO010000121.1:0-9820 GCA_964582775.1 uncultured Myxococcales bacterium
CGGCGAAGACCTTCTGCGGATCGTGTCCTCCGCGATTGAGCTGGCGGATGTCGTCGTCGGTGAGGTTCGCGACCATCTCGCGCAGCTCGGCATGGGTGCCGAAGAAGTGCTCGCGCGTGTACGAGCCCGGGCGGGCGGCGTAGTTCTGATAGTCGCCGTCGACCGCGCGTTCCATGCGTTCGAGCAGCAGGCCCTTCTTGTCGCGAGCAAGGAGCGGATCCCAGCGGTCGCCCCAGATCACCTTGATCACGTCCCAGCCCGCGCCGCGGAACGTTCCCTCGAGCTCCTGGATGATCTTGCCGTTGCCGCGCACCGGTCCATCGAGGCGCTGGAGGTTGCAGCTGATCACGAAGATCAGGTTGTCGAGCTTCTCGCGCGCCGCGAGGCCGATCGCGCCGAGCGCCTCGGGCTCGTCCATCTCGCCGTCGCCGAGGAAGGCCCATACCTTGCGCCCGTCCGTCTTCGCGAGACCCCGGTTCTCGAGGTAGCGCATGATCCTCGCCTGCTGGATCGCCATGATCGGACCGAGACCCATCGACACCGTCGGGAACTGCCAGAACTCGGGCATGAGCCAGGGATGCGGGTAGGAGGGGAGTCCGCCGCCGCCGATCTCCTGGCGGAAGCGATGCATCTGCTCCTCGGTGAGGCGACCCTCGAGGAACGCCCGCGCATAGATCCCCGGCGAGGAATGCCCCTGGAAGAAGATGAGATCTCCGTCGCGCTCCCCGGTCGGCGCACGGAAGAAGTGATTCAGGCCGACGTCGTACAGCGTGGCCGCCGAGGCGAAGCTCGCGATGTGACCGCCGAGCTCCGAGCTCTCGCGGTTGGCCTTCACGACCATCGCCATCGCGTTCCAGCGGACGATGGAGCGGATCCGGTGCTCGAGGCCCGGCTCGCCCGGCATCTTCTCTTCCTGGCTCACCTGGATCGTGTTCACGTAGGCCGTCGTCGCGGTATACGGAAGGTGCGCCCCGGCGCGTCGCGCTCTGTCGATCAAACGCTCGATCAGATAGTGCGCGCGCTCCTTGCCCTCGTTCTGCAGGACGCTCTCGAGCGCATCCAGCCACTCCCGTGTCTCGACGGGATCGATGTCATTGGATCGATCGACCATGCTCTACCTCTCGCGCGCGGGCTTCGCGCAGCATCTGGAAGTCCTCGTCGGCGTGATACGACGAGCGGGTGAGGGGGGATGACGAGACGAGCAAGAACCCCTTCTCGCGAGCGATCGCGGCGAACTCGGCGAACTCGGCGGGCTCGACGTAGCGCTCGACTGCGATGTGCTCCGGAGTCGGGCGAAGGTACTGCCCGATGGTGAGGAAGTCGACGCGTGCGTCGCGCAGGTCGTCCATCACCGCACACACCTCGCCCGCGGTCTCTCCGAGGCCGACCATGATTCCCGACTTCGTGAACGAACGGGGGTCGATCTGTTTGGCGCGCGCGAGGATCGACAACGAGTGCGCATAATCCGCTCCCTTGCGGACCGTGCGGTAGAGACGCGGGACCGTCTCGAGATTGTGATTGAACACGTCGGGACGCGCGCCGATCACCGCCTCGAGCGCGCCCTCCTTGCGCCGGAAGTCCGGCGTGAGCACCTCGATGGTCGTCGACGGCGTGAGCTTTCGCAGCGCGTGGATCGTGCGCACGAACTGATCCGCTCCTCCGTCGGGAAGATCGTCGCGATCCACGCTCGTGACGACGGCATGGCGCAGCCCGAGCTTCGTGGCCGCCTGCGCCACGCGCTCGGGCTCGCGAGGATCGACGGGCTCGCCGCGGCCCGTCTTCACGTTGCAGAAGGCGCACGCGCGCGTACACACGTTGCCGAGCAGCAGGAAGGTGGCGTGCCGTTGGGACCAGCATTCGCCGAGATTCGGACAGGCGGCCTCTTCACAGACGGTGTGGAGTCTCTCGCCCCGCACGATCGAATGCGTCTGCTGCATCCAGCCCGAAGCGGGCACGCGAACGCGCAGCCACGAGGGCAGGCGTCGCCGCGTGGGTTCCTCGATTGGCGGTTGCTCGTTGCCCATTCGCCTCGACTCTCGTTCGGATCTTCCGGGAAGACGTGGGGCCCGGCGAAGCCGCTGCCACGCCGCGCTGCGTTACCTCCGGTCGCCCTGGCTCCGCAGAAGCTCTGGTTGACGGGTGCGGATCATGCGCTCGATGCCCTCGCGCCAGGGCACGCGCGTCGGGCCGAGGAGCTCGTGCATGCGCGTGGGATCGATCGTGACGCTGCCGATCGTGCGATCGGTGCGCACGAAGCGCGGCTCGATTCCCGTGAGCGCACCCATGTGCGCGCACCAGTCCTCGATGCTCGCCGCCTCGCTGCCGCCCCAGTTCACGATCGTGGCGGGCACGCGCGCCGCGGCGAGCAGCTTCGGCACGTGCGCCACGATGTCGTCCTCGTGGATCGGGTTGAAGAGATTGGGCTGCTCGGGATGCACGGGGATGGGTTGGCCCGCGACCATCATCTGCAGGTGGAACCAGGGCCAGCCGCCGTTGTCCCCGTACGGAACGCACAGGCGGGCGATCGTCGTCGGCATGGCCCACTGGCGGGCGGAGAACCGCGCCATCGCCTCTGCGGCGATCTTGCAGATGCTGTACGTCGGCAGGATGACCCGGTGGTTGTCACCCAGGGGATCCGTCTCGACGAGCGCGTGATGACCCGCGGGCTGGTAGACACCGGTCGTGGAGCAGTGCAGGAACGCGCGTGCGCGGCGCGTGCGGTACATGAGGCGGCCCAGGGCCTCCGCGTTCGCGGCGAGGTCGCGGTCGAAGCTCGCGTCCGCGCTCTTCGACACCGCGAAGTTCAGCACGTAGGTGAAATCCTCGGGCACGCTGTCGAGCGAGTCCTCGAGGAGATCCGCGGCCAGGCACTTCGCGCCGATCCCTTCGATCCGGGCCCGGTCGTCTTCGTTGCGGAAACGGCCGAGCACCCAGACCTCGTTCGTCCGGGCCAACGCGCGAGCGACGGGGAATCCGACCTGACCCGTCCCCCCCGTGACGAGGATCCTGTCTCCTTGCAGCATGCGGCAAACGTAGCGCATCGGGAGCCGGAGGGCGGAAGGGCCGGGGCCACGGCCACGCACTTCGCGTCCGGTCGTGGAATCGTGGTACACCTACGGTCATGACATCCGAGCTGGTAGCCTGGGCAATGGCGTTGGTCGGAGCCGCGGGATGCGCGGCGCTGTTCGTGCGAGCGCGCGGGGATCGAGCGCAGGCCGAGGCGATGCAGGCCGAGCGCGTGCGGGTACAGGAGGAGCTCGATCGGGCGAGGGCGCAGCTCACCCACAGGAACGAGTCGCACCGCAAGCGCACGGAGGAGCTCGAGGAGCTGCGGCGCAAGCTCGAGAAGCAGCGCAAGCAGATGGATCGCTCGCGCGAGGAGCATCGCAGCGAGCCCGAGCGGCTGCGCAAGCTCGAGGATCGGCTGGAAGCTGCGCGCGAGGAGGTCGAGTCCCTGCGCCAGGAGCTCGCAGCGGCGCACGCCGCCCGGCAGAAGGCCGAGAGGGCCCTCGAGGTGGAGCGCCGCGAACGGGTCCCCGCGGTCGAGCCGGTCCCTGCCGTCGATCCGGCGCATGCCGAACGGGAGGCGCGCCTGCGCGAGAAGGTCGAGCAGGGGGAGGCCGAGCTGGCGAGGGCTCGCGCGGAGCTCGACGAGACGAGCGCGAAGCTCGCGCGCGCCCAGAAGCGCTGGGAGACGCTGAACAAGGCCTACCTGGTCCTGCGCGGCGAGAACGAGCTGCACAAGGACCGCATGCGCGAGCAGGACCGGGAGATCGCCCGGCTGCGCGCGATCGAGATCACGCTCGCGGCTCCTGTGCGGGTCGCACCGGAACCGGGTGGGTCACCGGAGATCCCCGAGACCTCGCACTCCTGATCGGATCCCGGAGGCCTGCGCGCGCGGCGGGATCCGTCAGCCCCGCGCCGCGACCTGGTGGAGCAGATCCGCGTGGTCGAGGCAGCGGCCGCAGCCGATCACGACGGCCTCGAGGGGATTTTCCGCAATCACGACCGGAAGCTTCATCTCGTTCTGTAGGAAGTGATCGAGATTCCGTAGCTTCGCGCCGCCTCCGCTCAGCACGACGCCGTTGTCGCAGATGTCGGCCGCGAGCTCCGGAGGCGTGCACTCCAGGGCGGAGTGGACCGCTTCGGCGATGGCCTGCACGGGCTCCGCCAGCGCCTCGCGGACGTCGTCCTCGGAGATGCGGAGCGTCTTCGGGATTCCCGCGACCAGGTCGCGGCCCTTCACCGTCATGTACTTCGGGGACTCTCCGCTCGGGAAGGCGCTGCCGAGCTCGAGCTTGATCGCCTCGGCCGTGCGCTCTCCGATCAGCAGGTTGAACTTGCGCTTCACGTACTGGAGGATCGCCTCGTCCATGCGGTCGCCGCCGACGCGCAAGCTGTGCGCGTACACCGTTCCCGCCAGCGCGATCACGGCGACCTCGGTGGTGCCGCCGCCGATGTCGACGATCATGTTGCCCGAGGGCTCCTCGACGGGAAGCCCGGCTCCGATCGCCGCAGCCATCGGCTCGGAGAGCAGGTAGACCTCGCGGGCGCCGGCGAGCATCGCGGACTCTCGCACGGCTCGGCGTTCGACCTCGGTGATCCCCGAAGGCACGCCGATCACCATGCGTGGCCGCACCAGTCGCGTGCGGCTGTGCGCCTTCTGGATGAAGTACCTCAGCATCGCCTCGGCGGTGGTGAAGTCGGCGATGACGCCGTCCTTGAGCGGTCGGACGGCCAGGATCGTGCCCGGCGTGCGGCCGATCATCTCCTTGGCCTCGGCGCCCACGGCGAACACGCGCGAGCGGCTGGGGTCGACGGCCACCACGGAGGGCTCGTTGAAGAGGATCCCGCGGCCGGTGGCATAGACGAGGGTATTCGCGGTGCCGAGGTCGATCGCCAGGTCGGTGGAGAACGCCCCGAGGATGCGGTTGATGAGGGAGCTCACGCCGCCATCTCCTGAGTTCGAAGGGGGGAAGCGATGGTATGCGATCGCGCGCGGGAAGGCACGCCCTCCTTTCGCCGGGAAGACGCTACGCGGACTCCTTTCCGGCGGATCGTGGGGGGAGGGACACGACGCGGGGACGGGCTCGTTCGCTCGGCGGATGTCTGCGCTTCCAGAGATCCCCTGCGTCCGCGAGCACGAGATAGAGGCCCGGCACGACGAACAGGGTCACCACCGTGGCGAAGAGGACTCCGAAGGCCAGGGAGATCGCCATCGGAATCAGGAACTGTGCCTGCATGCTGCGCTCGAGGAGGAGCGGAGAGAGGCCGGCAAACGTGGTGAGCGAGGTGAGGACGATCGGCCGGAACCGCGAGACTCCCGCCTGACGGACGGCTTCGGCGATCGAGAGGCCGCTCGCGCGCAAGCGATTCACCGTGTGGACGAGCACGAGGCTGTCGTTTACGACCACACCGGTGAGCGCCACGATTCCCAGCACGGAGAGAAAGCTCAGGTGGCGCCCCATGAAGAGGTGGCCCGCGACGGCGCCCACCACCCCGAAGGGGATCACCGACATGATCATGAGCGCCTGCGCATACGAGCGGAGCGGGACGGCGAGGAGCGCGAAGATCGAGAACAGCGCGAGCGCGAAGCCACGCACGAGCCCGCCGAAGGCGCGGCCCTGCTCCCTCTGCTCGCCTTCGAGCCGGTACGTGACCGACGGGAAGTCCGCGAGGACCTCCGGCAGGTCGCGTTCGATGAGGGGCTGCAGGACCTCGTTGGGCGTGACGCTGCTGCGATCGACGTCCGCCGTCACGTCGACCACGCGCTTGCGGTCGCTGCGGCGGATCGTGGAGTAGCCGCGTCCGAGCTCCGCCTGGGCGACCGTCGAGAAGGGGACCTCGGCGCCGTCGGGTGTGCGGATGCGCATCTGCTCCAGGTCCGCCAGCGATCGGCGCTGGTGCTCGGGATAGCGGACCATCACGCGGATGTCGTCGCGGCCGCGCTGGATCCGCTGCACCTCTTCGCCGTAGAACGCCTGCCGCACCTGACGCGCCAGATCCGAGAGCGCGAGGCCCAGAGGCTGCGCGGACGGGCGGATCGCGAGCTCGATCTCCTCCTTGCCTTCGCGAAAGGAGTCCGAGATGTCGACCACACCTGCGTAGGTGCCGAGGCGCTCCTTCAAGCGAGCCGCCGCGCCGCGTAGCTCGTCGATGTCGTGCGCCTGGAGCTGGATCTCGATGGCTCCTCCCGCGGAGAACAGGTCCGATGCGAATACCAGCTCGATCGCATCGGGCACCTGGCCCACGATCTCCCGCCAGTGGCGAGCGATCTCGCTGGTGGCGATCGCGCGCTCCTCCGAGGGAACGAGCTGCAGGACCACTTCGCCCAGATGGGCGCCGCCGAGCGGCCGCTCTCCGCTGCCCGAAGGGCTGCGGTGCTGGCGCTCCTTGTAGGGCTGGGAGCCGACGACCGCGAGCACGTGCTCGACGAGGCTTCCGCTCTGTGGCGCATATTCGGGATCGAGGCGCGCGCGCAGCTCCGCCACGGAGTCCTCGAGGCGCTGGACCACCGCCTCGGTCGCCTCGATGGGCGCTCCGGCCGGCATCGTGATCCGAGCCGCCAGGTAGTCGGCTTCGATGGGCGGGAAGAAGGTGAAGCGAAGGTGTCCGCTCGCGAGCACGCCCACGCACAGCAGCAGCGAGGCCATCGCGGCCGCGATCGTGGTGTAACGCCAGCCGAGTGCGCGCTCGAGCAGACGGCGATACGGGCCGTCCGCGAAACGCGAGAGACTGGTGCCGAAGTAGTCCTGGACGTGCTGCCAGCGCCGGCCGAGCGCGCTCGTTCGCTCGTGGACGGGCCGATCGCGCCCGTGCCCCAGGTGCGCGGGAAGCACGAAGTGGGATTCGACGAGCGAGAAGAACAGGCACGCCGTGACGACGGCGGCCATCACGCCGAAGACCTGCGACATCGTCCCGCCCACCATGTGCAGCGGCGCGAAGGCCGCCATCGTCGTGAGCACGCCGAAGATCACGGGGACGGAGACCTCGGTGGCGCCCTCGATCGCGCCGCGCATCCGATCGCCGATGCGTTGCTGGTGCGTGTAGACGTTCTCGCCGATCACGATCGCGTCGTCGACCAGGATGCCGAGCACGAGGATGAACGCGAAGAGCGAGATCACATCGATCGACAGATCGAGGATCGTGAAGACGCCGAGCGTGCCCAGGATCGAGATCGGGATCCCGATCGTCACCCAGAGCGCGAGCCTCGGTCGCAGGAACAGGGCGAGCAGGACGAGGATCAGCAGGAAGCCGTTGCGTGCGTTGTCGAGCAGGGTGTCGAGGCGGCCGCGCAGGGCGCGCGAGTCGTCCTGCCATACCGTCATCCGAAGGCCGTGTGGCAGCCACGACCGCGCCTGGTGCACGTAGTCGTGCACGTCGCGAGCGATCTGCAGCACGTCCTGGGTTCCGACGCGATAGACGTGCACGAGCGCCGCGGGCATCCCGTCGAAGCGCGACACGAGGTCGGCGTCCTCGAAGCCGTCGATCACGGTGGCGACGTCGCCCACCGTGATGCGCGTTCCATCGGCGCGGACCCGAACGACGATCTTCTCGAACTCGACGCCGCGGTACGCCTGGCCCTTCGTGCGCAGCAGGATCTCGCCCGCGTCGGTCTCGATGCTCCCGCCCGGAAGATCGAGCGAGGACTGCTTCACGGCGCGCGCGACCTCGTCGAAGGTGAGGCCCCAGCGGCGCAGCGATTCCTCCGAGACCTCGATCGAGATCTCGAACGGGCGCACGAGGGAGATCTCCGCCTGGGTGATGCCCTCGATCTCGAGGATCTCGTCGCGGACCTGCTCGGCGATGGACTTGAGCGTGCGCTCGTCCACGGCTCCGAAGATCGCGACGTCGGCCACGGCGCGTTGGATCGTGCTCTGCGCGATGACCGGCTTCTCCGTCTCGGCGGGGAAGGTGGTGATCGCATCCACCGCGCTCTTGACGTCGTCGAGCACGACGCGCATGTCCGCGCCGTCGAGCAGCTCCGCCGAGACCGTGCAGGCGCCCTCGACCGCCGTCGAGTGGATCTGGTCGATGCCCTCGATGCCGGCGATCTCCTCCTCGATGCGGATGCAGACGCCTTCCTCGCTCTCCTCGGGGGCGGCGCCGCGGTACTCGACGGACACCGTGATGACATCCACGTCGACGTCCGGAAACGTCTTCAACGGAATGGAGGGCAGGGACGCGAAGCCCCCGACCACGATCGCGAACATCAGCAGGTTCGCTGCGACCTTGTTCTGGGCAAACCAGGCGATCGCGCGCTTCACGGCGAGGCCTCGGTCTCGATGGCCGCATCCTCGACCACCCGTACGCGCATGCCCTCGGTGGCTGCTTCGAGCGGAGAGACGACGACCCGCTCGCCGGCGGAGAGTCCTCCTGCGAGCACGACCTCGGTCCGGTTGGAGCGCAGCACGGAGACGTCGCGAAAGCGAAGCTGCCCCGCGTCGTCCACCACGAGCACGCGATTCGCCCCGCGCATCGCCGCGCGCGGAACCACGAAGGCATTCTCCACGCGCCGGCCCGTGATCCGTGCCTCGACGAACAGGCCCACGACGAGCGGAGGGCGGTCGTCACGGCTACGGCGCCCGTACGGATCGTCCACGCGCGCGATCACGTGCACCATGCGGCTCGTGGGGTCGATCTCGCCCTCGGTGCGGACGACGCGGCCGGTCCACGTGTGCTCCTCCCCCGCGAACTGTGCCCGCAGGCGAACCTCGGGTCCTTCCTCCTTCGGGATCTCGTCGCGGTACCACAGGGGAAGATCCAGGTAGCGGATCTCCTCGTCGGACACGGGAAGGCGGACCTCTGCATGGTCGATGGCGTAGAGCCGCGCGATGCGTGCCCCGCGCGCGATGAACTGACCGACGTCGACCGTCTCCTCGCGAACCCGTCCGGTGTAGGGTGCGACGATCCCGGTGCGAGCGAGATCGCGTTCGGCTTGCTCGACGGCGGCCCGGGCCTCGCGAAGCGCGGCGGCGGAGGACTGCTGCGCGTTCGCGGCGTCGTCGAGCTGGGCTGCGCTCGCAAAATCGCGCTCGGCGAGCTCGCGCCGCCGATCGCGCTCGCGGCGAGCGCGGAGATCCTCGCTCTGCGCACGCGCGAGCTGCGCGCGCGCGCGCTCGAGCGCGACCTCGTAGTCGAGGGGGTCGATGCGCAGGAGCGGATCGCCCTTCTCGAAGAATCCGCCCGACACGAGGGAGGGCGCGACCCACTGGATGGTCCCGGATACCTCTGCGATCAGGTCGCTCTCCGTACGGGGAACCACGGAGCCGTGCGTGACGACGGGGAGGTCGACGTCGCCGGAAGCGACCTCGATCACCCTTACGAGCGGCAGCGGCCGCTCGGCGGGACGTGTCTGTACATCGGGTCCGGTGGCCACGATGGTCACCGCTCCCAGCACGCCGAGGGCGAGCACGGCAAGGGGCGCCATCACCTTGGGCGTGGGTCGCCAGCTCATCGCTTCTTCTCCGGTGGGATGCGGGTGAATCGAACCGCGCCCGAGGCTACCGCATCGCACCGAGTGGTTCCGTCGGGCCGCCTCCGCGCCTTCGAGTCGGCCGGATCGCGGCGTACGGAGAGCGAGGAAGATGTGGAGCGGATGCGGGGCTCGTCCCGGCGCAGACCCGAAGGCTGCGGGATCGGGCCGACTGCGACCGCGCGGTTCGATCCCTACGAAAGGTAGGTGGGCGCCAGGTGTTCCCTTCGGGCTTCCCGCTGGGGATCCTCGCATCCGAAGATCCTGCGGGCTTGCACTCCCATGATCAGCGCCGGCTCCCGTCTCGAACGTTGTAGGTCGAACGTGGTTTGGCCGCCTCCCCGC
>CAZOTO010000122.1:0-6013 GCA_964582775.1 uncultured Myxococcales bacterium
CGCTGTCCGGCGTGCGCGAGGCTGCCCGAGGTCACCGCATCGAGCACGAGCGGCGCCGTGTCGTCGACCACCGGCTGCACGTGAATCGTGTAGGCCGGCGCCCCCGTCGAGGTGTAGCGACCCTCGACGAGCAGTGTGTACTCGCCCGTGTAGGCCAGCACCGTGACATCGATGTCCTGGTTCGTCGCGTTCATTGCCGACGGCCCGAACACCGCGCGTCCGAACGGATCGAGGAGCCGCCAGTAGATGTCCCCACCGCCGCTCCGCGCCGTGACGTCGAAGGTGAAGCGATCGCCGGCCGTCGCGTCAAAGCGGTAGAGATCCGTCCCGTTCGCAGGAGAGAGCGTCCCCGACACGGGAGTACCCGGCGTGAGCCCGGTCGCCGCCGAGAGATCCGCGAGGCGGAGGGAATAGGACGCCGCGGCTCCGTGCACGACGAGCCGGTAGTCGCCGGCCGCGAGGTCGAGCACGCTCGAGCCGTCGTACGAGTCGCTCGCCGTGAAGCTGCGCGACGAGACCTCGACCCCGCGCGGGCCGCTGAGCGTCCACCGCAGGCCACTGTTGTTCGTGAGCGAGTCGAAGTAGACGCGCGTCGGGGCCGCCAGCGTGAACCCGTAGGTGTCGCGCTGCGCGGTCGTCGCGAGCGTGCCGCTCACGGTTGCGCCGAGCGTGAGCGCCGGGAGCGCCGGTGACGTGCCCGGCGTGACCGTGACCGCGATGTTGTCGAGGTCCTGGTGCCCGCGCGCCCAGCCGTTGCGGCCCCCGAATGCGACACGGCCCTCGTAGGGATACATGCCGCTCACGAGGAAGCCCTCGACGAGCGCGACCTCGCTGCCACCGTCCGGTGTCAGGTACACCGAGACGGTGCTGCCACCGGTGGCCGCCTGCAGGACGACACGCACGCGGTTGAAGAGCCCGTTGTCGAGCCGGAAGCCGGGAATCCGCGTGTTCAGGTCGAGGTCGGCGAGCTTCACGCCATCGAAGTGCAGCGACACGTGGTTGTCGCTCACCTCACCGTTGTTCCAGACGTCGAAGCCGATTCCGAAGCTTCCCGCGAGATTCGGCTCCTCGTAGAACTCGGGCGCGGAGCCGCCATCGCCCCAGAGACTCGTGTCCAACCACGCGAAGCCCACGCCGTCGCCGGAGGCGTTCACCGGGGTGATCCGCAGATCGAACTGCACCGCGACAGCCGCCGGCACGACGCCTGGATGGGTACTCGTGAAGCCGACGGTGTTGATGCCGCTCCACTCGCCGTGCATCAGGCGCAGGAAGCTTCCCGAAGGGCCGCCGGCCACGACGGCAGGTGCGACCGTGCTGCCGCCGTAGAGCGCACCGACCCACGGCAGCCCTGGAGCGTCGAAGCCCTGGCTGGTGTAGCCCTCGGGGTTCGGGACGGCGGTGTCCTCGACCCGGAAGCTGAAGGCGACGGGTTCCGTCTCGGCCACCCGCCCCTCGAACAACAACGTGTAGCTGCCCGCGTGCGCAAGCGTCGCGATCGTGTCGTCCGTGGCCGACGGCCCGAAGACGACGCGCCCGAAGGGATCGAGCAGGCGCCAGTACCCGCTGCCCCGCGTCTCGGAGAGCAGGTCGAAGCGAGCGCGCTCGCCGCCCGCGGCGTCGATGCGGTAGGCGCGGGTTTCCCGGCCCGTCGGGAGCGTATCGTTCACCGTCTCGCCGAGCGCGATCGGCGTCGCCGCGGCGAGATCGAGCAGCCGGAAGGCGTAGCTTCCGGTGAGATCGCCGTCCGGATCCACGGCGAGCGTGTAATCGCCCGCCACCCCATCGAGCAGCGGATTCGCGCTGAGATCGACCGAATCGCTGGTGTTGAACGCGCGATTCCCGATCACCTCGCCCCGCGGACCCGTGAGCGTCCACTTGAACGCACTGCTGTTCGTGAGCGAGTCGAAGAGCAGCCGGCTGTTGGCGCCGAGCGTGAACGAGTAGACGTGCCGCTCGCCCGGGTGGCCGATGGATGCGGTCGTCGTATCGCCCAGGGTCAATGAACGCGGGACGTCGTCCGCCCGGTGCAGCGCAAACGTGTAGCTCGCCGGATCGCTATTGGTGGCCCTTCCCTCGATCAGCAGGGTGTAGGTGCCGCTCACGGAGAGCGCCGCGAGCTCCCGATCGTCGCTCGCGGAGCTCATGCCCACCGGGCCGAACACCTGTCGATCGAAGGGATCGAGCAGCCGCCAGTACAGACTGGCACCCGAACGATTCGTCACGTCGAGGAAGAAGCGATCCCCCGCGTTGGCATCGAAGCGATACACGCGGGACTCGTTGCCCACGGGCAGGGTCTCGCTCTGCGCGATGCCCGAGGCGAGCGCGGTCGCCTCGTCGAGGTCGAGCAGGCGGAAGGCATAGCTTCCGGTCGCATCCGCGTTGCCATCGACGCGAAGCGTGTACGCTCCCGCGGCGAGGCCGAGCGCCGAGCCCTCCGCGAGGTCGTAGGAATCCGAGCTGCTGAACGCACGCGCGGCCACCACGTCGCCGGTGGGTCCCGACAGCGTCCAGTTGAAGTTGGCGTCGTTCGTGAGCGAGTCGAAGACGACCCGGGCGGGCTCGTCGAGCGTGAAGGTGTAGGTATCGGTCTCGCCCGCGACATCGAGCGATCCACTCACGCTCGCGACGATCGGATCGCCCGCGAGCAGGACACGCGGCTCGAGCGGCTCGAGCAGCAGCCGATCGCGTTCCGGACGCGGGTCGCCTCCGCCGGTCGCCGGCCGATGGCCGAGGGACTTCAGCCGATCGAGAGCCGAGCGGGCCCTCGATCGACGCTTCCCCTTGTTCCTGCGCGGTGGCCTGAAGGCCGACATGGACCCGACTCAGTCTTTCCCGTCACCGAAACGATCTCGATCCAGCCCATGCACGTACGGCGGGCTGCGGAAACGCTCCGCTGCGGGGCATCGCTCTGGCCAGCCCCAGCCTGCTCTCGAATGTTCGAAACGACGATGCACCCAGTGCCCGTGCTCTGTCAATTCGCGATTCATCTACGAAGAGGAGCATTCCGGAGCGTCGACACGGGACGCGTTCCGATACCGCAGATCCGACCTCCGGATGCGCGACGGGTATCGATTTGCAAACGGCGCGCCACGCACGAAGGCTTGCATCCGCTGCGGAAGGCGACTCGCCGGACCGGCCACCAAGGAGGTGAAGGAAGAGAATTTCCCAATTTCGCGAACCGACGGGCTACGTCCCCAGGTCACCCCGACGCCGCCCCTCCCTCTCCGAGCGCCCGGCGAACCGCCGCGGCCAAGGCGCCGAGCGCGAGGGGCTTCTGGATGTAGTGATCCGTCTCGGACAGGACATGCCCGGCGCCCGGAGCCCCACCCGGCGCGTAGCCCGACATGTACAGGACGCGAATCTGCGGCCGACGCACTTCGATGCTCCGCGCGAGAGCGATCCCATCCATGTCGGGCATGACGACGTCCGTGAGGAGGAGATCGATCTCGCCCTCGTGCGCGTCCGACAGGGTCAGGGCGGACGGCGCGTCCGCTGCCTCCAGGACCCGGTAGCCGAGCTTTTCCAGGAACCGGCGCGTCAGGGTGCGCACGGGTCCGTTGTCCTCCACGAGCAGCACGGTCTCGTGGCCGCCATCGAGCGCCGTCGTCTCCCGCCCCGGCGCTACCGCCGACTCCCCCTTCGCGCGAGGCAGATGGATCACCACGGCCGTCCCACGTCCCGGCTCGCTCTTCACCTCGACGAAGCCGTGATTCTGCATGACGATGCCGTACACCGACGGCAAGCCCAGCCCCGTGCCCTTGCCCTCGAGCTTGGTCGTGAAGAACGGCTCGAACGCGTGCTCCAGTGTCTCGGCATCCATCCCGTGACCGGTGTCCCTCACGGTGAGCCGAACGTAGTCGCCCGGCGTGAGCCCGAGCCGTCCAGCACATTCGGCGGCATCGAGGGTGACGTCGACCGCCTCGATCACGAGGGATCCCCCCTCCGGCATCGCATCCCGCGCGTTGACGGCCAGGTTGAGGATCACCTGATCCACCTGCGCAGGGTCGATCAGGACGAGCCAGCGGTTGTCCTGCAGCTTCCACTCGATCGTCACGTTCTCGGGGATCGTTCGCCGCAGCAGGTGCTCCACCCCTCGCATGTGCTCCTTCAGATCCAGCACCCGCGGCTTCATCGCCTGCTGTCGCGTGAAGGCCAAGAGCTGCTGCGTGAGGCGCGTCGAGCGCATCGCCGCCTCGACGATCTGCTGCAGCTCCTGCGCGGCGGGACTCGAGGGTCCGACGGAATCCCGCGCCAGCTCGCAGCCACCGATGATGACCGTGAGCGCGTTGTTGAAGTCGTGCGCGATGCCCGCCGCCAGATGGCCCGTGGCCTCGATCCGCTGCACGCGCCGCAGGTGCTCTTCGAGCTTGCGAAGGTCGGTGACATCCCGGGCGACACCGACGATGCGCACGACCTCTCCGGTGGCATCGCGCACGGGGAAGGCCCGGTCGCGAACCCACCGCACCTGCCCATCCAGTCGCTGGAGGCGGTACTCCTCGTCGTAAGGGATGCCGGATCGCGCCGCACGGATGACGCGCTCCATCCGCTCGCGGTCCTCCGGGGGAACGAACTCCAGCCAGCCGAACGGAGACTCGGACAGGCTCTGGCTCGAGCGCCCCCAGAGCCGCTCGAACCCCGGGCTCACGTACAGGACGCGCAGGCTCTTCGCATCGAACACCCAGAACACGTCCTCGATCGTCTCCGCCAGCTCTCGGAAGCGCTCCTCGCTCTCGCGCAGCGCGGCCTCGGCACGCTCTCGCTCTCGCTCTCGCTCGCTCACCTCGAGGGCGAATCCGATGTCGGCCGCAAGCTCGTCGAGCAGGCGCATCTCGTCCTCGTCGAAGAATCCCACCTCTGCCGCGTACAGGTTGAAGACGCCAACGCAGCTTCCATTTGCAACGATGGGAAGCGAAACCATCGCCCGATAGCCACGCCTCAAGGCCTCGTCACGCTGATCACGTGTCATCCGAGGGTCATTCGCGATGTCGTTGCAGACGACATAGCGCCCCGTCTCGAGCACCTGGGAAGCGATAACGTACTTCTCGCGAGGAATGCTCTCGATCTTCTCGGCGATCTCCGTGGCCTCGTCCGATACCCGTTCATGCGCCAACACGCGCCACGAGCCATCGGAGGCGGAAAGCAGCCCGACCCACGCCATCTGGAAAGCACCCTGCTCGACGGCGATGCGGCAGGCTTCCTCGAGGATGCGCTGCGGCTCGCGCTCGCGCACGATGAGCTTGTTGATGCTGGAGAGCACGATATACGTGCGGTTCAGCCGCCGGATGTGCTCCTCGGCAGACCTGCGACCGGAGATGTCGCGAGTGATGCCGAGCAGCGCCGTAACCGTGCCCCGCTCGTTCCGCAGGGGCGCGGCGTGCATCTCCATCCAGTGGTGGGTTCCCTCGAGCCCCACCAACTCGAACTCGAGGACTCCGGACTCTCCGCGGAACACGCGCTCGATCAGATTCTGGAAGGCGGGCCGGTGCTCCTCGACGATGAGCGGATAGACACACTGGTTCTTCACCTGCGCGAGCGATTCGGCTTCGATGAGACGCAGCCCGGCTGCGTTCATCTCCAGCAGCGATCCGTCGGCGGACAGCAGCTTCACGCACTCGGGCTCTGTGTCCAGGATCGCGCGAAGGCGGGCCTCGCGTGCGGCGAGCGCTCGGTTGGCATCGTCCAAGTCGCGCGCCTTCTCCTCCAGCTTGCGTACGAGCACCTCGTTGTACTCGCGGAGCACGACCGGCTCCTCCAGCGCCGGAGGCGGCGTGGCCGAGAGCTCGCCGTGCTCCGCGCGATCGCAGATCTGCCGCAAGCGCGCCACGAGCGCATCCGGATCGGCGGGCTTCGGAATGAACGCGTCCGCACCGAGGTCGAGCGCGAGCTTCTCGTCCCGAGGCTCGGTGTAGGTGGCGGTGTAGACGACGAACGGAATCCGGGCGAGCTGCTCGTCCGCCTTCCAGTGTCGCAGAAGCGTGTAGCCATCCATCACCGGCATGAGCAGGTCCGAAAC
>CAZOTO010000122.1:6113-9786 GCA_964582775.1 uncultured Myxococcales bacterium
CAGGCGGCATTAGATGCCTAAGGTCCGCCACGAACGTCTCTGGATCGATGGGCTTCTCGAGGTACCCGTTGCAGCCGGCGGCGATCGCCTTCTCGCGATCGCCCACCATCGCGTACGACGTCACGGCCACGATGGGCACGCGATCGAGCTTCGGCATCGCGCGAAGCGCGCGTGCTACGTCGTACCCATCCATGCCGGGAAGCTGGATGTCGAGCAGGATCAGGTCGAGGCGCTCCGCTCGCGCGCGCTCGATGCCGTCGGGACCGCTCCCCGCATGGATCACGGTGAATCCCCCCTGCTCCAGCAGGTACGTCGCCAGGTAGCGATTCTGCTCGTTGTCCTCGATGAGCAGAACTCGCGTGCTCATGACGCGCCCGCCCCTTGCCCCGGAAGCGTGACCGTGAAGACGCTGCCCACTCCGCACTCGCTGGTGGCCCGGATCTCCCCCCCCAGAAGCTCTGCGAGCCTCCGGCAGATGGCGAGACCGAGACCGGTCCCCTCGTGGCTTCGGGAGAGGCCGCTATCGAGCTGCTGGAACGGCTGGAAGACGACCTCGATGTTCTCGGGGGCGATTCCCATTCCGGTGTCTGCCACTGCGATGTGGACTCGACCTCCCCCCGTGGTGGCGGTCAGCGAGACCTCTCCCCTCTCCGTGAACTTGATGGCGTTGTTCAGCAGGTTCAGCAGGATCTGCTCGACGCGGCGCGTGTCGCTCACCGACGGTCCGACTCGGGGATCGATCGTGGCACGCAGCGCGAGCCCCTTCGATTCGGCGTAGGGCCGCACGGAGTCGACCGCACGCTCGATCACCTTGCGCAGATCGAACGGCTCGACGTGCACCTTCAGCTCGCCGGCCTCGATCTTCGAGATGTCGAGCACGTCGTTGATGAGCGCCAACAGATGCCGCGCACTCTCCCTCACCATGCCGAGCTGCTTGCGCTGCTCGTCGTTCAGTGGCCCGGCCATCCCCTGCAGCACGATTCCGGTGAAGCCGAGGATGGAGTTGAGCGGCGTGCGCAGCTCGTGCGACATGGTGGCAAGGAAGGCGGACTTCAGACGATCGGCGGACTCCGCGCGATCCCTCGCCACCGCCAGCTCCGCCGTCCGCCGGGCCACGCGCTGCTCGAGCTGCGTGGCATGCTGCTGCAGCTCCTCGTGCAGCCGACGGATCTCCTCGTCCGCGCGGTGCCTCTCGCTCTGCTTGCGCTCGCGATCCAGGATCTCGCGATGCATCAGCACCGCGAGGAGCAGCGCCGTGACGATCACGAAGACCCATCCCTTGTAGATCGACCACTCGATACGCGCTGCGGGGTCGGCGACCAGCGATTCGAGCATCCGATCGGAGAGCAGGACCCACAGACCGGCGAAGAAGACGTACGGCAGGACGACCCGCGCGATGGCGGCGGAGATCCACTTGCGGCTCGATCCGAGAATCCCGGGCATCCCGTCCCCGTGTCGCCACTGCCGCGAGGCCTCTCCGATCCCGAGGGGGGTCGATCTCGGAGGTCACCCCTTGCATGGGCACCCAAGCCAGCTCTGGCACCAGCCTACACCGATGCGCCGAGTTGGAGAAGCAGGGACTGCGCCGAAATGCCTCGCGCTCGCAGGGGATTCGCTTCGGGCCCGAAGGCGAGATCACACACCCCTGCCCGTGCGCATCCGCACCGGGAACGACCTACACGAAGAACGCCCTCGTAACCAGGCGATGGACGATGAATCCCACCACGAGCGCCGCACAGCCCAGACCGTACGACTGCCAGAAGGTGAGTCCGAGCCGATCCGAGACCAGGAACGGCACGAAGAACATCAGGCTCACGGGAATCGCTGCGAAGATGCTTCGCGCGAGCAGGATCGAGGTCTGCACGCTGCCGTGCTCGTGATAGGAGAGCGGAAGCACGAGCATCGTGGCGAGCGGCAACGCGATCACGAAGCCGGCGAGGATCGGGGAGCGCCCCGAGAGCCAGGAGACGAAAGCGATCACGATCGCCGAAACGAGGACGTTGAACGCGAATGCCAAGGCTTTGGCTCCTCTGATCCTTCGAGCGCCGTTCTCACGAAAACGCTCTCGCGGTGTTCCGTTGGGATCACCCGACCCTCCGATGACGATAACTCGCCCCCTCTCGGCCGCATGCCGCCGAAACGGTACCGCTTCCGCGGCCGTGATGATGGGCACGAAGGTGCTGACATGAGGTGGACCGCAAGGTTGGCAACACATCCGTTCGGGGCTTCTCGGTGCAAATTCGAGCCCAGATCCAGGAGCGCATCTTCGATACCATCCGCGCCGACATCGACGCCGTCCACCGCTGGAAGTACGAGCCGCAGTCGACCGAGGTCGAGCCTGCGGATCGCCGCGACGTCCGCGTCCGGCTCACCTTCGAGATCGAGAAGTAGCGACGACGAGGCCGACTCCGTTCACGGTGCCTCGGCGAAGAAGCGCCAGATCTCGCGTGCGGCCGAGATGTCGTGGTTCGTGGGGCCGATGAGCCGCGGAAGCTCGAGCTTCGGATGCGGCGCGTTGTGGCCGCCGCCGCGGATCGCGTAGAGCGCGACCGTCTTGCGCTGCGGGTCGCGCCAGCGGATCACCTCGACGGTGCTGGCATCGTCCGGCACGACATCCGGAAGTGTCATGCGTTCGGGATCGCCTTCGTAGCCGGCGATCGCGCGAAAGTAGTCGATGCTGTCCGCGCTCGAGAGCACCGCCCCGCGATTGCCGAACAGGCCGTACAGCGCCACCTCGCCGCCCTCGAACGGATTCATCGGGTCGTCCGTTCCGTTCATGATCAGCACCGAGACCGCGCGACCGGAGGGACGGCAATCCATGTTCTCGTCCGCGGGGAGGCTCGCGGCGACCGGCGCCACCGCGCGCACGAAGTCGGGCGCCTCGAGCGCCAGGCGCAGCGCCATCTGCCCGCCGTTCGAGATCCCCGTCGCAAACACGCGCGTGCGGTCCGCGCCGTGCTCGACGTGGAGCCTCTCGACCAACGCACGCAGGAATCCCACGTCGTCGACGTCGAGCGCGTTCGCCGCGTAGGGGCCCGCCTTGCGGCAGTCGTTCCAATGCTTCTCCACGCCGTCGGGATAGACCGCCAGGAAGCCCTCGCTCTCGGCCAGCTCGTCGAGCTCGTACGCGTAGCCGAAGCGCGTCTGGCTCCCCGTGCTCCCCGATCCGTGCAGGGCGAACACGATGGCCGGCGCCGGCACGCGATGCGCCGGTAGATAGGCGAGCCAGGTGCGCGTCCGCCCCTCGTGCTCGAGCGAGCCCGACACGAGCTCGCCCGGCAACGCCGGCTCCGGAACGCGGCGCATGCGCAGCCCCCACGCCGCGAAGAGCGCGAGCGCGATCAGCAGCGCGCCGCCCACGAACGCGATCCGCCGCATCATCGATGGGTGCCCGCGCGATCCGTGGATGTGTCGCCCAGTGACCGAAGCCGCATGACGGTTGCCTCACCTCACGCGATGCGCGCCCCTCGCTCCCGCAACAGCTCGCGGAGCGCCGACCGGTGGCAGCGCGATTCCTCCGCACAGTAGCAGCCCACGGAGAAGCTCGTCTGGTGCGACAGCGCCGCGAGCAGTTCGAGGATCCGGATCTTCTCCGGCGCCGCCATCTCGGCGCGATACCGCTTCTCGAAGGCCGCCCACTGCTTCTCGGACTCCGCCGCCAAGGCGAGCTTCA
>CAZOTO010000123.1:0-9464 GCA_964582775.1 uncultured Myxococcales bacterium
GAGGGCGGCCGCACCGTCGGCGCCGGCGTCGTCGGCGAAGTCATCGAGTAGGCGCCGTCCACGGTTCGAAGATCACTCGGAGTCGATCATGGCAGATACTGGTTCCCCAAAGATCCGAATTCGGATGAAGGCCTTTGACCACAAGCTCTTGGACATGAGTGTGTCCGAGATCTTGGACACGGCCGTGAGAACAGGATCGCGAACGGCGGGGCCCATTCCTCTGCCGACCTCGATCGAGAAGTTCACGGTGTTGCGCGGTCCGCACATCGACAAGAAGTCGCGCGAGCAGTTCGAGATCCGAACGCATCGGCGACTGATCGATATCCTCGATCCAACGCCACAGACCGTCGACGCGCTGATGAAGCTCGAGCTGTCGGCCGGCGTGGATGTCGAGATCAAGCTCTAGGAGCCCTTGTCATGGATCTCGATAGCAAGGTGTTCGACGCGCCGGTTCGAATCGATCTGCTGCATGCGGTGGTCGTGGGGCAGCTTGCCGCTCGACGCAGCGGTACGCATGCCACGAAGAGCCGGGCGGGCGTTTCGGGCGGTGGTGCGAAGCCGTACAAGCAGAAGGGGACGGGACGCGCGCGTCAGGGATCGATCCGGTCTCCGCAGTTCGCGGGAGGCGGAGTGGTCTTCGGCCCCCAACCTCGTTCGTATGCGCAACACATTCCGAAGAAAGTGCGCAAGGCTGCGCTCCGTTCCGCGCTTTCGCTGCGGAAGAAGGAGGGAGCGATCCACGTGGTGGATTCGCTCGAGCTCGAGCAGCCCCGGACGAAGCTTTTGCTGCAGCGATTGGAGGGGCTCGGCGCGACGGACGCACTGATCGTCACCCAGGGACGGGATCGAACGCTCGAGCTTGCGGGGCGGAACCTGCCTTCCGTCCATGTGCTTCCGGTGGAAGGGCTCAACGTGCGCGATGTCCTGGCCCGGAAGAGCTTGATCCTGACCCGAGAGGCGCTGGCCGCGGTGGTGGAGAGGCTGCAATGAAGGATCAGAGGCAGATCGTCCAGCGACCCATCATCACCGAGAAGAGCACGATCGAGCGCGAGACGCAGAACATCGTGACATTCGCGGTGGATACCCGGGCGAACAAGATCGAGATCAAGGAAGCGGTCGAGCGTCTTTTCGACGTCAAGGTCGTGGACGTGCGGACATCGAAGGTCCGGGGGAAGAGCCGGAGGATGGGCCGATTCGAGGGCAGCCGTCCGGATTGGAAGAAGGCTCGAGTGCGCCTGCGCGAAGGTGACACGATCGAGTTCTTCGAAGGGGTGTAGTCGTGCCGATTCGAAACTACAAGCCGACGTCGCCAGGCCGGCGGGGAATGTCCGTCGCGGACTTCTCGGAGCTCACGAAGAAGAGGCCGGAGCGTTCGCTCACGGAATCGCTCTCTCGGAGCGGAGGCCGGAACAACAACGGGCGCGTCACGAGCTGGCACCGAGGTGGGGGTCACAAGCGCCTGTACCGCCGCATCGATTTCAAGCGGGAGAAGCGCGACATCCCGGCGAAGGTGTTGGCGATCGAGTACGACCCGAACCGCAGTGCCCGCATCGCATTGTTGAGCTATGTGGACGGAGACAAGCGGTACATCCTGGCTCCGGTGGGTCTCGCGGTGGGGGACCGGGTGGTCGCGGGTGAGCGTGCAGACATCCGCCCGGGCAATGCGCTGCCGCTGCGCAGCCTCCCCCTGGGCACGGTGATCCACAACATCGAGCTGAAGCCTGGCAAGGGCGGGCAACTCGTGCGGTCTGCGGGTGTGGGCGCACAGCTCATGGCGTGCGAGGGGCGCTACGCAAACATCAAGCTTCCCTCGGGCGAGACGCGCCTGGTTTTCGCGGACTGCTATGCGACCGTGGGGCAGGTCGGAAACCCGGATCACGAGAACTGGAGCATCGGCAAGGCGGGGCGTTCGCGCTGGCTGGGGAAGCGTCCGAACGTTCGTGGCGTGGCGATGAACCCCGTGGATCACCCGCACGGCGGAGGCGAGGGGCGTACGTCCGGCGGCCGCCATCCCGTGACTCCGTGGGGGGTGCCCACGAAGGGCCATCGTACGCGAAAGAACGCCCGCACGGACAAGTTCATCGTGAAGAGGCGAGGGCAGAAGTAAGATGGCGCGCTCGGTAAAGAAGGGTCCTTACGTCCAGGAGTGCTTGGCCCGCAAGGTCGAGAGGCTTAATGAATCGGGACAGAAGCAGATCATGCGTACCTGGTCCCGTCGCTCGATGATCGTTCCCGACATGATCGGTCACACCTTTCACGTGCACAACGGAAAGTTGTTCATGCCCGTCTTCGTGACGGAGAACATGATCGGTCATCGCCTGGGAGAGTTCGCACCGACCCGCAAGCACGCGGTGCACGCTGCGGACAAGAAGCTCAAGCAGAGGTAGAGAGTCATGCAGGTTCGAGCAAAGCTGCGGAACTACCGCATGGGTCCCAGAAAGGGCCGACTGGTGGCGGACATGATCCGTCGCAAGCCCTGCGCCGAGGCTCTGAGCATTCTTGCCGCCAGTCCGAAGCGCGCAGCGAAGCCGATCGAGAAGCTGCTTCGATCCGCGCTTGCGAATGCGCAGGAGCAGAATGCACGTCATTCTGCGGGAATCGATCTGGACAATCTGATCGTCCACACGATCACGGTGGACGAGGGGTCGCGGATGTGGCGCATTCGGGCTCGCGCCCAAGGCCGTGCATACTGGGTCAACAAGCCGATGAGTCACGTGACCGTCGTGTTGGCAGAGCGCTAGGAGGCATAGTGGGTCAGAAGGTACATCCGTACGGATTTCGCCTCGGCGTAATCAACGGCTGGCAGTCGAACTGGTTCGCGGAGCGGAACTACGCGAACCTGCTTCACGAAGATCTTCGCATCCGCGAGTTCGTGAAGAAGAAGGTGTTCAACGCGGGCATCAGCCGGGTCGTGATCGAGCGCCGAGCGGACAAGATGTCCGTGAACATCCACGCCGCGCGCCCCGGGATCCTGATCGGCAAGCGGGGGGCCGACGTCGAGGCTCTGCGCAAGGAGCTCGCGACGATGACGTCGAACGACGTCTTCATCAACATTCGCGAGATTCGCAAGGCGGAGATCGACGCGCAGCTCATCGCCGAGAACATCGCGCTGCAGCTCGTACGGCGCGTGGCCTTCCGCAGGGCGATGAAGAAGGCAATGAGCGCGGCCTTGAAGTTCGGTGCACAGGGCATTCGCGTGAAGCTGTCGGGCCGACTCGGGGGAGCCGAGATGTCGCGGCAGGCGCAGTACATGGAGGGGCGGGTTCCGCTCCACACGCTGCGCGCTCAGATCGACTATGGGTTCGCGGAGGCGCGGGCCTCGTACGGAGTCATGGGCGTCAAGGTGTGGGTGTTCACGGGTTACGTCCCCGAGGGGGAAGCGGAACAGCGCAGGCTCGGGGCGGCGAGCGACACCTCTGCCAGCTAGGAGAGAACGGGGGAAGCAATGCTTCAGCCGAAGAGAACGAAATATCGGAAGGTCCAGAAGGGGCGCATCCGGGGTAAAGCATACCGCGGATCCGAGCTCGCCTTCGGCAGCTTTGGCTTGCAGACGCTCGATCACGGACGCATCACCGCTCGCCAGATCGAGGCGGGGCGTATCGCGATGACGCGGCATGCGAAGCGCGGTGGCAAGGTTTGGATCCGGATGTTCCCGGACAAGCCGATGACGAAGCGGCCACCAGAGACGCGCATGGGCAAGGGCAAGGGCAACCCGGAGTTCTGGGTCGCTGTCGTGAAGCCGGGCCGCGTCCTCTACGAGATGGAGGGTGTGACTCCTCAGGTGGCCCGGGAAGCGCTTCGTCTGGCAGCAGCCAAGCTCAGCGTGAAGTGCAGGATCCTCGAGAGGGCCCAGGTATGAAGGCGGTGGATCTTCGCAAGCTTACGGATGACGAGCTGCGGGCGCGGGTGAGTGAGACTCGCGACCGGCTGTTCGATTTGAAGCTCAAGCACGCAACGGGTCAGCTCGAGGGGACATCGAGCCTGCGCGCAGCGCGTCGGGATCTGGCCCGAGCCCTTACCGTGCAGAGCGATAGGAGGCGATCGGCATGAATTCGCGAGGTCTGCGCAAGACCCGTGTCGGGATCGTCGTGAGCGACAAGATGGACAAGTCCGTTACGGTCGAGGTGACCCGCACGGTGTTGCACCCGCTCTACCAGAAGTATGTGCGCAAGCGCACGCGCTTCATGGCACACGACGAGAACAACGAGTGCAAGGCGGGTGACAAGGTCCGGATCATCGAGACGCGTCCGATTTCCCGGCGCAAGCGCTGGCGGGTTCAGGAGAAGCTCGCGTGATCCAGGTCGAATCCGTCCTCAAGGTTGCGGACAATTCCGGGGCGCGTCGGGTGGCGTGCGTGAAGGTTCTTGGAGGATCCCAGCGCCGCTATGCAACGATCGGCGACATCATCGTGGTGTCCGTCAAGGAAGCGCTTCCGAACAGCCGCGTGAAGAAGAAGCAGCTGCACAAGGCGGTGGTCGTTCGAACGAAGAAAGAGATCGGGCGCTCCGACGGCACGTATATCCGCTTCGACGACAACTCCGTGGTGCTCGTGGATGCGAATCGAGAGCCGATCGGCACACGTATCTTCGGACCGGTCGCGCGTGAGCTGCGTGCGAAGCGGTTCATGAAGATCGTTTCGCTCGCGCCAGAGGTGCTGTGATGACGGCGAGGATTCGCAAGGGGGATACCGTCGAGGTGATCCGTGGGAGGAACCGCGGTCAGCGGGGAACCGTGATCGAGGTGGATCCGTCCCGGGAGCGCGTACGGGTGGAGCGGGTGAATCTCGTGAAGAAGCACATGCGGCCGTCCGCAACGCATCCGCAGGGAGGGATCGTCGAGAAAGAGGCGTCTCTCCACCTCTCGAACGTGGCCTTGGTTCATAAGGGTGAGCGCACTCGAGTGGCAGTGCGGATCGTGAATGGAAGGAAAGTGCGCTGGAGCAAGCGGCACGACGAGGCGATCGATGTCTGAAGGAGCACAGATTCCGCGCCTGCTCGAGAAGTATCGGAGTGACGTCACGCCGGCGCTGCAGAAGCGGTTCTCGTACGCGAACCCGATGCAGGTGCCTCGAGTGGTGAAGGTCACCCTGAACGTTGGTCTCGGCGAGGCGCAGCAGAACGCGAAGTTGCTAGAGAGCGCAGCCGAGGAGCTGGCGACGATCACTGGCCAGAAGGCTGTGATCACGCGGGCGAAGAAGGCGATCGCGAACTTCCGTCTGCGGGAGAACCAAGCGATCGGCTGCATGGTGACACTGCGCCGGGCCAGGATGTTCGAGTTTCTCGATCGCCTGATCAACGTGGCCCTGCCGCGAGTTCGTGACTTCCGGGGTGTCTCTCCTCGTGGATTCGATGGTCGGGGAAACTACACCCTCGGTCTTCGGGAGCAGATCATCTTCCCCGAGATCGAGTATGACAAAGTAGAGAAGATTCGAGGGATGAACGTGAGCATCGTGACGACGGCATCGAGCGACGAGGAGGGCTTCGAGCTCCTCAAGGCGCTCGGCATGCCGTTCAGGGTATGAGAAGGTCATGGCAAAACTCTCCAAGATGAATCAGCAGCTTCGCCTGCGAAAGGCCCGTGAGACGGGCAAGCTCAAGTTCCGGACGAGGTTCTACAACCGGTGCCGCCGGTGTGGGCGTTCGCGTGGCTACTACCGAAAGCTCGATCTGTGCCGGATCTGCCTGCGGAACCTCGCTCTCGAGGGAAAGATTCCCGGCATGACCAAGTCGAGCTGGTAAGGAGGGTATCGTGGTATCGGACCCCATCGCGGACATGCTGACTCGGATTCGCAACGGCGGGCAGGCACGGCTCGGTCGCATCTCGATGCCTCATTCGAAGCTCAAGATGGAGATCGCACGGGTACTGGCCGCTCGGGGCTTCATCGCGGGCTTTGCGGGCGATGAAGACGCGAAGAAGCCTCAAATGACGATCGATCTTCGATACAAACGGGACAACACGCCGATGATCGAAGGCCTCGAGCGTGTGTCTCGCCCGAGCCGGCGGGTGTACGTCGGGTGGCGAGAGATCCCGACGATTCGATCGGGTCTCGGGATCGCGATCGTCTCGACGCCGGCGGGCGTGATGACGGACGAACAGGCGAGGGAAGCACGCCAAGGCGGCGAGCTCCTCGCGAAGGTGTGGTGAACGGCGATGTCTCGCATCGGAAAGCTCCCGGTTGCGCTCCCCTCCGGCGTCGATCTCAAGGTCGAGGAGGGGGTCGTGCGAGTGAAGGGGTCGAAGGGGCAGCTCGAGCAGGCCATGGCGCCGCTCACGCGCATCGAGGTCCGTGACGGATCCGCGGTCGTGATCCGGGACGGGGACAGCAAGCGCGCGCGTGCCATGCATGGGCTCATGCGCAGCCTCCTCTTCAACATGGTGAAGGGGGTCTCGAGCGGTTTCGAGCGTGCGCTCGACATCGTCGGCGTGGGGTACCGCGCCGAGGTGAAGGGGCGCGAGCTCGTGATCTCGGCCGGATATTCCCACCCCGTCGTCATGGAGATCCCGGACGATCTGCAGGTCGCAGCGACGACCCCGACACATCTCATTGTGAAGGGGTCCGACAAGCAGCGGGTGGGGCAGTTTGCGGCGGAGATTCGCCGGATCCGCAAGCCGGAGCCCTACAAGGGGAAGGGCATCCGGTACTCGGACGAGAAGGTTCGGCGCAAGGTCGGAAAGGCCGGCGCTGGAGGGAAGGGCTGAGAATGGCCGCGATCTGCAACAGCGATCTTCGCAAGCGCAGGCAGAAGCGAACGCGAAAGAAGGTGGTCGCGCGATCCACGCGGCCGCTGCTCACGGTGTTCCGAAGCTCGAAGCACATCTATGCGCAGATCGACGATCCGCTGTCCGGGCGGACGCTCACCGGCGTCTCGACGCTCAGCGCCGGCGTGCGCGAGGGGCTCGAGTCGAGCAAGGATGTCGAGGCTGCAAAGAAGGTCGGTCAGGCAATTGCCCGGCTCGCTCTCGAGTGCAACATCCAGGAAGTGACATTCAACCGAAATGGGTTCGTCTACACGGGACGCATCAAGGCAATGGCCGATGCGGCTCGCGAAGCCGGCCTGAAGTTCTGAGGCGAAACGTATGGCAGCGATCATGGGTAGACGCGAGCTGCTGAACCCGAACGATTACGAGCTTACCGAGCGCGTGGTGAGCATCAATCGCGTCGCGAAGGTCGTGAAGGGCGGCCGGCGCTTCGGCTTCGCGGCGCTCGTCGTCCTCGGTAATGGGAACGGCATCGTGGGCTCTGGACTCGGCAAGGCGAGCGAGGTTCCCGAGGCGATTCGCAAGGGCATCGAGCAGGCGCGCAAGAACCTGATGCGGATCCCTCTCATCGAGGGCACCATCCCTTACGAGGTCATGGGCCGTTCCGGTGCCGGTTGCGTTCTGCTGAAGCCCGCATCCAAGGGAACGGGCGTCATTGCGGGCGGCGCCGTGCGCGCGCTGTGCGAGGCCGCGGGGGTGCAGAACATCCTCACGAAGTGTCTCGGCACGAGTCGCGCACACAACGTGGTGCGCGCCACGCTCACCGGATTCACGCTGCTGCGCGAGCCCGAGAGCCGGCGGGAGGAGCTCTCCGGTCATGAGTGAGTCGCGAACGATCCGGATTCGACAGGTGCGTAGCGCCATCGGCTGTGTGCAGGACCAGCGGGCGACGCTTCGCGGGCTGCGCTTGGGCCGGCCCGGGCGCGTATCGGAGCTACAGGATACACCGGCCGTCCGGGGCATGATCCAGAAGGTGATTCATCTCGTGGTGGTGGAGGGTTCGTGATGCTGGACCGGTTGAGCCCCCGGGCGGGTTCCCGCCGTCCACGCAAGCGCGTGGGCCGAGGCGTGGGGAGCGGGCTGGCGAAGACCTCGGGTCGCGGCCAGAAGGGCGCGGGTGCGCGATCTGGCCGCAAGCGCCGAATCCATCGCGAGGGTGGGCAGATGCCCCTGCAAATGAGGCTTCCGAAGCGGGGGTTCAAGAATCCATCGCGCGCGGAGCTCCAGGTGGTGAACGTGAAGGCCTTGGCCGCGTTTCCCGCTGGCAGCGCCGTGGATGCAGCCGCCCTCGCGGGTGCGGGGCTGGTGCCCAGCGCGCTCGGCGGGGTGAAGATCCTCGGTGAGGGAGAGATCTCCGTTGCCCTCACCCTTCGCGTGGATGCCGTGAGTGGGAGCGCACGCCGGAAGATCGAGAGCGCGGGTGGAACCGTGGAGATCCTCCAGGCCGGGACCTCCGCAGGGAGAGGACAGTCCGCTTGAACACCGGATCGGTGCAGAACATCGCCCGGGTTCCCGAGCTGAACCGACGGATCCTCTTCACGTTCGGCATGCTCGTGGTCTACCGGATCGGCTGCGCGGTTCCGACTCCTGGAATCGATCCGGCCGAGGTGCGCCGATTCTTCGAGGAGACCGGAGGCGGAATCTTCGGTCTGTTCAACCTGTTCAGCGGAGGAGCCTTCGAGTCTCTGTCGATCTTCGCGCTCGGCATCATGCCCTACGTGAGTGCGTCGATCATTCTCCAGCTCCTGACCGTGGTGGTCCCGAAGCTCGCGGAGCTGAAGAAGGAAGGCGAAGAAGGGCGCCGCGTCATCACGCGCTACACACGGTACGGCACGGTCGGCCTGGCGCTCTTCCAGGGACTGCTCATGGCGACCGCGCTCGAGGGCGGTGCGTTCGGCCCCGGGACGGTCATCGAGCCCGGCTGGAGCTTCCGGGCAATGGCCGTGCTCACGCTCACCTCCGGCACGGCGTTCATCATGTGGCTCGGGGAGCAGATCAACGAGCGCGGGATCGGCAATGGAATCTCGCTCATCATCTTCGCGGGGATCGTCACCTCGATCCCGAGTGGCGCGGGAATGCTCGTCGAGCTGGTTCGCACGGAGCAGATGACGCCGATCGGAATGATCCTCCTGCTCGCGGTGATGGTGGGCGTGGTCGGCGCGATCGTGTACTTCGAGCGCTCCCAACGCAGGATCCCGATCCAGTACGCCCGTCGGGTGGTGGGCCGCCGGCAGGTGTCCGGGGGAATGACGTACTTCCCCCTGCGCCTCAATACCTCTGGTGTGATCCCCCCGATCTTCGCCTCTTCGCTCCTCATGCTCCCGCTGCAGGTCTCCCAATGGTCCGGCATGGAGTCCATGGCGGATTTCGTGAACGATTACCTGAGCTTCGATAGTGTCTCGTACAATGTCGTCTATGTCGCGATGATCATCTTCTTCGCTTATTTCTACACCGGGATCATGATCGACCCCGACGATGTGGCGGAGAACATCAAGCGAAATGGGGGATACATTCCCGGCATCCGCCCGGGAAAGCGAACCGCCGAGTACATCCTCCGCGTCCTCAACCGCATCACGGCGATCGGTGCGGTCTACCTCGGAGCCGTGTGCGTCCTTCCCAACATCCTCATCGTGCAGACCGGAGTACCGTTCTACTTCGGGGGTACGGCCCTCCTGATCTGCGTGGGGGTCGCCATGGATACGGTG
>CAZOTO010000124.1:0-9359 GCA_964582775.1 uncultured Myxococcales bacterium
TGCTGGTTGCCACCGGAGAGGGTCGCCACGACGTCGCGCGGCTCGGCGCGAATCCCGAAGCGCTCGATCGCCTGGCGCGCCGCTTGGCGCAGGGCACGTGTGCGCACGAAACCGAAGCGGAACACCTCGCTCGGTCCGACCCCGCGCGCGGCTTCGGGCAGAACCAGGTTCTCCTCGACGGAGAGGCCGAGCACCAGGCCCGTGCGCTGGCGATCGCCGGGAAGCACGGCGATCGGCGGCGCCGCGACCTCGAGGCTCCCCGCGGCCTTCGCGCGCGCCCCGGCGAGCAGCTCCTCGAGCGGCGTCTGCCCGTTTCCGTCGATGCCCGCGAGCGCCACGATCTCGCCCGCACGCACCTCGAGATCGATCGGCCCGAGCCCCTGCGCGCGCACACCGCGCAGCCGCAGCGCCACGGCTCCTCGCTCGGTCGAAGGCGGCGCACCCGGAGGGGGCAGCTCCGCCCCCACCATCCAGCGGCCGAGCTCGTCGGCCGTCACCCCCGCAACCGCACGCGTTCCCACCGTGCGTCCGGCGCGCAGCACCGTCACCCGATCGCACACCGCCGTGATCTCCTCGAGCTTGTGCGAGATGAGCACGACCGTGCGTCCCTCGGCGCGCAGCCGCGCGATCCACGCGAGCAGCGACTCCACTTCGGACGGCGCCAGCACCGCCGTCGGCTCGTCGAGCACGAGCACGCGTACGCCGCGCGCGAGCGCACGCACGATCTCGAGCCGCTGCTGCTGCGCGATCGCAAGCTCGCCCGCGGGACGATCGAGGGGAAGCACCACGCCGAAGGATTCACACACGCGCGCCGCGCGCCGGTAGAGCTCCGCCTGCGACACGAATCCGCGTAGGCCTCGATCCCCGAGCGCCAGGTTCTCCGCCACGCTGAGCGCAGGCACACCGAGAAAGTGCTGGTGCACCAGGCCGATCCCCCACCGCAGGGCGTCGGCCGGGCCGCGGATCGCGCGCGCAACGCCATCGATCACGATCTCGCCCGCGTCGGGGCGCACCGTTCCGAAGAGCGCGCGCACGAGCGTGGTCTTGCCCGCGCCGTTCTCGCCGAGCAGCGCGTGGACCTCACCGGCCTCGAGCTCGAGGCTGGCGCCGCGAAGCGCGTGCGTCGCACCGAATCGCTTGTGCAGATCGCGAAGGACGACGAGCGGCACCGCTAGAATCCGCCGCGCGGAACCTCGAGCGCGCCGGACTCGATGCGGCGGACGAGATCCTCGGTCACCGCCCACTCCTCGTCGGGAATGCGGGCGCGCAGCGCCGGATTCCACGCGATCGCGATCACACCGTCCGCCAACCCGAAGCGCAGCGGCCTCGCGCGGAACTCCCCGCGCTGCACCTCGGCCGCCACGCGCACCAGCGCCGCCGCCACATCGAGCGTGGCCGACGCGAGCACGGAGCCCGGAGCCATCGACGTCTGGTCCTTGTTCGCGCCAAAGGCGAGCACCGCCGGGGAGTCCTCCACCGCTCGGAAGAAGCCGTGCGCGCCCTCGTTCGCGTTGTGGATCACTACGTCGGCGCCCGCTTCGACGAGGGCGCGCGTCGCCTCGCGCGCCGCCGCCACGTCCGTCCAGCTTCCCGTGTACGAGACGGTCACCGTCGCCGAACGGCCCGCGGCACGCGCGCCCTCCTCGAAGGCGAAGAACGTGCTCGCCACCGAGGGCACCTTCACGCCGCCCACGGCGCCGAGCCGGCCCGTGCGCGAGAGCCGCGCGCCCAGGTGTCCCAGCACGTACGTCGCCTGCTCCAGCTCGAAGACGATCGGCGCCACGTTGTCGCGCACCGTGGAGCCGCTCGTGGTGACGAAGACCGTGCGCGGGTACTCCGCGCCTACGGTGGCCGCGGCGTCCTGGAACTCGAACCCATGGCCGATCACCAGGTCGTAGCCGCGCGCCGCCAGGTCGCGGAAGCCCGACTCGAAGTCCTGCGGCGTCTTCGTCTCCTGGTGCGCGATCTCGGCGCCGAGCTCGTCGCGGATGCGCACGAGCCCCTCGTACGCGCCCTGGTTCCAGCCGCCGTCGCGGATCGAGCCGGGCGTGAGCAGGCCGACACGGAACCGGGTCACCCCGGGGTCCGCCGCATCCGTCGGCGCGTCGCCGCCACATCCGACCGCGGCCAGCGCCCAGAAGAGCCCGGCGACCGCCATCACACCGAGACGTGTCACACGGACCGTCGTGCAGATCCTCGTCTTCACCCCGATCCCCCCGGAGGACGTCCGAGCCGCAGCATATCGACGATGCGTGGCGGGGGGAAGCTCGCGACGCCGCCCTCAGCCCGCCGGCTCGCACGCCCGCTCGATCGCCTGCACGAGCGCGAGCACGTGGACGATGCGGGCCTCGTCCACGTAGTGCGGAGCGCCGCCAACGATCCGATCCACGAACACGTCGAGATCGCGCGCGAACAGACCCGCGGCCGGCATTTCCGGCGGCGATCCGAGAACGCCGCGCTCGCAGCGTACGTCCCAGTGGGTGCCCCGCTGCGCGCCGGGGGCGCGCTCCTCGACGAGCGTGGCGGTACCACCGGCCGCGAAGGCGAGCCGCGCCTCGAGCCGGTAGGCACCCGCGGATCCACGCTCCACGCGGGCGTCGATCACCCGCGCCTCGCCGAACAGATCCACCAGCCGGTGTAGGCGCGCCACGGCGCGCAGCGCCTCGCTTCCGGCGCGCTGCGCATCGGCGATCCAGCCCTCGCCACGCGCGCGGAACACGAGCCGCCCCTCGCGCAGGACCCCGAGCGCTTCGCGCCGCTCGCGCAGCCACTGCTGCGCGGGAGAGAGCAGCTCGATGTGCTCGTCGTGCAGCACGAGCCGCTCCGCGCGCGCCAGAGCGAAGAGCGCGCGCGCCTCGTCCGGCCCCGGCGCCAAGGGGAACTCCACTGCCACGTGCTTGCCCGCTTGCAGGCCCTGCCGCGCCATCGGTGCATGCAGGTGGTTCGGCGTGCACACGACGAGCGCGTCCACCGACGGATCGCGCAGCACGTCCTCGAACGCGGGCTCGCCGGCGGCCGGACGCGCGCCCACCACCGCCGCGAGCCGAGCGCGCGGGTGCTCCTCGAGCGCGCGTGCACGGGCACGGCCCGCACGGCCCGGACCGATCACCGCGATCGCGAGGCGCCCGTCCGGCACGCGCTACCTCGCGAGCGCGTCGCGAAGGATCGCGAAGAGCTGCGTCTGGTCGAGGAAGCCGCGCACGCGCTCCGCACCCGGACCGACGGCCGATGCCATCACGTCCGCTCCCTCGTGCGTGGACGACGGGAGCGGGATGGCGGACTCCTGCGCGTAGTCCGGATCGAAGAGGTGCTCGTCGAGGAGCAGCGGATCCTCTCGCTCGCTCGACCCATCGGGCGAGCCGTGCCCGGGGCCGTTCGCGAACTGCAGCACCGTCATCGCCTTGCCGTCCAAGGCGCGCGCCCAGTCCGGCTTTCCATCCCCGTCCCCGTCGCGATACTCGACGCCGGCTCCCGAGCGCGCGAGCCCGAGCACCGGGTCGTCCACGAGCGGATAGCCGGCGATCGACAGCGGGTGGCCGTGATCCGCGGTCACGACCACGAGCGTGTCCCGTTCGTCGACGAGCGAGAGCGCCCGCTCGATCGCCTCGTCGAAGGCAAGCGTGTCGTGGAGGGCGAGACCCGCTCGATTGCCGTGCAGGGCGTGATCGATGCGTCCGCCCTCGACGAGAAGGAAGTACCCTTCGGGCTGGCGCGACAGGTGCCGGATCGCGAGCTGCGTGAGCTCCGCGAGCGACGGCTCGCGCGTGTCGCCGGGCTGCTCCCGGCGCTCGAGCTCGTAGGCGAGATGGTCGTCCCCGAGGAGCGCGAGGATGCGCGCCGCACCCGCTTCCACCGCTCTTCGCAGCGCATCGCCGCTGCGGGCGACGGCGACGCCGCGGTCCTCGAGCTCCGCCACGAGATCGCGCCGGCTCGCACCGGCGGAGCCGCCCGGACGGAACAGCGCCGCACCGCCGCCGATCGCGATCGACCAATCCTCGCGCGCCACGAGCTGCTCGGCGATCTCGCGCTCCCGATGACGATGATCCACGTGCGCGTAGAGGGCCGCGGGCGTGGCGTGCGTGATGCGCGTCGTGGTGACGATCCCCACCGCACGCCCATTCGCGTGCGCGACATCGAGCAACGTGCGCACCGGCGCCGATGCCGCGTCACACGGGTGCGTCGGGTTGGGCGTCCCGTCGTCGCGCGTCGCGCGCGAGCAGCCCGGCCGCGTGGCCGCGTTCATGCCGATCACACCCGAGGACACGCGCTCGCCCGAGACGAGCGCGGTCGCCGTGGATGCGCTGTCCGAGACCATGCGATCGAGGCTGTACGTCCGCACGAGCGCCGTGTGCGCAAGCTCCATCGCCAGTCGGCCCGCGGGGCCGTGCGCGAGGATGCGCGCCGCGGTCACGGTCGGGATCGACATCCCGTCGCCCACGAACAGGATTGCATTGCGCGCGCGCGGCGAAGCTTCGCGCGTGTGGTGCCCGATCGATCCGGGTGCACACGCAACCGTGAGGAGGACGAGTACGGCAGCCACCAGGTGCGCAGGATGATCGCGTCGCATCGCACGCGATGGTATCAGAGCTTCGGGGCGGCTCCGCATACGGGTCCACGCGCAACACCGGCTTCGTGCGATCGCAGATGCGTTCGAATCCGCTCCTGCTAGTATCTGCCGCGAGACCTCCCCCCGGAGGCCAACCATGGCGGCACGAAAGAAGAACGCCGAGAAGACGCGCAAGGCGCCGGGCGGAGGCGCGAAGGCCACCGCGAAGAGCACCGCTCCGAAGAAGCCGGCTTCGTCCTCCAAGACATCGAAGCCCGCGAGAGGCGCCACGCGATCGGCCCCTGCGGAGCCTTCCGCGAAGAAGACCGCGAAGGGCGCCCCGAAGAAGGGCACCCCACCTTCCGCCGAGGTCCGCGCACCGGTGAGTCCAGCCCTCGGACGGGCACGCGCCCTCGCCCGGCACATGGTCGAGCGCGCCGGCGCGAAGAAGAGCGGCCGGCTCGACGAGTTCTACGCCGAGGATTGCACCGTGCACTGGCCCGGATCCGGACCCATCGCCTGCGGCCTGGCCGAGATCGCCTCCGCGCGTGAACGCTGGCGCAAGGCGGTGACGAAGGAGCGGTGGAACGCGCGAAGCGTCCTCGTTTCCGAAGATCGCATCTGCATCGAGTGGTCGGCCGACGTCGAGCTCGGCGACGGGCGCAGGCTCTCGCTCGAAGAAGTCGCGGTCTACGAGATCGTCGACGGCCGGATCCACGCCGAGCGCCACTACTACGACCCCACGCGGCTCGCCGCCACCGAACCCTCGAAGAGCGGAAGCACGCCTGCGGGCAGCGGAGGCACGACGCGCCCGGGCGCCTCGAAGACCACGACCCCCGTCGCGCGCAACCCCGCGGCACCGCCCCCTCCGCCCGACGTTCCGCCGCGCAACATCACGGGCTCGCCGCCGCTCGACCCGCTCGATCTGTAGCGGTCGCGCGCGCTACTTGCGCCGCGCGCCGATGCCGCAGGCTGCGCGCACCTCGTCCATCAACGGATCGGTCACCAGGCGCGCACGCCGCGCGCCGTCGCGCAGCACATCCTCGATCGCATCGAGGTCGCGCGCCAGCGCCTCGCGCCGCGCCCGCGCCGGCCCGAAGTACGCGAGGATCCGCGCGAGCAGATCCTTCTTCACCTCGCCGTAGCCGAGACCACCGCGGCGGAAGCGCTCGGCCATCTCGCGCTGCTCCTCCGCGTTCGCAAACAGGCTCCACAGCGCGTACAGGTTCGAGCCCTCCGGATCCTTCGGCGCCTCGACCGGCGTCGAGTCGGTCTGGATGCCCATCACCTCTTTGCGCAGGTCCTTCTCCGACACGAACATGTGGATCGCGTTGCCGTAGGTCTTGCTCATCTTGCGGCCATCCGTCCCCGGAACCGCCGCCGTCGTCTCCGGCGTGTACATGCGCGGCAGCGCGAACACCTCGCCGTAGGTCTGGTTGAACTTGATCGCGATGTCGCGCGTCACCTCGAGGTGCTGCTCCTGGTCGCGGCCGACGGGCACCACCTCGGCGCGGTGGATCAGGATGTCGGCCGCCATCAGCACCGGGTACGCGAACAGGCCGTGATCGGGCTTCGCGCCCTGGGCGAGCTTGTCCTTGTAGGAATGGCAGCGCTCGAGCAGCCCCATCGGCGTCACCGTCGACAGGATCCACGTGAGCTCGGTGACCTCGGGCACGTCGCTCTGGCGGTACAGGATCGACTTCGCGGGATCGACGCCGAGCGCCAGGTAGTCGAGCGTCGCGTCGAGCGTGTAGCGGCGGCGCAGCGCACCGTCGCGCGTCGAGTTCATCGAGTGCAGGTCCGCAAGGAAGTACGCGCAGTCGTTGCCCTGCTGCAGCGCGATGTACTGCCGGATCGCCCCCAGGTAGTTGCCGATGTGCAGCATGCCCGAGGGCTGCGTCCCCGAGAGGATGCGCTTGCCCACCGGCGGCGTGGTCGCGGCGGAGTCGCTGCCCGTGCGGCTTTCGTCGCTCATGCCCTCAGACCTTCTGCATCCAGCGCGGCGACAGCACCTCGTCCTCGCCTGCGACCATCCGCTCGAAGCGCGCGACGAGCCGCGACGTGATCGGCCCCGGGATCGGCCGCGGCAGCGGGTAGGCGTCGATCTGCCCTACGGGCCAGATGCCGGCGGTCGTGCTCGTGAGGAAGGCCTCCTCGGCGATGCGCGCGAGCTCGAAGGCCAGCGGCTCGATGCAAAGCGGCAGCCCCTCGTGCTCGGCGATCTCGAGCACCACCCGCCGCGTGATGCCCCCGAGCACCGTGTCGAGCGGGGCGGTGTGGATCACGCCGTCGGCCACCGCGAAGAAGCTCTGTGTGGAAGACTCCGTGAGGTGCTCGTCCTCGTCCAGGAAGAGCGCATCGTCGAAGCCCTGCGCGCGCGCCTTCTGCTTCGCCACCGCGGCCGCCGTGTAGCTCGCGGCGATCTTCGCCTGCGGTGACAGCACCGCTGCGGGGAGCTTGCGCGTCTCGGCGATGCGGAGCCGCGCGGGCGGCAGCTCGGCATACGGCTTCGCGCTCGGGTGGATCTCGGAGCGCAGCACCGCGGCGATCGCCACCGTCGGGCGTGGATCGACGGGAAGGATGTCGAGCGACACGCCCGGGTAGTACGCGCAGATCTTCACGATGTCGCTCGTCGGATTCGCGCGCACCGCCTCGGAGATGCCCGCGACGAGCGTCTCGAGATCCTGCGAGAGCGTCATGCCGGTGAGCTCCGCCGAGCCGAGGAAGCGCTCCACGTGCTCGCGCAGACCGAGGATCGCAGTACCCCGCGCGCTCGCGTACACCGGCAGCACGTCGAACACGAGCGATCCGCGCTGGATCGACTGCGAGAGCACGTGCACCGTCACCTCGGACCACGGGCGCAGCACGCCGTCTACCCATACTCTTCTGCGCTCCGAGCCCGTAGGGTGCGGGCTCGGGGGCGTGCGATTCGAGATCGTGGGGTCCGCCGGCGTCATCGCGCGCGGAGTGTAACGCCTTGGCCCGAGCGAGCCCTACCCTGCGCCCGCCCGGCCGGGTAGCTTCGACGCCCAAAGCCCGCTCCCGCCACGGACTGCGTGGCGGCCGGCACGTTCTCTCTGCCGGAAAGAGGATCGACCCGTCGTGAAGGCCCCCGGCATCGTCATCAATCCACGTGCGCGGCGTGTCGCGCGCGAGCCTGGTCTCGTGCGCGAGATCGCGCGGCGCGTGCCCGCCGAGTACGTACACGTCACGTACGACGCCGACGGGCTCGATGCGGCTCTCTCCGAGCTCGCCCGTCGCCAGATCGACACCCTCGTCGTGGTGGGCGGCGACGGCACCGCGGGCACGACGCTCACGCGGCTCGTCGCCCTGTGGCCCGAGGGCGAGCTTCCGCGCGTTCTGCTCTCCGGCGGCGGCACCGTGAACACGATCGCGAAATCGCTCGGTGCCCGCGGCGGCCCCCTGCGCACGATCGACCGGCTGCTCGCGCACGAGGACGCCATGCGCGAGAGCCTGCGCCCGCTCGTGCGCGTGCAGGCCGATGGCCGCGCCGAGCCCCGCTACGGGATGATCTTCGCCAACGGCCTCGCCACGCGCTTCCTCGAGGTCTACTACGAGGAGACCGCGCGCGGCGTCCGCGGCGCCGTCGAGGTCGTCGGCCGCACGGTCGGGTCCGCTCTCGTGCACGGGCCGCTCGCGCGGCACATGTTCGAGCCCATGCACGCGCGGATCCGCGTCGACGGCGAGCCGCTCGCCGAGGAGTACGCGACCGTGCTCGGCGCCGCGAACGTGCGCGACGTCGGCCTGGGCTTCCGGCCGTTCCTCACCGCGGGCCGCGACCCCGACCGGATCCACTTCGTAACGACCGAGGCCTCGGGCCTACGGCTCGCCGCGGAGCTTCCGGCTCTTCGCGCCGGCCTGCACGGACCGCACTCCTGCCTGCACCACCGCTGCGCGCGCCGCATCGAGATCGAGCTCGACCGCCCCGAGCGCTGGACCCTCGACGCCGACTTCTTCCCCGCCGCACGGCACCTCTGCGTGAGCGCCGGCCCGCGGGTGCGCTTCCTGGTGCCCGCGTAGCCGGGGGCCTCGCAGGCCGATCCGCAGCCCCGCGCCTCCCTTGGCGAGCCCGAAGTCGATCCGCTAAGCCTTCCCCGTTCCGAGGCCGGCGCCCCTTGCGCGACCCGCGCGGCGCCACCCGGTCCCCAAGCCGACGTAGCTCAGCTGGTAGAGCAGCTGATTCGTAATCAGCAGGTCGCCGGTTCGAGTCCGGCCGTCGGCTCCATCGTCTCGCAGCGTTGCGGCACGACCCGGTCCGCGCGACCGGTTCCCCACGAGGCGCCGCACCTCACCCAGCCCCGGCCGCGGGCTTCTGCCTGATGGAGGTCTCCGGCCAGCACGTGGCATGGTAGCCTCGGCGCCCGGCGCAGCCGAGCGCCATCCGATCCACAACCCTGCCGGGGGTTCTTGCGATGTCGATTCTTCTATTGCTCCACCTTCTTGGACTTGGCGTATGGATCGGTGTAGTCGGTGCCGAGCTGAGCGCCCTCTTCCTCACGAAGCTTGCGTTTGCGCTCCTCGCCATCTTCTTCAACGGCGTCTGTGTCCATGCAGTGTTCAAACGACGAGCGAGCCTCCGCTCCGGCGACACCGAGGGCCTGGCAACAGCGGGCCGCGCGATGAAGCTCGGCGGTGCGATCGTTCCGACGTTCCTCGTGGCGTTCGCACTCGGCCTCTCCCTTGCGGTTCGTTGAGGACCCGAGTCGGAGCCGCCGCGCCGCATTTCACGCATCGAGCCCCCTCGCCTCGAGAGAGGATGAGCCCCTGACGAGCGGTGCGTCGGGGATCGACG
>CAZOTO010000125.1:0-9045 GCA_964582775.1 uncultured Myxococcales bacterium
AGGTCTGCAACCACATTCCGTGGCGCCGCCCGATCGCCTCGCTCAACTACCTGCTGACCTCGCACGTCTGGCGCCAGGACCACAACGGCTTCAGCCACCAGGATCCCGGCTTCATCGACCACGTGGTGAACAAGAAGGCCGACGTGATCCGCGTCTACCTTCCGCCGGATGCGAATACGTTGCTCGTGGTCGCGGACACCTGCCTGCGCTCGCGCAACTTCGTGAACGTGATCGTCGCCGGGAAGCAGCCGCAGCCGCAGCTTCTCGACATGGACGCCGCCATCAAGCACTGCGCGGAAGGGGTGGGCATCTGGGAGTGGGCGAGCAACGATCGCGGCACGGAGCCCGACGTCGTGATGGCGTGCGCCGGCGACGTCCCCACGCTCGAGACCCTGGCCGCGGTGTCGATCCTGCGCCGTGAGTTTCCCGATTTGCGGGTGCGCGTGGTGAACGTGGTCGATCTCATGACGCTGCAGCCCACGAGCGAGCATCCCCACGGGCTCTCCGATCGCGACTTCGACGCGATCTTCACTACGGACAAGCCGATCCTCTTCGCCTACCACGGGTATCCATGGCTTATCCACCGGCTCACGTACCGGCGCACGAACCACCGCAACCTGCACGTCCGCGGATACAAGGAGGAGGGAACCACGACCACTCCGTTCGACATGGCCGTGCTGAACGATCTGGACCGATTCCACCTGGTGTCCGACGTCATCGATCGCGTGCCCAAGCTCGGCGCCATCGCCGCCTATGCGAAGCAGGCCATCCGCGACAAGTGGATCGAGCACCGGCAGTACATCCGCGAGCACGGCGAGGACCTTCCCGAGGTCCGCAACTGGCGCTGGGAGCCGTGAGCCGGGAGCGACGCCGGACCCGGCCCAACCGATCGATCCGGTGGACTCGTTCGCGATTCAGCGGGCATTCGACGAAAATGGTCGCTAATGAATGCGCGCGCATTTCTTTTCGATCCCGACCCGGGCCAGACGTCGGTTCCGGGAGGGATTCCCCGGGTCGATCGTCCCCTCCCTGGCGATCCCGGTCCCGAGCACAGGATCGCGCGCATGGTGGACGGCAAGAACCATGGGGGAACGGATGGGGGCTCGCGCCTCGCATGAGCACCCTTGCGCGCCTCCTCGGAGAGATTGCAGGCGATCTCGACGACGCGCTCGGCACCATCGAGGAGGGACTGCGATCGCTGCGCGAATACGCGCGCGAGGACGAGCCCCGCTCCGGGTTCCTCGAGCGCTCCCTCGAAGCCGTACATCGCGGATACCGGCTATCGGGGGAGCTCCGGGACATCGGACGCGGAGCTCCTCTGCGGTCCCGTCCCACGGACGTGAACCCGCTGATCCTGACGGTCGCGGACCGCGTCCACGAAAGCCTACCGGGGACGGTGGAGACCCGAGTTCGCATGAATGGCCGGATCGGGACGGCCCATACCGATCTCGCGTCCCTCCGAGATGTGCTGCTCGCTCTCGGCAGTGGAATCGCAGCCTCGATGCCCCGGCACGGGTGGCTCACGTGGGAGACGCGGATCGACACGCTGCACGATGGAGACGCCCGGCGATTGGGATCTGCGCCGGGCCCCCAGGTGGCGATCGAGATCCGTGCCGCTGCGGCACCCGGCGAGCCGCCCCTCGACCTCTCCCATCTCGCATGGAGCAGGCGATCGGGGCCGTTGCGATCGTGCGGTCTCGGCCGCGATCTCGAGGGCTCTCTCGACGTCTCGATGTCCAGGAGCGGCGGGGTCGCGGTCCGCGTCTACCTGCCGCCGTCGCTCGAGGACGAGACCTCGTAGCGGCCGGAGCATGGGTCGGGGTCCGAGGGAACGGGGGCGGTATCGATCTCGAGCTCTCCGAGGAACAGGCGCAGCTTCAGACCGAGCGCCTCCGCGACCGCATGGATCTTCGCGAGGGAGACATTGATGTCGCCGTGCACGAGAGAGGTCTGCCGCTCGATGCGGCGAAGGGTCCCGCTCGAGACACCCGCTCGGACGGCGAGAACCTCGATGGAGAGTCCCTGCTGGCGCCGTAGCTCCCGCAGCGGGTTCGGATGCTTCTTCGACAACGCTGCTCTCCCTCGCCCAGGAACGTCTCTTCGCGAGGCGACCTTCCGCAGTGCCCAGAAGACACCGTGGGATCGAACCCTCGCCATCCGTCCATCGGCTCGGATCGGAAGATTCCGTTGGCACCAATCTTCGTGCCGCTCGCGGATCGGCACTTGCCCTGGGATCGCCCATCTGCGAATAAGACGACAGCGTCATCAAAGAGGAGTCGCCCCATGGGGATCCGCGGTCTCGAGAGGCTGATCTGCACCGTACTCACCGCGAGCGTCTTCGCAGCGGGTGCACCCGCCGGAAGCGTTGCGCGGGCGGAGATCCTCTCCGCCTCGTCGGTGGTTGCACCGGGATCGCAGGCGCGGGATCGGATCGCGGCCTGGCTCGCTCGCGAGGACGTCCGCGAACAGATCGCCGCACTCGGAGTCGACCCCACCGAGGTGGATGCGCGCGTGGCGGCGCTCTCGGATGCGGAGATCGCGCATCTGGACGGACGGATCTCCGAATTGCCCGCCGGATCGAGCTTCGCCGGCGTCGTCGGCGCCGTTCTCCTCGTGACGGTCGCCATCCTCTTCTTCACCGACCTGCTCGGATTCACCGATGTCTTCCCGTTCGTGCGGCCCCTGCCCAGGGGAGGCGCGCAGTAGACACCGTACGGAGGAGCCGGACTCTACGGATCCGACTCCTTCGAGGAGTCGCGCAGTCGCTCGGCCGCCTCGATCTCGCGCAGCGTTCGCTCGAAGGTGTCGGAGTGTTCGCCTCCGATCGCGATGGCGCGCTCGATCGCGGCGCGTGCCGCGCCGAGCCTTCCCCTGGCGCGCAGCACGTGGGCGAGGTTGTTGAACGCCTCGGGCGCACGCGGATGATGCGACGTCGCCTCGCGAAAGGCACGCTCGGCCCCCGCGAGATCTCCCTGCGCATACCTCGCGTGACCGGATCCCATCCATCCACCGAGACTTGCGGGCCAGCGCTCGAGGACCGCGCGGTAGGCGGGCTCGACGGAGGTCACTCCTGCCGCGGATTCGAGCGATAGGATCCCGCGAAGGATCGCCGCCTCGTCCAGGGTGACCGGAAGATCGCCCGGCGGCAGGACGAGCAAGGCCCACCGCCCCGCGCGGTGCCACGTTCGCTCGAGGACACGCAGATCGATCTCGTACGCCCGATACCCGCCCGTGTGCAGGATCGCGACGCCTCGATCGAGGTCGTAGCCGATCACGACGGCGTAGTGCCAGCGCGGCCACCACGAGAACGCGAGGTTCTGCAGGACGATCACCGGATGTCCCTCGGACACCTCGACCAGCACGGAAGCGAGGGCGCCCACGACGTACGCAACCTTCCCCCGGCGCCGCGCAGCCCCCACGAGATCTGCCTGCAGACTTCCACCGAGCTCCTCCGTGAACACGGCGCCGACGAGATCGTCGGCAGACACCGCATCGCCCGCCCAGCCCAGCACCATCGCCAGCGCGGCCGGACCGCAGTGCAGATCGCGCTGCGCATGGAAGGGAACGTCGAGTAGACGGGCCGCGGGCTCGATGCCATCGGAATCCGGGAGAATGCGCTCGACCGGCGCCCCCGCGCAGGCCGCGACGAGCAGCGCGACGATCGCCACGCCCCACACACGGAATCGCAGCCTCCTCGGTGGAGGAACGGATCCGGCACGCCCGCCGCACGAAGCGTCACCGATGCCGATCGTCTCGAGCAAAGGGTTCCGGAGCGCCGCGGTCACGCGCGTAGCCTAGCAGCTCCTCATGTGGCACGGAGCGAACCACGGGTACGATTCGGATAGAATGGGCGAGAGAACGGCCGTACGCGAAAGGGGAAGTTCGTGCCGCAAGGAGCAGAGTTTCGCGAACGCTACGGGCCGTGGGCACTGGTCACGGGAGCTTCCTCCGGCATCGGCGAGGCCTTCGCGCGAGAGATCGCGTCCCGCGGGGTGAATCTCGTGCTCGTCGCACGCCGCAGCGATCGGCTGGTACGGCTCGCCCGCGGGCTCCAGGACGCGCACTCGATCGAGGCGATCGCCGTCGAAGCCGATCTGTGTGCACGGGATTTCCTGGCACCGATCGAGGCCGCCTGCGCAGGCAAGGACATCGGTCTCGTCGTGAGCAATGCGGGCTTCGGCCTCAAGGGACCACACGCGGAACAGGACGCCGGGCGGCTCGACGCCATGCTCGCGGTGAATGCGCGAGCGCCGATGCATCTCGCGCGCGCGTTCGCTCCCGGCTTGGCGAAGCGCGGCCGCGGCGGACTGCTCTTCACGGGTTCGATGGAGGGCTTCTTCGGCTTCCCCTGGTCGGCCGCCTACTCCGCGACGAAGGCGTTCGTGCTCTCGCTCGGTGAGAGTCTGTGGGTGGAGCTTCGCACGCAGGGCGTCGATGTGCTCGTACTCGCACCGGGCGCCACCGACACGGAAGCACTGACGAGCCAGGGATTCCGCGCCGAAGATCTGCCCGGCCTCATGCAGCCCGGCGAGGTGGCACGGCTCGCACTCGATCGGATCCGACGCGGACCCACGTACGTATCCGGTGCGATGAATCGATGGTCGACGCGTTTCCTGCGCCTGCTCCCACGGAGCCTCGCCGTGCGCCTGGTCGGTGCGACGATGAGAAGGGCGATCGGCAGCGCCAGCGACGATGGGGAACCCACTCCGAAGCGCTAGATCACCTCGCGGCGCCGCAGCTCGGCGATGCGATCCCAGTCGTAGCCGAGCACGTCGAGCAGGATCTCCTCGGTGTGCTGGCCGAATTCGGGTGCCGGGGTACGAATCGAGCACGGAGTCTCGCTCATTCCCACCGGGAAGCCGGCCATGCGCGTCGGGCCGAACTGCGGATGGTCGATCTCGACCACGTAGTCGTTCGCGAGCACCTGGGGATCGTCCGGAAGATCGTCGACGGCGTTCACCGGTGCAAAGATGAAATCCGGGCTCGCCTCGCGCAGCAGGCGCATCCATTCGTCGCGTGGACGAGTGGCGAACACTTCATCGAGCACCATGACAGCCGCCTGGGGATCGGTCGATCCCCAGCGCAGATTGCTGAACCGGGGATCCGTCAGCAGATCCGGGCGGCCGATCGCGCGGCAGAACACCGGCCAGTGGCGCTCGGCCTGCGCCATGCCGAGCGCAATCCAGCGATCGTCCGCGCAGCGATAGTGATTCCACAGCGGATTCGCACTCGCGCTGCGCGCCACGCGTGGCAGCGCGAATCCCATCATGAGCTTCGCCGAGAGGCTCAGCCCCTGCAGCGCCGCCATCGATCCGATCTGCGACACATCGACCTTCTGGCCGACGCCGCTCTTCTCGCGCGCGAGAAGAGCCGCGAGCACGCCGTAGGCGAGGAAGATCCCGCTCATCTGGTCGGCGATCCCGCCCGCAATCGGAAGCGGGGGCATGCCGGGCTCGCCCACGGCGAGCATCAGTCCGGAACGGGCGATGCCCATCTGATCCATCGCCGCGGCGGTGGCCTCGGGTCCCTTCGGGCCGAATCCGGTGGCCTGCGCATAGACGAGCCGCGGGTTGTGGCGACGCAGCGCCTCGTAGTCGAGCCCGAGCCGCTCGGCGACCCCCACGCGGAAGTTCTGCGCAAACACATCCGAGTGTCGAACCAGATCGTATACGACCTCGCGCGCCTCGGGCTTCTTCAGATCGAGGGCCAGGCTCTTCTTGTTGCGGTTGTTCGCCTCGAAGTAGAAGTTCGGCCGGTCGGAGAGATCGATACCGGACAGCTTGGTGAGACCTCGGCCCGGATCCCCTTCCCCCCGGGGCTCGATCTTGATCACCTCGGCGCCCAGGTCCCCGAGCATGGCCGTGCCGATCGGGCCCTGCTGCCAGATGGTCCAGTCGATCACGCGGATTGCGTCGAGTGCTCCCGCCATCTGCGTCGCCTCCGTTGCATCGCCGATCCGCCCATTCCCGCGATCGTCACGAATCGTCGAACCTCGTGTGCTCAGCCCAGGAAGTACGATCCCTTGACGCGCGCTGCCTTGGGGTCCATGCGCACGTGGACGATCGAGACTCGATCCGCCGCAAGCGCGCGTTCGAGTGCGGGGCGAAGCTCCTCGGGTCGCTCCACGTACTCGGAGTGCCCGTCCACCATCTCGGAGAGCTTCTCGTAGCGCGCAGGGAGCATGCGGGCGATCGGCGGGGAACCCGCCGGGAACAAGAAATCCTGGAGCATGTGACCAGCGATGCCCTCGTTGTTCGCCACGACGAGCACCACGTTCGCCCCGATGCGTGCGGCGGTCTCGACGTCCATCATCGCCGCACCGAACGCGTAATCGCCCAGCACGGCCACCGACGCCGACTCGGGGCGCGCGAGCTTGGCACCGATCGCGTACGGAAGACCCGTCCCGATGCAGCCCGTCGTCCCTGCATTGAGGATGGAGCGCGCGCGATAGCCCGGGAGCAGCACGCGTGCGACGCCCATGATCACCTCGCCGTCGAAGGAGAGCGTCGCATCGCGGGGAAGCACGTCGCGCACCTCTCGCACGAGCCGGTAGGGATGGATGGGGATCTCGGCGCTCTCCGTCACCTGGCGAAGCTCGACCTCGTTCGCCTCACACGTCGCACGCAGCTGCTCGAGCCAGCCGCTCTTCGTGCACGCGAGCGATCTCCCCTCGAGCGCATTCGCGAGCTGCTGCACCGCGACGGCAGCATCGGCGACGATGCCGATGTCGACCTCGGCCGCGCTGTACATCTCCTCGGCGACGACATCGATCTGCGCGATCCGCACCCCCGCGCGGTATTGGGGCGAGCGGCCCATCGCGAAGATCCAGTTGAAGCGTCCGCCCACCATCAGGATCGCGTCCGCCTCGCGCAGCGCCGTGGAACGCGCCGCATTCGCGAAGCGCGGGTGATCGTCGGGGATCACGCCGCGCGCCATGGGGGAAGCCACGTACGGCAGACCGAGATCGACGAGTCGCGCGAGCGCATCTCCCGCGTCCGCCCAGGCAGCGCCCTTGCCCACGAGCACGAGCGGCCGCTCGGCTCGCGAGAGAAGATCCGCCACGCGCTCGATCGCCGCCGGATCCGCATGGGGGCGCGACATCGCGGGGGCCACGCGGCGTAGCGCGACGCTCTCTTCGGGGAGCTTGTGCGAGACGACCTGCGCCGGGAAATCGAGGTACACCGCTCCCGGTCGACCGGAGATGGATTTGCCGAGCGCCAGGTGCAGCAGCTCCGGGATGCGTTCGGTGGAGTCGATCCGCTGGGTCCACTTGCAGCCCGGAGCGGCGAAGGCCATCTGGTCCGCCTCCTGGAAGCCGCCGAATCCCCGATGTGCATCGCGCACGGATCCGCCCAGCACCACGAGCGGCATCGCCCCCGCCGTGGCCACGTGCATGGGCGTCACCGCATTCGTCATCCCGGGCCCAGAGCCGACGACGACGACTCCGGGCTTGCGGTTCACATAGCCCCACGCGCTCGCCATGAACGCGGCGTTCTCCTCGTGGCGGCATCCCACCACACGCAGCCCCTCCGCCTGGGCTCCCGAGAGCACCTCGATCATCGGACCGGCGACGACACCGAAGACCGTGTCGATGCCCGATGCCCGAAGCTGCCGCGCCACAACCCTACCGCCGTCGATCTCCGCCATCGATCGCCCTCCCGTAGCTGTATCCTATCAGGAGAGCCCGGCGGAGAGGGATCGGGGCGCGACCTACAGCAGTGAGCAATCCCGGCGCTGGGTCAGGGCGCTGCGCACCGCCGCGATCAGGGCTCGCCGATCGATCGGTTTGCTCAGATAGTCGTCGCAGCCGGCGGCGATGCACTTCTCGCGCTCACCGGAGAGCGCGTGCGCAGTGATCGCGATGATCGGAATGTCGATCCCCATCTCGCGCAGGGTGAGGGTGGCCATGTACCCATCCATCTCGGGCATGGCCATGTCCATCAGCACGACGTCGAACGAGTCGTCCGCGCGCAGCCTCTCGACTGCCAAACGCCCGTTGCCGACGACCTCGATCTCGGCTCCCGCCTTGCGCAGCAGGGTCGAGACGAGGCGTTGGTTGTCCGGCCCATCCTCCGCGTACAGGATGCGTGCGCGCAGGGGGCCGTCCTCTCGGGTCTCGGGCGCCGACAGCTGTGCGCGGCCCCCCTCGCAGAGCGTGCCGGTCTCCCGATCGTCGCTCACCTCGTCCGGGCAGATGGGCGCTCCGAAAACCAGCGTGGCCGTCGTTCCGGCTCCCGGACTGCTGCGAAGCATACAGTCCCCGCCGAGAAGGCGGGCAATGCGTCGAGTGATCGCCAGCCCGAGCCCCGTGCCCCCGAAGCGACGAGACGTCGAGGTATCGGCCTGCTCGAACTCCAGGAACAAGCTCGGGATCAGGTGCTCGGGCACACCTATTCCCGTGTCCTCGATCTCGATCTCGACCCGTTCGTGCGCCGCGTCGTAGCCGACGCGAATCTCGATTCCGCCTCTCTCCGTGAACTTCACGGCGTTCCCCATCAGGTTGATGAGGGCCTGCCGGATACGAACGGGATCGGAGAGGATGCGCGGTGGGATCGCGGATACGAAGGCGATGTCCAGCCCGATCCCCCGCGACTGGGCGCGCACCCGCATCCCCGATGCGACGTCGCGGACGAGCTGTTCGAGATCGATGGGCCGAACCTCCAGCTCGAGTCGACCCTCCTCGATCTTCGACAGGTCGAGAATGCCATTGATGATCTCGAGCAGGTGCGATCCGCTCCTCGACACGATGTCGAGCAGCTCCACGAGATCCTTGGGAACCCGCTCGTCCTCACGCACGAGATCCGCATAGCCCAGGATCGCCGTCATCGGCGTCCGGATCTCGTGGCTCATGTTCGCCAGGAAGTGGCTCTTCGCACGGCTCGCCCGCTCTGCCTCGATTCGCATCAGGTTCAGCTCTCGCGTTCGCTCTTCGACACGAGACTCGAGCTGCGTCTGGTGATCAGAGATCTCCTCCTGCGCGCGATGCAGGCGCATGCTCATCTCGTTGAACGCCGCCCCCAGGTCGGCGATCTCCCCACTCCCGAG
>CAZOTO010000126.1:0-8816 GCA_964582775.1 uncultured Myxococcales bacterium
CCGCCCGACGCTCTGCCCGAATCCGATAGTCCGGGCCAGATCATCGGGGAATCGGCGCGGGAGGGCGAAGCAGACCGCGCCGATTCGCAGCGGGAGAAGGCTGCCGCATCCTCCCGAACCGGCTCGGAAGCGGCCGGCGCATCCCGCCCCGCTACGCGTCCGTCGCTCCGCCGTCTCGGTCTCGGCCGATCCGTGCCCGCGCTCTCCGCGATCCTGGGTGCGGTCACTGCCGCGGGTCTGATCACGGGAGCTCTCGGCGTCCGCCTCCTGCTGCGAACTGCGCCAGCCCCCTCCGCGGAATCGGCCCCGGGCTCCGCTTCCGGATCGGAGCCAGCAGACCAGATCGAGGAGGCATCCGCACCCTCCTCTGGATCGAAGGTCTCCCCCGCGGCAGCGCCCGCCGTCGATCCCGCCAAGCCCGAGACCGTGCCGTCCGCCGAGGTTCCGGTTCCGATGCCGGAGCCTCCCCCGGCCGCATCGTCACCTCCCGCACGAACGGCCGAGGCAGAGCAGCCGGCGATCGAGGCCTCGGACCCGGCACCGATCCCGTCCTCCCCGTCCGACGCCCTCGAGTCGGACCTGGATGCGGATTTCCTCGTGGTGACCGAATCCGAGGCCGCACGGCTCGGCGGCGAGGTCGTTCCCCTGCCCGACCCGATCCCCACCGCGGCCGGCTTCGATCTGCCGGAGCCCGTTCGCCGATTCCTCGACGACTGGCTGCGCGCGCTCGCCGAGCGGGACTCGGAAGCGCTCGCGCGACTCGGCATCGGCGGTGAGCTCGAGCTGCTCGGATCCTTGGCCACCCGCGAGTCGTACCGATTGCGCGCAGCCGAGGTCGCCGGAGGTGCAGTGTCGGAGGGCACGGCGCACGTCCGCGTCGTGTTGAGCTACGCATTCCGCAATCGCGAGGGAAGGTTCCGCACGGAGGACGAGCTCCGGCTCATCCTCGTCGAATCTCCCGGCGGACTGCGTTTCCGCGGCTACTGGCAATAGCCGTCGGGATCCGGATCACTTTCGAACCGATCGGTCGACGCGTATACTGCGGGCCGTCTCTCGAGACTCCCGCCCTCGAGCCCGGAGGAGTTCCATGCGATTGCTTCCGTTCCGACATGTACTTCTCTCCGGCACCGCCCTCGCGTCCATCGGCGCATGGGCCCTGTGCAGCCACGCGCTCGCCGACGAGGGCTGGGTGCGCGTGGCGGAGTCCGGAGGAATCGAGGCCTATCAGCAAGAGGTACCCGGCCGGGGATTGCCGCGCTTTCGTGGGGTCGGAGAGATCGAGGCCGAGCCCGCCGCGATCCTCGCCGTGCTCGACGACGTGGAGCGCGCGTGCGAGTGGGTTCCGGACTGCATGGAGAGCCGCATCCTCGAGCGCGAGAGCGAGACCCGCGTGGCGTACTATTCGCGAACCGACTCGCCCTGGCCCGTCGCGGACCGCGATGTCGTGGTGCGCAGCGAGACGCGGATCGTACCCGGCCCCGAGCTGACCATCGAACGCCGATTCGAGGCGGCGTCGGACCCGGTCGTCGCGGTTCCCAAGGGCGTCGAGCGCATGAAGACGATGCGCGGCCACTACCGGCTGACGGCCGTCGCCCCTTCACGAACCCGTGTCGAGTACCAGGTCGATGCGGATCCGGGCGGCAGCCTACCGCACGCGCTCGTCCGATCCGCCTCGAAGGAGAACCCGATCCGCACGATCGAAGCGCTCCGGGCTCGGGTCGACGAGACGCGCGGTGAGTACGCGGAGTTCCTGGCGCGCTGGCCGTCTCCCGGATCCGGAGCGCCGAGTCCGGTGGACTGAATCCCCCTCGCTGCGGTTCCGCTGTAACGGCGTTACATTCCCGCCGCGCTCCTCCCGATGAGGCGACCGCACCTCGAGGTCCCATGTCTCCCACTCCACTCCCCACCCCGTGCGCACCCTGCGCCGCGCGCGGTACCCGCCTCGCGCCCGCGCGCGAGGCGATCCTCGCCGCCACCGAGGAGATCCTCCTCGCGGAGGGCGCCGATCATCTGTGCATCCGCCGCGTGAGCGAGCGCTGCGGCTACAAGGCTCCGACGATCTACCACTACTTCGGGGACAAGGCCGGTCTGCTGCGCGAAGTGGTCGAGCTCCGCTTCCAGCAGCTCCTCGAGACGCTCTCCGCCGTGCCCTTGCAGCGAGATGCCATCTCGTACCTGCGGGCACTGAGCCGGGCATTCATCCAATTCGGGGTCGAGCACCCCGCGCACTACCGGTTGCTCAGCACCATCCGGATCGACGGGGGGCGAGTCCCGGACGCAGCGCAGGCCGCGTGGGACCTCGTCTCGAAACCCGTCGGCACCCTCGCCCGCCGCGGGTCGCTGGGGACCTCCGATCCGCGCGCCGCCATCCTCGCCACCTGGGCCATGCTGCACGGCTTGATCACGATCGCGATCGAGTCGGGTGAGCCGGGCACCGAACAACCAACCGTCGTCGATACCGCGCTCGATGCCCTCGAGTCCGGGCTCTGGCGACGAGGGAGCCGAAGACGATGAGACCCGCGATCTCGCGGATGGCGATGGCCATCGCGCTGTCGACCGCACTCTCGGCCTGCCGCAGCGCAGAGGTCGAGACCCCGTCCCCCGCTCGACCCGTGGTGGTCGGCCACGTGATCGGCAGGGATCTCGAAGTCGAGATCATTGCCTCGGGGCAGCTCCTCGCCAAGCAGCACGCCGTGATCGCGGCCCAGGTCGGTGGCGAGGTCACACAGATCCGTGTCGATGAAGGAGCCTCCGTCACCGCCGGCACCGCCGTGATCGAGATCGATCCGGAGCGCCGGCATCTCGACGTGACGCGCGCCCGCGCGCAGGTCGCCGAGGCGCGCGCCGCCGTGGCCGAACAGGAACGGGAGCTGGCGCGCATGCAGGCGCTCGCCGAGCAGGACATCGCCTCGAAGACGCAGCTCGAACGGGCACAGACCGCACTGCAGACCGCTCACGCGCGCCTGCTCGGGGCGGAAGCAGAGCTCGGCAGCGCGGAACGCGCGCTGCGCGACGCGACGGTCATCGCGAGCTTCGATGGGATGGTCGCGCGACGCCACGTGAGCTCGGGCGAGTTCGTACAGCCCGGCGATCCCATCTTCGAGCTCGTCTCCCTCGATCCGATCGAGGTGGAGCTCCACGTACCGGAGGCCGACTCGAGCCGGGTGGCGCTCGGCCAACCGCTCGCCGTGCGCGTCGCACCCTATCCCGACGAGGTATTCCAGGCCACGGTGAGCGTCGTGTCCCCCACGATCGATCCGGCCACGCGCACGCTTCGCGTGAAGGCCCTACTGCCCAACCCCGACCAACGGTTGCGTCCGGGGCTGTTCGCGCGAACGAGCCTCGGCGTCGAGAGTCGCACGGCCGTGGCCATGATTCCCGAGGAAGCCGTACTGCAGCGCGCTTCTGGCTCCGTCGTCTTCCTCGTCGTGGATGGAAGCCGCGCCGAGCGCCGCATCGTCGAGACCGGAGTGATCCGCGACGGCCTCGTCGAAGTCCGCAAGGGCCTCGCGATCGGCGACCCGATCGTGCTGCGCGGCCACGGCGCGCTCACCGACGGCAGCCCCATCGTCGCGCGCCTGCCCGATGGATCCGCCGCGATTCCGCGGGGCGCAGCCCCGGCCACTGCGGGGCTTCCGGCCACGAAGAGGTCCCGCGAGTGAAGCTCGCCGACCTGTGCATCGAGCGTCCGGTGCTGACGCTCATGATGACCCTCGCGCTCGTCGTGTTCGGCGTGCTGGGCTACGAGCGACTCGGCGTCGACCAGTATCCGAACATGGAGTTTCCGGTCGTCACCGTATCGGCCCAGCTCGAAGGTGCGAGCCCGGAGGTGATGGAGGAAGACGTCACCGAGGTGCTCGAGGAGCACATCAACACGATCGGCGGCTTGCGCTCGCTGCGCTCCACCACCTTCCACGGCGCCGCGATGATCCAGGCCGAGTTCGAGCTCGAGCGCGACATCGACGAGGCCACGCAGGACGTGCGCGACAAGGTCGCCCGCGCGCGATACGAGCTGCCGCCGGAGATGGACCCTCCGGTGATCGAGAAGGTGAACATCGGCGCCCATCCGATCGTTTGGATCCCGGTGACCTCCGACCGGTCCCTCGCCTCGATCACGGACTACATGCGATACACCGCGAAGCCCTACATCGAGACGATCTCGGGCGTGGCTTCGATCGAGCTGTTCGGCCGCCGCGACCGGGCGATCCGGATCTGGCTCGACGGCAAGTCCCTGCGCGCGCGCGGTCTCTCGGCGGCGGACGTGATGGCCGCCGTGCAGCGCGAGCACGTGGACATCCCGGGCGGGCTCGTCGAGAGCCGCCATGTCGAGTACTCGCTCAAGACGGCCGCCGAGTTCCAGACCGTCGAGGAGCTCGCGAACCTGATCGTCGCCTTCTCGGACGGCGCGCCGGTCCGGCTGCGCGACGTCGCTCGCGTCGAGGACGGTGAGGAGGATCTGCGCTTCCTCGCCCACTACAACGGCGAGCTCGGCGCCGGCATGGGCATCGTCAAGCAGGCGCGCGCGAACACGGTGGCCATTGCCGACGCCGTGCGGAAGCGCACCGAGGAGCTGCGGCGCCTCGCCCCCGAGGACATCCGGATCCCCGATCCCGAGAAGGTGATCGATTTCTCCGACTCGATCCGCGAGGCCGTAGCCGAGACCCAGTTCGCGCTCGTCTTCGGCGGCGCCCTCGCGATCCTCACCGTCTTCGTCTTCCTGCGCCGCATGCGCCCGACGATGGTCGTGAGCGCGGCGATTCCGCTGTCGATCATCGGCACCTTCGGCTTCATGTGGATCTTCGGGTTCACGCTGAACGTGATGACGCTGCTCGCACTCACGCTCGCCGTGGGAGTCGTGATCGACGACGCGATCGTCGTGCTCGAGAACATCGAGCGGCATCGCGAGATGGGCGAGTCGCCATGGGACGCCGCCTCGAAGGGCACTCGCGAGATCGCCTTTGCCGCGATGGCCGCCACCTTCTCGATCGCGGCGGTGTTCCTGCCGGTGGCGGCGGTCGAGGGCATCGTGGGCAGCTTCCTGCGCGAGTTCGGCATCGTCGTGGCGGCGTCCGTGATCGTGTCCTTGTTCGTCTCGCTCACGCTCACGCCGATGCTCGCGGCGCGCATGCCACCGCCCCAGCCGCGACGCAAAGGCGGGGTCTACGATCGCCTCGAGCGCGGCTTCGTCTGGCTGGAGTCGCACTATGCGGCGCTCATCGACTGGGCAGTCGTGAACCGCGGGAAGATGCTCGCAGGAACGGCCCTGTCGTTCGCGATCTCGATCGGGTTCGGATCGCAGCTCGCGGGCGAGTTCCTTCCGGCCGCCGACGAGGGCCGGATCTTCATGCGGATGGAGACCCCGCCGGGCACGAGCCTCGAGGCCACCGCGGAGCGCGTGCTCCTCGTCGAGCAATGGATCCTGCGCCAGCCCGAGGTCTACAGCGTGTTTTCCGGGATCGGCGTCTCGGGTCCCGACAGCCCGCCGAGCGTGACGAACAGCGTGCTGATCGCAGCCCTCGTGAGCAGCGACCAGCGCACGCGCAAGGCGCAGGAGATCATGCGGGCTGCCCGCGCGGATCTGGGGAACATCCCCGGCCTGCACGTCTCCGTCATCGATCCTTCGACCGCCTTCACCAGCGGCGGACGAGGGGATTTCGAGTTCTACCTGCGCGGGAACGTGGAGCTCGCGGATCTCGATCGCGTGTCGGAGGAGTTCGTGCATCGCCTCGAGCGGATCGAGGGCTTCGAGGACCTCAGCAAGAGCTTGAAGCTCGGACTTCCCGAGATCCGCGTGATCCCCGACCGGGAGAAGGCCGCCGATCTCGGCGTGGACGCGCGCTCGATCGCGGCGGTCGTGCAGGCGAGCATCGGTGGAATCGACATCGCCACGTTCAAGGAGGCCGGACACCGCTACGACGTGCGCATGCGCCTCGAGCCCGAGTTCCGCACCACGCCGGAGTCGATCGGCGAGCTGTACGTACGCGCACGCGACGGAAACGTGCTCGAGCTACGCAATCTGGTGAGCATCGAGACCGGTGCGGCGCCGTCGCTCATCACCCGCCAGGATCGCCTGCGCAGCGTGAGCATCTCGGCGAATCTCGAAGGACTTCCCGTGAGCGAGGCCATCCAGCACGCCGAGCGCATCGCCCGCGAGATCCTTCCCGACGACATGACGATCGTCCTCGCGGGGAGCGCGGAGGCGTTCCAGGAAAGCGTTTCGCAGTTCGCGCTCGCGATCGGCCTGGCCGTGCTCGTGATCTACATGCTCCTCGCCGCGCAGTTCGAGAGCCTGCTCCATCCGCTCACGGTCATGCTCGCCCTCCCGCTGGCGATGGTCGGCGCGCTCGGCGGCCTGCTCGCGATGGGAATGACGCTCAACCTGTTCAGCCTGATCGGGATCATCCTGCTGCTCGGGCTGGTGACGAAGAACTCCATCCTGCTCGTCGACTTCGCCAATCAGCTCCGCGAGACGGGCCTCGACAAGGTCGAGGCCATGCGGCGGGCCGCCCCCGTGCGCATGCGCCCGGTGCTGATGACCGCGATCTCGATGATCTTCGGCGTGCTGCCCGCCGCCATCGGTGTCGGACCGGGATCGGAGAGCCGCGCGCCGATGGCAGTGGCGACCGGTGCGGGAATGTTCAGCTCGACGTTGCTCACCCTGCTCGTCGTGCCGGTCTTCTACCTGGTGCTCGACGACACGTGGGCGTGGGTGCGCACGCGCCTGTCTAGAGGCGCGCGTGCCGGAGCTCCATCTCCAGGATCCCGACGCAGCCGATCTGCTCCAACCGATCCATCACTTCCTGCACCTGGCGCCGCTCCACCATCACCCTGACGGCAAGCCAGTCGGGACTGCCGGTGTTCTGGATCGTCGGCGAGGACAGCCCCGGAGTGACCCGCTTCGCCTCCTCGATTCGCGCGGCCGGGCAGTTGTATTCGACCAGGGAGTAGCGCGACGCGATCTGCACCCCGTCCAGGCGGCGCAGCAGGCGGTCGCGGTCGTCGATGTGCCGAGGCTCGCAGCTGCCGATCACCACGGTCTCGGCCTCGGTCACCACCGCGATCTCGCGCAGGTCGTTCTCGATCAGGCTGTTTCCGGTCTCGACGATCTCGACGATCGCATCGACGAGCCCGAGCAGGACCATCACCTCGACCGCGCCCTGGATCTCGATCACGTTCACGTCGCGCACCCCCTCGCGCTCGAAGTACTCGTGCGCAAGACGCACGAACTTCGAGCCCACGATGCGCCCTGCGAGATCCTTCGGCGCGCGGTAGGCAGAGTCGACGTGCACCGCCACGGAGAGCCGGCAGCGGCCGAAGCCGAGCTTGCGATGCTCGATCACGTCGGCGCCCTTCTCCCGCACGAGATCGCTCCCGGTGATGCCCAGATCGACCACGCCCTCGGAGACGAGCGCGGGGATGTCCTGCGCGTGGGAGAAGATCACGCCGATCCCGGTCTCGCGGCACACCGCGAACAGCCGGCGGCTGTTCGACGGGAACACGAGACCCGCGTCGCGCAGCAGCGCCTCGGCGTGCTCCTTCAGACGCCCCTTCGATGGGATCGCGATGCGCAGCCGGTCTCCACTCAGCACTTCTCGCCCTCCTTCGCCCGCGCAGCCTTCTCGACGAGCCCTCCGGTTCCGAACCGCCGCTCGAGCACGTCGTACACGCGCTCCGGCGGCACGTCGCGGTAGCCGAGCAGCACGAGCGTGTGGAAGAGCAGATCCGCCGCCTCGTGGGCGACGGCGTCCTCGCTCTCGCCGAGCGCGGCCTCGGCGAGCTCCGCGGCCTCCTCGCACACCTTCTCGGCGATCGCTGGATGGCCCCCCGCGAACAGCTTCACGACGTAGCTGCCCTCGGGGCGCTCGCGCTTTCGCTGCAGGATGACCTCGTAGACGCGATCGAGGATCTCGGCTCGACCCACTGGGTGGACTCCTCTGCGCTCGTCCCCGTGATCGGAGGGCGGTTCAGTCTAGCCCGCTCGCCCGCGGTCGCGATCCACTGCCCCCCGGAACCGTCATCGGGCCCTGCGGCCCCGCGCATCCCTCGTCGGATCGTCGCCCGGATCGATGCCGAGCGCGCGCAGTTCGGCTTCCACCCGCTCGGCCCATCCGCGGTTCGCCACGGGGCTCGCCGGGCTGGGATGCGAGATCCGCCCGATCCGGAAGCCCGCACCCGCGAGCATCGCTCGCACCCGCCCCTCGGCGAAGCGGCCGATCCCCACGGCGAATTCGGGGCGCAGATGCCGCGCCACGGCGAGGAGCGCCCGATCGCAGGCCTCGAAGAGCGGCTTCGCCTCGGCGGCCGGGAGCTTGTCCGGCGTCCGGTTGCGCCCTCCCTCCTCGAGGAACGCGAGCGGGCAGTAGTTCCACACGAAGAAGCGTTCGAAGAAGCGCTCGGGGCTGCCGAAGCGATCGCGCGCCCATCCCCAGAGGCGCCGCCCGCTCACCTCGCTGCGCCGGCATGCGAAGCCCGTGACCGGGCGCTCGGGGAGCTGCAACGCGGGCGCCCCCACGGGACCCTCGATCCCGAGCCAATCGCGCACCATCTCCACCTCGCCGAAGGGAATCCCGGTCTGCACCATGCCCCACGGTCCGGGATTCATTCCCACCAGGAGCACCCGGCACCCCGGTCGACCGTAGCGCCGCAGATAGGTCTCGTGGGGAGCTCGCGCATACTCGAGCGGCGCGTACACGGCGGACACCGGCGGACCGAACGCGAGCGGCGCCACCTCCCGGGCGAGCCGCCGGCTGATCTTCACCAGGGTCGTCGTCATGCCGCGCGCAGCGTATCACGGAAGTCCGGAGCTCGTCGGGAGA
>CAZOTO010000127.1:0-8703 GCA_964582775.1 uncultured Myxococcales bacterium
CCGGGGCCTTCGGGCAGAGCCATCTCGACCTCGCCGAGCGGATCGCCCTCGACGTAGCGGCACACGCCGCGGGTGCGACCCGCATCGTGGAGCTCTATGCGGGCTGCGGCGCACTCGGCCTCGGCCTCGTTCGGCGTGGCGCGCACCTGGCCTTCAACGAGCGCAGCGAGGATGGGCTCGCAGGCCTGCGCATGGGCCTCGGCGCGCTTCCCGCGGATCTGCGCACGCAGGCGACGATCCACGCGGGGTCCGCCGCCGACCATGCCGACCTCCTGCACGGCACCGACCTCGCGATCGTCGATCCGCCGCGAAAGGGACTCGATCCCGAGATCATCGAGGCCGTGATCCGCTCGGACCTACGCCGACTGGTGTACGTTAGCTGCAATCCGGAGTCGCTGCGCCGCGACTTGGCGGCACTCGTTGCTCCCGGCTCGATGCGCCTCACCCACTTGGCCGCGTATGCCCTCTTCCCGTATACGGAGCACGTCGAGGCGCTGGCGGTGCTGGACCGGTAGCGCGTCCGAGCCAGGGTGGGGATCGAGATCAGGCGAGCGCCGCCTCGAGCGCTCCCCGGGTGTCCAGATCCAGAACGGCCCGATTCACCCGCTCGAGCGCAGGAACGACGATCTTGCTCGGCTGCATCGTCCCCGACGCCAGGGTGACCACGATGCTGATCCACGCATATGCCGCGTACAGGCGATACGTCTCCCACGCCCGATCGAACCCGAATCCGCTCACGCCTCCTCGCGCCAGTGCGTCGACGTACAGCTCGACGATCTCGCGCTCGTGCCGGCGGCGTAGCTCGCCCGCAAACGAGTTGCACATCGTATAGGCGATCTCGCGGATGCCGTGGCCCCGCCCGACCACCTGCCAGTCGAGGAACCCGACCGTCTTCCCGTCGGGAGGGAAGAACAGATTTCCCGCGTGGGTATCGCCGTGGACGAGGGTAAGAGGACCGCGCGACCACGCGTCGTACAGCGGATCGAGCGAGTCGCGCATCGCATGCGCAAACGAAGTGATCTCGCCGGGAAACAGATCCCCGTGCCGCTGCAGGGCGCGGCGAATGCCCAGCTGGATCACGAACTTCGCCAGGCGACGCTGGCGGCCACGCGGTGCGAGCGTACGCACCCAGGAGAGGTCGCTCGAGAAGCGGGGGCTGTCCCAGAAGCGAGCGTGCATCGCCGCCAAACTCGTCGTGAGGTTCCTCATGCGATCGAGATCGAACGGGTGGCTCGCATTCGTGAAGTGGCAACCGTTGCGCGCGAGATCCTCGAGCAGGATCACGAAGCGGCCGCTGCGCTCGTCGAGCGCGGTGCCGTAGCAGATGGGCGTGCGCAGGGGGACTTCGTCCCGAAGCCCGGCGTAGAAGCGAACCTCGTTCGACCCAAGGTTCATCAGCTTCGCGAAGAGCTCGCCGTCGAAGTTCGTGGGCATGAGCTTCACGAACATCGTAGCTGGGGGGGCCTCGGCGCCCGTGGTCCGTCCTCCATACTCCAGAGCCAGACGTGCCCGCGCCGTCGTCCCCGAGTGACCACCCATCCCCTTCACGTCGCGCACCGTGATTCCCGGGAAGCTTCGCTGCAGCGTGCGCGTCAACCACTCGGCCGAGATCGTCTCCGGGGTGGCCGGCACGGGTGAGGGATCGCGCACCGCCCTCGCGAGACGCTGGCAGGCGATCCGCGACGATTCGGCTGCGACCGCTCCCATGGCGGCCAATCCATCGGCGATCAAGGTGCCCTCCCCGGTCTCGTGGCTACCGGCTGTCGCGCTTCGAAACGGAGTGCTGCGAATCCCCGGGTTCGCGGATCATGGCACAGTCCAACGGACGAGTGGGCGCCGGACGGGCGGGTTTGCGCGGCGAGGGAACTGCATGGAGCGGGAGACGGGACTCGAACCCGCTACCCCGAGCTTGGGAAGCTCGTGCTCTACCAGGTGAGCTACTCCCGCGAACCGGGGCGCAGGATATCAGACCCCGTCCGCACGCGGAAGGGAAGCTCGCCGCCCGATCCCTCGCGCCCGGCTAGTCGAGAACCTGGATCCGGTCGAACAGGGAGTCGAGCGCGTCGGACGTATCCTCGCCCGAGACGACAGGCTCCTCGACTTCGGCAGCCACCTCGAAGACAGGCTGGGAATCCAGCACCGGCTCGGCATCGGGCGCGGGCTCCGGTTCGACCTCGGCATCGATCTCGAGAAGCAGGCTCCCCAGGTCGAACCCGGAGTCCTCCGGGCCCGAGATCCCTCGATCGCCGGGCTCCGACAGGCGCCGCACGGGCTCGATGGGGTCCGTGAGCAGCGTGGCCTCGCCCACCGCTGCATCCATGTCCTCGAACTCCGAGAGCCAGGATGCCGGCGAGATCGACTCCTCGGGCGCAGCCGTCACCAACACCGCCTCACCTACCTCATCTTCGGCATCGTCCTCCGCGTCGAGCTCGAAAACGGGCTCGGGTTCGGGCTCGATCCCTGCCACCGTCTCCTCCAGCATCGGCTCGGGCTCCAGCTCGAACACGAGCGAATCTTCGCCCGAGGGTTCGAGATCCGTGATGGAATCTCCCTCATCCGTATCGTTTGCGACGACGGGGGGAACCGCACCGAACACGATCGTCTCGCCGGACGAAAGGGAAGACGCCGGATCCTCCCCGGGCTCCTCCGTGGGCAGGGGCTCCTCCGTGGGCGCGGGCTCCGATACGGTGGTCTGCGCGTGCGCATCCTCGACGAACGAGTCCTCCTCCGGCACGACGGCGAGCGATTCGCTCGACTCCAAGTCACCCGGTTCCGGATGGATTGATGGATGCCACGCGAAAGGGGATTCCCCGCAACCATCGAGATCGGTCATCGTCTCTGCGATGGGAACGCAGCCGACCAGTGAGGGCCCACCAGGAGCAACCGCAGATGCGTCCTCTGCACACGGACTATCGAGCAGTACGTCCGCGAGGACCGGCTCGAGCCCGAGCTGCTCGGCCGCAGCGGCTACCGTGTCCGCATCGATCGCCTGCGCCTCTGCCAGATATCCCTCGAACAGCGCGTTGTCCGCGAGCGCGTTCACGACCCTGGGGACCCCGCCGGAGTAGCGATACAGCGCATCGACGGCTTCGGGGCGGAACAGTGGCACGGTGGCGCCCGCGTGGGCAAGTCGATGCTCGACGTAGGCCACCGTCTCCTCATGCGTCATCGGCTCGAGCTCCACGCGAATCTCGACCCGCTGCGCGAGCGGAGGATCCAGACGGATTACGTCCGAGAGCTCGGGAAGGCCGAACAACACGATCGTGACCAGCTTCTCGCCTTGGTAGAGTAGATTCTGCAGCGCCCGCAGCTCTTCCATCGCTTGGACGTTGCCCAGCACCTGCGCCTCGTCGACGAACAGCACCGGGTGACGGCCTGCGGCTCGCAGCGCGGCGAACCTGTGATGGACCTGCCCGAGCAGCTGCGGGATGCCCGTTGCTGCCGTCTGGATTCCGAAGCTCCGGGCCATCTGCGGCAGCAGCCATCCGTGGGCACACGTGGAGTGCGGAACGACCAGCATGCGCGCCTCGAACGCGCTCGAATCGAGATCACGCAGCAGGTGGTGAGCGAGCGTGCTCTTGCCACACCCGGCACCCCCGATGAGAACGGCAAGCCCCTTGTGCTGCTGCACTGCGCGCAGAAGTCGAAGGCGCGCTCGCCGCTGCGGCTCGTTCTCGAAATAGAAGCGCCGGTCGAGATCGTTGCGGAATGGCTCGATTTGCAGATCGTAGTACTTCAGATACTCCATGCCGTTCTCCGCCGTTTCGCGCCGCAGCGCTGCGCCTATCGAAGATGCCCGATGCGCTCCGCGACCTCGCGGAAGCCCGGATCGAGCGATGCAACCTTCTGAAATGCTTCGAGCGCCTCGGCCCGCTTCCCCGCGGCCAGAAGCGCCTCTCCGAGCTCGTATCGAAGAGCGATCACCGATGCGCCCATGTCCCCTGCCCGCTCGAGCGCCTGATAGATGTCGTGGGCGGCATCCATCGGACGTCCCAGCTCGATCTTGCATTGTGCAGCGAGCGCCCGTGCTTCGACTCCTCGAATCCCGGCGCGCACGACGATCTCGGCCTCGCGCACGGCGTCTTCGAGCAGACCCATTTCCTTGTACGCGATGGCAAGATCGTAGTGAGCCTCGGCGTCGCCGTCGCCGAGCTGCTCTTGGATCCCCCGCTTGAACGCACGAAAGACCTCTTCGATGCCTTCGTTGAGCTCCTCGCTTTCGAGCTCCGCTGCGAGATCGAAGCGATCGTCTGCTTCGTCCTCGACCGGCAGGGAGGTCTCGATGCCGGCGGCAGCATCGCCGCCGGGAACCTCCTGAAGGACCAGTCTCCCGGAAGGAGCCTCCGACGCGACCGGATTCGCCTCGCATGCATCGAGAGCCACATCGCTCGCAGCGCTCGAGGTGACATCGATCGGGATCGCGCGATCGAGCGACGAATGCGACGGCTCATCGAACTCGAGATCGTCCGCCGTATCGACGATCTCTGCAGGGGCTTCCCACCCAACGGCGTCGTCGAACGTCGATCCGTCGATCGGAATCGAAGACACGTCCGGATTCTCGTTGCGTGCGGCGAGGATCTCGCCCAGCAGCACGAGCGCCTGGGGATGCGCAGGGGCCCGATCGAGGACACCGCGGCAGATCTGCTCCGCTTCCTCGCTCATTCCCTGCGACAGGAAGAACGCGGCTTCCTCGAGATTCTCTGCGATTCGCGCCGATTCCGCGCCCCAACCCGATCCACTCGGCGCCTCCGGGCCCCGAACGCCCGATTCGGACCCATTCGAGCCTTCGGATGCGTCCACGTCGGCATCGCCGTCGAAGTCGATATCGATCTCCAGGTCGATATCGGGGCTGCCCGAGGTATCCCCTGTTGCTGCAGGATCCGCATCCAGATCGAGATCGAACTCGAGGGATTCGAGATCGGGACCTGCATCGTCCTCCAAGCCCATCTCAGGCGACGGGCGATCTGCCTTCGATACGAGGCTGCGAGGTGGCTCGACCGAGGTATAGGTCTCGTCTCGATCCTCTTCATCGACGAGCACGATCTCGACGTCCGGAAGCTCCTCCGACGTCTCTCCGTTGCGCACGAGCTCCTGCAACAACGCCCTCGCGCCCTCGTGATCGGGGGATCGATCGAGCACCGAGCGGACGACCCGTTCCGCACCCGTGACGTCGCCGAATTCGAGCGCAACCCGCGCCTCGGCAAGCGCCTCCTCCGGATCTTCGATCGAGTCGGAGGAGCCAACCAACGCGGGTCCACCCTCATCGCCCGGCGTGGCGGAATCCACGAGCTCGAGATCCTCCTCGAAGGAGTGCTCGAGGCCGATGTCACCAAGGAGATTCCCGGAATTCTCGATCCCGACTCCGTGCAGACTCGGATCCGTGAGGAGTATGCTGGGCGAGGTGTTGTCCTCCGCCTCGAGCTCACCAATCGTCACGAAACGCTGCTGGATGTCGCGCGCCCGATCTTGATCGCCTCGCTGCTTGTAGAGCTCTGCAAGCTCTCGATAGACGTCACGAGCGGCATCATCGTCCGAGAGTGCCTCGTAGGCATTCACCAGCGCCTCGCGCAGCGGCACATGATCAGGAAACGTCTCCAGCACCGGAAGGATGCAGTCGACCGCTCGTTTCGCGTCGCCCAAGCTCACGCGTGCGTTCGCGAGCGCTGTCCGTGCCTCGATGTGGTCCGGGAAGACTGCGATCATCTGCTCCGCCACGCGAACGACCATGTCACCGGCGGTATGCCGCGACACCTCCTCGAGCAGTGCGACGTACTGCTCACGGGCATCGTCTACGAGACCCTGTCGGTGCATTAGATCGGCAAGATTCAGCCGATTGGCGACGTTCCCGGGATCCAGCGCGGCGACTTTCTTCAGTAGATCGAAGGCCTCCGACTTCAGATCCCGCGCCTCGCACAGCCGAATCGCCTGCTGGTACTCGCGAAGCGCATCCGACACCAAGCCCATGCGGTGGAAGTGCTCGCCGAGCTGGACCCGGGCATGCAGATACCCCTCGTCCACGCGAAGGATCTGCTTGTAGATCGCAACCGCTTTCGCGTCGAAGCCGCCGCGCGAGAACTGGAGCGCGACCTCGCTGTACGCCGCGATCGCCTTCTCCGTCTCACCGAGCTTCAGGTGCAGGTCGCCGATCTTCAGGCGGACGTTCGTGTCGCGAGGATCCTCTTGGAGGAGCTTCACATACTCCTTGAGCGCCTTCTCGTGCGCCCCTTTCTGGGCGTACTTGAGCGCTGCATCGAGGAGCTTTCGCTTCTTCGGGGCGAAGGCCAGGGTTCGTCCTCACTCTCGTTTCGGACCCCCGGCCACCCTCGGCGACGGAGCAAACGCTGGGGGTCGTCGCTACGGTTGCCTATCGGCGACGCCGCGGAATCTTGTAAGGGTAAGCGATGGCGCCACCAAGGGATCTCGCTGTCGCTCGGCGACACGCTGCGACACATTCGCCAGCTCCGAAACGCTGAGCTCCCCTGGCTCGAGTCGACCCGCAAGTGCATCGGAGAATGCGCTCACAATCGCGTCAGACGCGGCGTCGCGGGTTACCAATCCATCGCGTGCGAAATGAGGGGGATCCTCCCCGAGGAGGTCTCGGTAGAGTGCAGAGTCGTCCTCGAGCCGAATCGATCCGTGCTGCAAGAGCCCCCAGCTCGTCCTGCGCTGCGCACTTCCCACCCGCTTCGCGCCCGCGATCTCGACCTCATAGCCCGTCGAGCCTGCGAAGCATACCTCCATCCACGGTGCCCTCTCCTGCGCTCGACTCGGTCGCGCGTCGAGCCCCGCGCGGCGCAACCCCTCCACCAGCACCCTTTGGATCCAACCGTAACTTCCGTCCAAGCCAGCGGGCAGGTGGTCCTCCTCCAGGGGAGCCGCTACCGAATACGTGAGATCACCGGCGTGGACGACCGTACCGCCGCCACTCGCTCGGCGAACCCGGTCGACCCCGAAGGCGTCGCAGCGATCGACCCACGGTGGAATCGCCTGCCGGTAGCCGATGCTCACGGAAGGCCGCTCCCACGCGTAGAGTCGGAGGGTCGGCACAGCATCCAACACGCCGCAGAGCAGCGCTTCGTCGACCGACATGTTCCACGAGGCCGAGCCGGGCGGATGGCGAAGCAGGCGCCAGGCCGTTGCGCTCATCGCCGACTACGAGCTTCGTCCGCTTCGTTGGCCGAGATATGCGACCATCGCGCGAAGCGCAAGCTCGTAGCCCAGCGCCCCGAGCCCACAGATCTGGCCAACCGCAATGTCGGAGACGAGAGACCTCCGCCGGAAATCCTCGCGCGCATGGATGTTCGACAGATGGACCTCGATCACCGGAAGAGCCGAGGCGATCAGCGCATCTCGCAGGGCCACGCTGGTGTGGGTGAAGCCGCCAGGATTGATCACGATTCCGTGATTTCTCGTACGAGCCTCCTGGATACGATCGATCAGCGCACCCTCGTGGTTCGACTGGAACGACTCGACGGAGAGCCCAAGCTCCTTACCGATGGCCAGGAGCCTCGCGTCGATCTCGCCGAGGGTAGTCCGCCCGTAGATCCCCGGCTCCCGCTCACCCAGCAGGTTCAGATTCGGGCCGTGGAGGATCAGTACGTTCATGCGCCGTGACTTATTACAGCGCCTCCCGCACTTCCTGCAACAGCATGCGCGCCAGATATCGCGCCTTGCCCAAGCTTCCGGTCGGATCGAGAGCGACGACGAGCGAGAACTCCTCGTCGACCTGCCGGAACAGCAGTTGGTGGCCGCTCGTTACGAGGAGCAGCTCCGAGAGGGCATCTCCGCTGCCCCCATAGAGCGCACCTGCAACCTTGCGGGCCTGCTCGAGCACTCGCTGGAACTCCACCGCAACCGAGGAGAGATCGACATCGCCCGCTGCTCCCGGAACCCGATACTCCTCGAGAGGAATTCCGTCGGCCGCCATGATCACACCCGCCACGGCGCCCGGCGTCGGATCGACGATCCTGGCGAGAATCTCGCGGAAGGTCATGCCCTCACCCCTCTCCTGCGGTTGCGAGAGTTCTCGAGCCAGCGTTCCAGCTCCCGGATGATCCGCTGATTTCGCACCGGGCGCAAACGAGCACGAACCGCCCGGGCCCGCTCGTCCCGCGGATTCGCCTTCAGCACGTCCTCCGCGACGCGCAGCGCCCGCTCCGTGTGTCCCTGGTCCGCCAAGAGCTGGGCCAGCGTCGCAGTGGCGATCGCCGTGACCGGATCTTCCGCAACCGCACCCATCCTTCGCGCGTCGATCTCGTCGAGCATGCGAAGCAGGCGCTCGTTCGACACCCCCAAGGACGTGGTGGCGTTCGCCTCGGAAAGCATCTCCTCGATGAGCTCCCGCAATCCGGGGTACGTGGGCTCCTCCCGGACCGCTCGCTCCAAGCAATTCAGCGCCTGATCGCGCTCCGCCAACGCCCAGTGCCCCCGCGCGACCTCCATCCGAATCTGAACTCGATCCTTGTCCACCGTCATCCCTGCGAGAAGATCTCATCCGGGCTGAGTGCCGCGACCTCGGCCTGCCCGATGTCGCGTAGCATCACGAAGCCCACCTTCCGGTCTCGGACCTTCTTATCGACGGAGATGGCTCGAAGATAAGCCTGTTTCTGCGCATCCGTGTTACCGTTCCGCGGCGACGGGATCTCCACCGGAAGCCCGACACGAACCAAGAGCGCACGCAATCGATGCGCCACATCCGCCGAG
>CAZOTO010000128.1:0-1311 GCA_964582775.1 uncultured Myxococcales bacterium
CGCAATTCCCAGCCCCGCTCCTGCTCCCACCACGAACGATCGGCGGGTGATTCCGCCCCGTGTCCTCTCCATCACCGTCGTCCCCCTCCTGCAATCGAAGAGCTCCACGTCACGCCGCGCCGGGGCTCCCTCCCTGGCGCTCGACTCTTGCACGTAGAAGCCTCATGGATGGAAACCCCAGAAGAAACGTCTGCAGGCCCCAGCCCAACGACGTCTTCCGGAGGCCCGCGCGTTCGGCGATCCGAACCGCTTTCAGTCCCTTGTAGACGTGGACGAGCCACGCGACGGCGAACCCGGCCTGGTAGATCCAGCGAGGAATCCAACCGATCGCATTCGAGCTCCACCACTTCCAGGCATCCGGATGAAACGCGACGATTCCGAAGGCCGCCATTCCACCGAGCACCCAGATCCATGCAAACCAGTGAGGGCGCTCGACCTTCTCGCGTCTCGCAAGCATCTCGCGACAGTACGGCAGGCACCGCGCGAGTCCCTCCTTCGTGCCGACGAGCGGCTCGTAGCCGAAGTCGCGCTTCGCCTTCTCGATGCTGCACGGGTGGTGCACGACGAGCTTGAGCACCTCCGTGCGGGTGAGCTTCGGGAACGGCGCCCCCAGGAAGCGGTGCGCGAGCTCCCAGAGCGTCGCGAACCAGACGACGGGCCACGCCGGAAGGTTCCATCGAGGAAACGAGAATCCCAGCCCTTCGATCACGGGCCGGAAGAACTCGAGATTGCTCTGGTACTCGCCGTCGTTGATGAAGTACGCCTGACCTCCGACGACGGATCCCGGCACGAGGTGCTCTGCGGCGCGGATGTGCGCATCGACCAGGTTGTCGATGTAGGTCGCCTCGGAGAGCACGTGCCGCGGGCCGAGACCCATGCTCAGCAGCCCCGAATCGCACTGCTCGATCACGCGGGGCAGGAAGAGCTTCTCGCCGGGACCGTAGATCCCGCTCGGCCGCAGCGCACACGTGAGCAGGCCATCGTGACCGTTCGCCGCGAGCACGATCTGCTCGGCCGCCGCCTTCGTCTCGGTGTAGAGATCGGCGCCCTGCGCTGGATAGTGCGCGCGCTCGTCCACCATCCCGGGATAGTGCTCCCCGGCGAAGATCACGTTCTGGGTGCTCGTGTAGACCAGGCGCTGCACGCCGAGGTGACGCGCCGCACGGATCACGTTGCCGGTGCCGCGGACGTTGATCTCGAAGCTGCGCTGGCGCTCGGCGGCGGACGGATACGTGAGGAGCACGACGATCGAAGCCACGTGGAAGACGGTGTCGACCCCCTCCATCGCCTTGCAGACGTCGCCGTAGCTGC
>CAZOTO010000128.1:1321-8541 GCA_964582775.1 uncultured Myxococcales bacterium
TGCGCAGATCGCCCTTCGTGAACGTGAGCCGAGGGCTCTCGATCTCGGGCGGCACCAGATCGAACACGCGCACCGCACATCCCCGATCGAGGAGCGCCCGCACCAGGTGCAGGCCGAGGAAGCCCGACCCGCCCGTCACCAGACAGGTGCCGAGATCCGGTTTGCCTTGCGTCGCCGCCACGTTCCCCTTCCCTGCCTCTCTTTGCCGACCCATTGCCGAACGCCGATGACCGAACGCCGCACGGCCGCCCGCGGCCGGCAGCCGCCTGACTGAACGGTTGGTCACCCGATCGTACTCGGAACGCGGGTACAACTCAAGCGGGAGAATGAACCCAAGCCGGACTGCGCCCTGCCCCGGGGCCCACACGTGGGGCGGTAGAAATCGCGTGGGGGTCTATGATGGGGAGCGGGCGCCGAACGGGGCGGCCCACCAGAAAGGGAAAGGGCGAGCCATGATCAAGGTAGGCGATCGCATCCCCGACGCCGTGCTGAAGAGGGTGGTCGAGGGGAAGGTGCAGGACGTGACGACGAAGGAGCTCTTCTCCGGGCGCAAGGTGGTGGTGTTCGCCGTGCCCGGAGCGTTCACGCCGCTGTGCTCCGAACGGCACCTGCCGAGCTTCATCGATCGCGCCGACGAGATCCACTCGCGTGGAGTAGATGCGATCGTGTGCATCGCCGTGAACGACGCGTTCGTCATGGATGCGTGGGCGCGAGAGCGTGGCGCCGGCGAGCGCGTGCAGCTCCTCGCGGACGGAAACGGCGATCTCACGCGCGCGATGGGCCTCGACATCGATGCATCGGGCTTCGGCATGGGGCTGCGTTCGCAGCGCTATGCGGCGATCGTGGACGACGGGATCGTGACCGAGCTCCGCGTCGAGAAGCCGATGAAGTACGAGGTGAGCAGCGCCGAGGCGATCCTCGATCTCCTTTGAGTACGGAGCGAAACGGTTGCAGATCGCAGACGCCATCGTCGAGCTGCGTCATGATGACGCGACCGCATACGTCCGCCGTGCGCTGGAGCGAGGAGACGATGCTCTTCACATCCTCGAGTCGTGTCGCTCGGGCATGGCACGCGTGGGGGAGCGATTCCAGGCGGGGGAGTACTTCCTGTCGGAGCTGCTGATCGCGGCGGAGATCTTCAAGAGCTGCGCGACCCTGCTCGAGCCCTTCCTCGCGACCAGCCACCGGAGTGCGGGGCCCACGGGAAGGGTCGTGCTCGCCACGATGCGGGGAGACATCCACGACCTGGGCAAGAGCATCGTGGCGACGCTGCTGCGCGCCCACGGCTTCGAGGTCCACGATCTCGGCGTGAACGTGGACCCCGGCACCCTCGTCGAGAAGGTGCGGCACATCGAGCCCGAGCTCGTGGGTTTCTCCGCGCTCATCACCCCTTCCTTCCACAGCACGAAGGAGGCGGTGGAGCGGCTGCGCACGGCCGGTCTACGCGAGCGGCTGCACGTGATGCTCGGCGGGGGCGTCACCACGGCCGAGGTGAGGGACTACGTCGGCGCGGACTTCCAGACGACCGATGCGGCGAGCGGCGTCACCTGGTGCCTCGAGCGCATGCGCGAGCGCCACGCCCGCGCGACGGGGGCGCGATGACTCCGCACGAGAGGCTGTGGGCGGCCATCCGCCTGGAGAAGCCCGACCGGGTGCCCATCGTACCGACCCTGCTCGCCGAGCCCGCCGCAGGTCTGTGTCACCTGACCCAGGCGCGGATCGCCTCGGACAACGATGCCGTCGTCGACGCCGCCTTTCGCGTGTTCGACGAGCACGGTGGTTGGGAGAATCCCTACCCCGCCGCGGCCACGCCGATCCAGCTGCAGGCCGCCGGCATCTATCCCATGCGCGTGCGCATCCCCGGGCGCGATCTTCCGGACGACATGCCGTTCCAGCTCGACGAGGCCGAGATCCTCACCCCGCACGACTACGATCCGATCACCGAGCAAGGCTACGAGCGCTTCTACTACGACGACTACCTGGGGCGCGTGTCGGAGCTCGACGCGAGCCGGCTCGAGAAGGAGCTCGCGGGCCTCGCTGCCGGCTTCGCGCGTTTCGGAGCGGAGTGCGCCCGCCGGGGAACGAGGCCCTTCTTCGCCGCACACGCGCTGCATCCGTTCTTCTCGCTCTCCCTCATGCGTTCGCTGGTGCCGTTCACGCAGGATCTCCACTTCGCACCCGAGCCCATCGAGCGGGCGCTGCGCCGCATGACGAATGACCTCATCGCGAAGCAGCTTCCGCTGGCGAAGCAATCCGGGATCGGCATCTGGCTCCTCACCGAGGAGCGGGCCTCCGGCGCGATCTATCCCCCGCGCGTGTTCGAGCGCTTCTGGTGGCCGTATACGCGCGAGATCGTCGATGCGTTCTGGTCCGAGGGAATCGTGACGCTGTTCCACCTGGACACCTGCTGGGAGCGCAATCTCGGTTACTTCCGGGAGCTGCCCCGCGGCAGCGCCATCCTCGAGTTCGATGGCACGACGAGCCTGCGAGCCGCGAGGGACGCGCTCGGCGGGCACCTGTGCCTGAAAGGCGACGTACCCGCCGCGCTCCTCTCGGTAGGTACACCGGACGGCGTCGAGCGCTACGTGCGCGCGCTCGTGGACGAGATCGGCTCCGCTGGAGGCTTCATCCTCGGCAGCGGCTGTAGCGTCCCTCCCGACGTGCGCCCCGAGAACTTCGCGGCAATGCTGCGCGCGGCCCGCCGCCTCTCCTAGCAGCAGGAGCTCGGATGCCGAACCGGGTCGTCGTCTCGCTCGAGCCTCTCGGACGCGAGATCCCCGCGGAGCGAGGCGCCGCACTCGAAGATCTCCTCTACGGATACGGGATCGAGTTCCCGTGCGGAGGACGCGGGAGCTGCGGCGGCTGCCGCGTCCGCGTGGTCCGCGGCGAGCTGCCGATCACCGACGCCGACAGGACCGCCTTCGACCGCGAAGAGCTCGACCGAGGCTGGCGCCTCGCGTGCCGCGCACAGCTCGCGGGCGACGTGACGCTCGAGGTCGCGCAGTGGGAGACCATCGTCCTCGCCGATCACGCCGCTCTCTCGCTGCGCGGCACGGCGGGCCGCAGCGTGGTGGTCGATCTCGGCACCACCACGTTGGTCGCCCAGCTCGTGGATCCCGGAAGCGGCGACGTCCTCGCGGTGCGCTCGGGACTGAACCCGCAGGCCGCACACGGCGCGGACATCGTGAGCCGGCTCCACTTCGCGAGCACCGAGGACGGCCGGGCGCTGCTCGTGCGCGCGATCCGCGCCGAGCTCGGTCGCATGATCGCGGAGCTCGTCGCGTCCACGGATGCACCCGCGGCTCCGCTCGACAGCGTCGTTCTCGTCGGCAACACCGTCATGCACCACCTGTTCTGCGACCTGGATCCCGCGCCGCTCTCGCGCTGGCCGTTCGCGTCGGAGCACTCCGGCCTGCAGGAGCGCCTCGCGTCCGCGCTCGGATGGGTGCTTCCCGGCGACCCGGCCGTGCGCTTCCTGCCCTGCCCCGGTGCGTTCGTGGGAAGCGATCTCCTCGCCGGTCTGCTCGCGATCGGCATCCACGAACGCGACGAGCTCGTGGCTCTCGTCGACCTCGGCACGAACGGCGAGATTGCGATCGGCACGCGCGACCGCATCCTGTGTACCTCCACCGCCGCAGGTCCGGCCTTCGAGGGCGGAAAGATCCGCATGGGCATGCGCGCCACGACAGGCGCGATCGATCGCGTGCGGGTCGAGGAGGGATCGTTTCGCTCGCACGTGATCGGCGATGCCGCGCCGCGCGGGCTGTGCGGCAGCGGCCTCGTCGATGCGGTCGCAGCGGCGCTCGACATCGGCGCCATCGCGCCGAGCGGACGGCTCTCCGCGGCGGGAACGCCGCTCGAGATCTCCGCTCCCGTCGTCCTCACCCAGGCGGATGTGCGCGAGCTGCAGCTCGCCAAGGCGGCGATCGCCGCGGGGATCGAGCTGCTGTGCACGAGCCTCGGCGCCGCGCGTGAGGACCTGACTCGCATCTACCTGGCGGGTGCGTTCGGGAACTACGTGAGCCCGCCGAGTGCGCGGCGGATCGGGCTCCTCGAGCTCCCGGAGGATCGCATCGAGGCCGCAGGCAACACCGCGCTGCTCGGTGCGAAGATCGCGCTCCTCACGGACGAGTCACAACCCTCGCATTGGCGCCACGTTCTCGCGCGGACCGAGCACGTCTCTCTCGCCGAGGATCCCCGCTTCCAGGAAGTCTTCATCGAGAAGACCGCGTTCCCCGCGAAATAGCGGCGGATCGAGGCCGGGCAGCGAGGCAGCAGACTACGGCAGGTCCGGCAGCACGCAACGCGTCCCCGTGTAGATCGTCGTCATGCATCGATTGCAGTGGATGCACAGGGACTCGTCGAGCTCTCCCGACTGGAGCTTGCGCACCAGGTTGGGATCGCGCAGCAGCGCGCGGCCCATCACCACGAAGTCGAACCCCTCAGCCATCGCCCTGCGCATCGTATCGAGGCGGTTGATCCCACCGAGCAGCATGAGCGGCAGCTCGAGCAGCGCGCGGAACTGCCGGGCATGTTTCAGGAAGTACGCCTCCTGGAAGGGATACTCTGGCATCATCTTCTTCGCGACGAGGCGAAAGCCCAGGCGCACGAGCGGCGGGAGAGCGGCGGCGAACTCCTCTCGCGGCGCATCTCCACGGAACAGGAACATCGGATTGCGCAGCGAGCTGCCGCCCGTGAGCTGGAGCGCATCGATCGTGCGATCCGACTCGATGAGCTTCGCGACCTGGAGGCTCTCGTCGATCCACAGCCCCCCTGGCCACCCGTCCATCATGTTGAGCTTCGCCGTCACGGCGATGCGCTGGCCGACCGCGCCCCGCACGCTGCGCAGGATCTCGCGCGCGAGGCGTGCGCGGTTCTCCACGCTGCCGCCCCAGCGATCCGTGCGCCGGTTGAGCTTCGGGCTGAGGAACGAGCTCGCGAGGTAGTTGTGTCCCAGGTGGACCTCGATCGCGTCCACGCCCGATTCGACCAGGAGCTCCGCCGTGCGGGCGAAATTCCGGATCACCTTCGCGAGGTCCTCCTCGGTGGCGGCGTGCAGACGTCCCGCGGTCGGCGCGAATCCGCCCATCGGCGCGATCACCCGCTTGCCCGGAACGATTCCCACTGCCCCTGCGTGCCCGATCTGTACGCAGAGCGCCGCGCCCTCGTCGTGCACGGCCTGGGCGATGCGCTGGAAACCGGGCACGGCTCGTTCGGTCATGACGATCTCGTTCGGCGCACCCATCCCGTCGCGGCATACGCCGACGTAGGCCACGGTGGTCATTCCGACACCGCCCGCTGCGACGCGGCGGTGGAACTCGACGAGGTCGTCGCTCGGCAGGTTGTCGCGGCTCATCCCCTCGAAGGTCGCCGCCTTCACGATCCGGTTGCGCAGCGTGACCGGCCCGAGCCGCCCCTCGGAGAAGACATCCGGCGCCGGCCTCGCGTCCCCCTGTCCTGCTCTCGTCATGGGTGGCTCTCCTCGATCGACGCACGGTCGCACGACTCGTGCGCGGGGATGCTATCACGGATTGCGCCGTGCATAATGCGCGCAGCCGATTGGCACCCCACACACGAGGAGGTTCGTCATGACCGAACGACAGGCCGTGATCCCGAAGGGATTCGAGGTCCAATACGACGGGTGGAAGCTATCGCCTGCCCTGCGTGTGGGGTGCACGATCTACTGCTCGGGGCAGATCGGAATCGGAATGGACGGAACGCTCCCTGCCGATCCACGAGAGCAGTTCACCCTCGCGTTCGAGAACGTGAAGGCGGTGCTCGAGGCCGCGGGCGCGAGATTCGCCGACGTCGTCGAGATCTCCTCCTTCCACGTCGGCCTGCTCGAGCACCTGGAGGCCTTCATGGGCGTGCGCGACCGATACATCGGGCAGCCGTATCCCGCGCAGACGGCCGTCGGCGTGGCCGAGCTCGCCATGCCTGGCGCCCTCGTCGAGATCCGGGCCACCGCGGTGCTGCGCGGCTAGCGCGAGGCTACGTCCGACCCGCGCAGCGCTCGGCGGCTGCGCACGCACTCAGACGAAGCTGTCCCACTCTCCGCACTGCGCGCAGCGCCAGCGCAGCTCCGCGTCGTGCGCGCCGCAGCTCTGACAGCGCAGCCTCGGCCGCTCGAGTGGCAGACGATCGAGCAGCGCCCCGAACGCGAGCATCGCCTCGGGAATCCGTTGCTCGCGCATCAGGATCCGCCCGAGCTCGGCGTGTGCGGGAAGGAAGGAAGGCATGCGCTCGAGGATCTGACGGAGCGTCGCCACCGCATCGACCGACCGTCCCTGCTCGAGCTGGACCCGCGCCAGCCAGAGCGCCGCCTCGCGATCCTCGGGCTGGGCGGCAAGCCGTGTGAGCAGCAGGGACTCGAAGGCCGGGAGATCCCGCTCCCGGCCAAACGCTTCGCGGAGCTTCGGGTAGACGAGCATGCCGATCGCGGGATGGAGTGGGAGCGCACGCTCCCAGTGGCTCGTCGCCTTGCGGGGCTTGCCCGCCTCGAGCGCGAGATCGCCGAGCGCGAGGAAGACCTCGGCACACGTGCGGTCATAGCCGAGCGCGCGCTTGAGGGACTTGCGGGCCGCGCCGGAGTCGCCGGCACGCACCTGCTCTCCCGCACGCCCCGCCCACAGGTGCGCGAGGATGCGCGCGGTTCGGGGATCGCGCGAGCCGATCCGGCGGCGGATGCGGATCGCTCCCTCCCAATCGCCACTCTCCACGCGAATGCGCTCGAGCTCCCGAAGCGCCTGTAGATTGTGCGGCTCGACCTCCAGGAGCTCCTCGAACGACGAGGCCGCTCGCTTCAGGAAGCCGCCAGAGCGAAAATCGAGCGCGAGCCCGAGCAGGGCCTCGCGCCGGAGATCCTCCGGCAGATCGTGCCGGAGCAACACGTTCTGGTGGATCTGGATTGCGCGCCCGATGTCTCCACGTGCGCGGTAGAGATTCGACAGCGCCATGTAGACATCCGTCGAATCCGGATCGAGCCGTGCAGCCTCCGCCAGCGCAGCCTCCGCAGCCGAAGGATCGCCCGCGAGCACCAGGTGAAGGGCCGTGCGCATCTGCGCGGTGGCACCTCGCTCTCCGCGGCGAGGAAGGCGCCTGCGTCGGGGCCAGCGGAACAGCGCCTAGCCCTCCTCGGCGTGTCGCGCGGGCTCCTCGCCCTCGGTCCCGAGCGGCAGCGTGCGCAGCCCATGGATCTCCTGCTCGAGCCGCGAGATGCG
>CAZOTO010000129.1:0-8482 GCA_964582775.1 uncultured Myxococcales bacterium
GCGGCAGCTCGAGTGTCACGTCGACGGGCGAAGGCTCGATCTCACCCTCGTCGAGGACCGCCGCGACGTCGCGCTTGAAGACCTGCACCTTGCGCTGGTAGGCGACCACCACCTGCCCGGTCTGCTTGCGCGCAATGCTCTGCACGTGTACGACTCCGAGCTCGGGCCGGCTGCTCGACGCCCGCACACCGAGCACCTTCGTCTCGGTCTCGATCGTGTCGCCCGCACACACAGTGGCACCGAAGCGCACGTCGACGTACTCGAGATTCGCCCGCGCATTCTCGGAGACGTCCTCGACGGTCTGGCTGAAGGCCACCGCCATGACGAGTCCCGGAGGCACGACCATCGCGGGGAATCCATGCGCGCGCGCGTAGCGGAGGTTCTTGTGCAGCGGATTCGCCGTGAAGGAGAAGTCCGTGAAGTGCGCGAGCAGACCCTCGGTGATCGTGCGCCCACCCTTGTGGCGGAAGACCTGCCCCAGGCGGAAGTCCTCGAGATGATTTCCCTTCGTCTTGCGGATGCGAGCCACGAATCGCCTCCTTCCTTCTCGGCGGTTGTCACCGATCTCCGACGCCAGCCCACCGGCGGCGGCGGGCGCGAGATTATCCGCCTCGCTGCTCCTTCACCAACGTCGGGCGCACGGCCCCGGCCAGGTACACCGAGCCCGCGATCGCGATCCGATCCCCAAGCGCCGCGGCCCGTCTCCGCGCCCGCTCGAGCGCCGTGAGAGGATCCGCTCGGACTTCGACCTCGGGAATCCCGACCTCGCGCGCCACTTGGGCGAGCCTCTCGGGCGCCAGCGTGCGTCCGCTCGAGGTACTCGTAACCACACAGGCCCGCGCGAGGGGTGCCAGCTCCGAGAGGATCGCGCGCGCATCCTTGTCGGCAGAGATCGCGAGCACCAGGATCCAGCGGTCCCGCGGCCATGCGGAGACGAGCGCACCGCGCAGCGCGCGGGCGGAGTCGGGCGTATGCGCGCTATCGAGGATCACGCGACCGAAGGGCTCGATCCGCGCGGACAGGCGAAGCGTCGAAAGGGCAGCGAGCTCGACGCCGGACAGCGCGCGGCCGAGAACCCGTTCGACGGATCGAATCGCGATCGCGAGATTCGTCGCCTGGTGCTCCCCCAGCACGGAGCTGTGCAGGACACGGCCATCGGGAAGCGTGAAGCGGATCCCGCCTGCGCTCGACGTCGCATCGATTCGAGGAATCGATTCACACGGCGCACCCAGAGCCTCGGCACGGCCGCGTATCACCGCGAGGGCCTCGGCGCACATGGGTCCGTGTACGACCGGTACACCGGGGCGAAGGATGCCCGCCTTCTCCCCGGCGATGGCTGCGTGGGTGCGTCCGAGCTTGTCGGTATGCTCGAGCTGGATCGAGGTGATCACCGAGATCTTCGAATCGACGGCGTTCGTCGAGTCGAGACGGCCGCCCAGACCCACCTCCATCACCGCGACGCGGACGCCGAGATCGCGGAACACGTGCAGGGCGAGGGCCGTGCTCACGTCGAAGAAGCTCGGCCGCAGCCGTTCGTCTGCACGAAGCGTCTCGACGGCGGGGAGGATGCGCTCGAGCGCGGCGAGCAGCGGCTCCGCGGCGACGTCGGCGCCGTCGATGCGGAACCGCTCGACCCAGCTCGTGAGATGCGGAGAGGTAAACGTCCCCACGCGCACGCCCGCCGACACGAGCAGCGCCTCGCTCGCGAGCGCCACCGTGCCCTTCCCTTTCGAGCCCGCGATGTGCAGACAGGCGAGCCCGCGCTCGGGATTTCCCGTCGCATCGAGCAGCGCGCGGATCCGGCCCAGGCCGAGCGACGCGTAGTCGAAGTCGATCCGCCTCTCGAGGTTCACCAGGCCGTCGAGATAGCGCTCGGCGTCGCGGAGGGTTACCAGCTGCATGTTTGCTAGCGTTCGCGCGCCATGTCGACGATCGGATCCCGCCTGCACTGGTGGACGGAGGGCGCGCCATCCCCGCGCCTCGCAGCGCTGCTCGCGGACCCGGATGGGGTCCTGCAGGGGCCGGGCAGTTTCGCCCGTGAACGAGGTGGACGCAAACGATTCTACCGGCTCGAGGGTGCGGCGGGCGAGCCGGCGCTCTTCGTGAAGGTCTTCACGCTTCCCGCGGGCTGGCCGCGGCTTCGCTACCTGCTGCGGCCCTCGAAGGCGCGCCGCGAGCTGGCCATCGCGCACGCGATCGTCGCGCGCGGATTCGATGCGGTCGTTCCCATCGCGGTCGGTGAGGAGCGGCGCTGGGACGGGCTGCGGCGAAGCCTCACCGTGAGCGTGGAGCGACGGGGCGCGCGAGATCTTCGCGCCGTGCTCGAGGATCCTGGGCTCGCGCCTCCGGCGCGTCGCGATCTGGTGATCCGCTTCGCCGAGCTCACGCGCCGCATGCACGACGAGGGCATCGACCAGGACGACACCGCACCCAACAACTTCCTGTGTCTGGGGGACGGCCGCTTCGCGCTCATCGATTTCGAGCGATGCCATCTACGCACGCGGCCGCTCGGTCGCCGGCGCGACACGCTCCTCGCGAAGCTCTCCCGCCGCGTCCCCATGCTCTCGCGCACCGATCACCTGCGCTTCCTGCGCGCGTACCAGGGGATGGAATCCTCCCGTGCCGAGCGCCGTCTCGCCTGCGAGCGCATCGCGCAGGAGATGCTGCGGATTCGCCGCCGCGACGCCCGGCACGCGCGCGCCGCGGCGTTCGAGTCGGGGCGTCACCTGGCGCGCCTCGGAGGGGGCTGGGTGATGGTCGAACGCGAGCACGAGCCGACGTTGCGGATCGATCTGCCTCGCAAACGGGCGCGCGAGGCGTGGATCCGCGCCCATCAGCTCGAACGCCTGGGGCTTCCGGCGCTCCGCCCCGTGCGGCTCGACGAGAGCGGCATCGATCTCGTCCTTCCCGCGGGGGCGCGGACGCCACGGCCGGACGACGTCGCGGTCCGACGCGCACTCCGCGTGTTCGCACCCTGGGGCAGATTCGTCGAGCCGCCCGAATGGCGTGCGATCGGAACACGGGTCCTCCTGGCAAACCCCCAGGCCTTCTCGCTCGAGATCCCCGGCCGCAGGATCCGATGCGCCCGGCACCACGCGCCACGTTGAGAGCGATCCTTCGGGCGCTCGAGCGGCTCTACACGAAGAGGTAGCCGTTTCTCTTGCACGTCTTGCAGATGGTATCGCGCGTATCCGGTCGACCCAGGATCTCGCGACGCGCCTCGGTGTACATCTCTCCGTTCCATACGTCGCGAAAGTGCCGGTCGTGGATGCTTCCGTAGGCGTACTTCTCGCTGTACACGCTGCAGCAGGGCAGCACCTGTCCATCCCAGTTGATGGCGGTGTCCTTCCACGGGAGCGTACACATCGCCTCGCGCTGCGCGGCGCCGCGCTCGCGATCGTACGCGCAGTACTCGTCGCTCACCGGCAGCCAGTGTCCATCGCGCTCGAGCGCATCCGTTGCGGTCTCGAAGATCTCGCGGCCCATGTCCGTACGCGCGACATTGAGCTGCAGCTTCACGCCGAGCTCCCGTGCCAGCTCGCGAGCGCGAGGGACCTCGTGCTCGTTGTGCCGGAAGACGTGGAACAGCCAAATGATCCGCGTGAAGTAGGCATCGAGCTCGCGCTTCTTCGCCACGAGCATGCGGATGTTCGCGAGGACCTTCTCGAAGTCCCCCCCCCGCCGATACACCGCATAGCTCTCCGGGGTCGCGCCGTCGGCCGAGATGTAGATCTTCTTCACCTTGGCCCGCAGCAGCCCCTCGGCCAGCTCCGGCGTGAGGTCCACCAGGTTGGACGAGATCTTGATCGACACGCGCCGCTCGTACGCAAGCCGACACATGTCGAGGATCCTCTTGTTCAGCAGCGGCTCACCCCAGTTGTACAGGCGAATCGTGATGAGATCCCTTCCGATCTGATCGAGGATCTTCTCGAACGTCTCGTACGGCAGCAGGCCCTTCGCCGCCGACCGGTCCCCCTGCCCCGTCGGGCAGAGCGGGCAACGCAGATTGCACACGTTCCCGGACTCGACGGTCACCTTCGTCGGCACGTACGGCAATCGCACCCAACGCAGGCGGGGCGCCATCGCCTCCATCGCGCGGTTGTAGATCTTGCGCGGACCGAGGAAGCGAAGCTCCTCTCGGAAGATCCGCATGCGGTCCTTCGTCATGCGGCTGCCCTTCCCACGGCGCGGTGCCAGCGAATTCGCCGGACATCCGCGCGCGATGTCACTGCGTCATGTAGCGCTTCCAGGCCCGATACTCGCGCACGGCCTTGTCGTTGGTCTCGACGGCCGGATAGAAGAAACGTACCGCGTGCCCACACGTCGCACAGATCTTGTAGCAGAACTTGAACCCGTCGACCTCGCGCACGTTCCCGACGAGCTCGCGGCTCTCGTCGGTGCAGCATGCGCTCGGACGCATCGGCGACACGATTCGCTTGGGGTACTCGTTCGAGGGTGGCTCCGAATCCGTGTACTTGATGATGTTGCGAAGGTTTCGCTGGGGGCTCTGCTCTGCGGGTCTCAGGTTGCTGCCGATTCGCTTCAAGGGACTTCTTCCTCACTGTCTTCGTTGACGGAAACTACTGGAGCGCGTCCAGCAGGTGGGTGAAATCGCGATAGGGAGTCCGGCACGGAGGGCCCTCGGCGTGCCAGTAGCCTCGCCGCGCCCCCCCCACCGCCACGATGGCGGAGGAGCGGGTTCCGTACGCAGGCGTGTGTACACATGCACTTCCGAGGGGGGCCGATGGGTCGCCGTGGTCTGCCAGGATGCGCACGAGATCCGCGATCAGGCCGTCGAACGGCCCATCGAGCGCGATCGCGCGTACCTGGTCACGGATGCGATCCGCCTTGCATGCTCCCGCGGGTTCGTCCGCGCCGTTGCAGACCACGTGGATCCCCGGCGACAGCACGGACGTATCGATCGCCCCCTTCCCGAGGACGGTGAGGTACGACTGTCGCCCATCCGCGTAGACGAGGTGAAAGGGGTTGTAGGCGCCGACCATGTCTTCCTTCATCTCACGGGCAAGAACGGATGCATGTCGAACCCCCAGCGCTTCCCATACCAGGCGCCCGCGGGAGCGCCGGCTCGGATCCCGCTCATTTCCCGACCGATTGGTGAGTCCGACGAAGAGCCCTCCTGCGCCGACCCCCATCCATGTCCCGCCCTCACGCAGATCGCGCGGAGCCACGAACGCACACCGCGACGACCCATCCGCCGAGACGACCTCCGGGGGCGCCGACGGCCTCTCGTAGTACTCGTCGCGGTTTGCGGCGACGAGAACCGGGCAATCGGGAACCACCCGGTCCAACAGAATCAGTGTGCACAAGCACCCGCCCTCGGCTCGCCAAGAGGCTCTCGGCCCGTCCACCACGGTTCGACAGGGACTCGAAAGCGGCGGTACCGGCCCGCAGCATAACACGACGCGTCGTTCGGCTCAACCGCGGGGTCTGCCCTGCTCCTTGTGCCTCGGAACGATCGCGAGCGGGCCTCGCTTCCGGCCCTTGCGCTTGCCCGCCGCGGCCACCTCGACCGCGTCCCTCGGGGGACGGAACTCGATGCCATAGCGGGCAAAGACGGGCTGGAGCCGATCCGCCGCGTCCAACAGCGTACACCGCACCGACTCGAACCCATGTCGCACCGCGTCGGCTCGCTTCCACACCACGAGCGGATTCAGGTCGAAGAACTGGGCATCCGTCTCGCGCGCCTCGATCACGACGATGTCGCCCCGGAATCCCTCGTCGCGCCGGTACTGCTCGAGCCCCATGGCCAGGCGCGTGTGGAGCAGCGTACGGAACACCTGGTTCAGGACGGCTCGCAGGCCTCGATCCGCGAGGAAGCCCGCGGTACGCATTCCGGTGTCGGGCGGAGGGTTCAGGTACGGCCGATACGGGTTGTAGCAGAGGACCAGATCGGCCCCCTGCTGGACGGCCACGTCGATGTTGGCGGTCCGCCGAACCCCGCCATCGATGTAATCGACTCCATGGAAACGCGCGGGGCGGAACAGACCCGGAAGTGCGCTCGAGGCTTGCACGGCCTGGGTGATCGTGAGGCCATGATCCTCGTCGGGACCGAACATCACCTCCTCGGCCGTATCGAGGTTGGTCGCCGCGATGTGGAGGGTGCGGCCGGTCTTGCGGCGCAGGCCCGCGAAATCGTCCGGAACTCCGACCGCAGCCAGATTGCGCCCGAGCCAGCGCGCGAGCGGCGCATTGTCGAACAGACCCGACGGCACCAGGGCCCCGATCGATGGAAACTGCCGCTTCGGAGAGACTTCGCCCGCGAGCTCCATGAGGAGCGCTTCGAAGTGGGTATAGGTCGGCGCCTCGACGCAGCGGCGAACCACGGGGACGAGTCGCCCCGGCAGATCGGGAAGCACCGACACCAGGTCGAGGACCAGCCCCGGAAGGTAGGTCGCCAGCCGCAGCGAGAAGCTCGCACTGCGCCCCATCGCCTCCACCCAGTTCGGCCGGTAGAAGTCGATCGGGCGCAGCTGCTCGAGGTGCGGCGAGGTTCCCTCGAGCGCGCCGATCATCTCGTCCGGCGTGATCCCGCCCGCCAACGAGGCCGCGAGAAAGGATCCTGCGGAGAGCCCGACGTAGGAATCGAGCTCGGTCACCTTCCGCCCGACCAGGAACTCGTCGAGCGCTTTCAAGCCCCCGATCTTGAACGCCCCCCCCGTGATCGCTCCGCCCGCGAGGACGAGGGCGACCTTCGGCCGGCGGGGCGGAGGCCCCGAGCTGCGTTGGATCAGAGTGAGCCCCACGGGCAATCCCTCTCGCACCTGCGAGCCACCGACCGGAAGCAGCCGCTCGGCCTGCCGGCGCACTCCCCGACCTGAGTGCCGCCCGAACTCCCGGCGTGCGGCATGACTACCGTGCGGCCGGAATCATCCGCCCGATGCCCAACGGGTTCAAGTAGGGAGAAGACCCCGGAGGAGTCGCCTCGTTCCGGATCGCCCGTGGACCGGATGGGGCCACCCCCCTTCCGGATCACAGAAAAACCTTTGAATTCCAAAAGGTTGGAAGAGAGCTGCCATTGACGGAGCCCGCATCGGCGACCTACCCTGGCGGTGGGCTCCCGAGGCGGCGCGGCGTGGATCGGCGCTCCTACCGCTCCCGGGATCGTGCCCACGAACCGCCCCCCACAGCGCTCTCCGAACAGAATCGGGGATCGAGGCTCTAATCGAAGCGATGGCGGAGAGCACCGCAGCTCGACCCAGGATCTCAGGAGATCTCGCCGCCTCGCTGCGTGGGTACGACCCCCTTGCGCCGAGTCCCAACCAGTGGCGGGGTCGCGTGATCCCCCTGGCATCGATCGCCATCCACCTGCTCCTCCTCGCGCTGCTGTGGAACACGTTCCTCGGCACCGCAGTGGAGGTCGAGGAGGTGGTCGTCGTCCGGATGGTCGAGCCGCCGGTGCGGGCTCCCGATCCCCCCGCCGCAGCTCCGAATCAACGACCCAAGGTTCTCGCCCAGAGGCGCCTCGACACTGCCGTGCGGACCTTCCAGGAGATGGCACAGCCCGAGGTCACGCGCGTGAGCCCTACGCCGGTCGTCGACCGCATGCAGCCGCTCGACGAGGTGCGCAAGGTGGAGGTGGCTCCGACGAAGCTCACCGAGGCCCCGAAGACGATCGAGCAGCGCACCCTGGTCTCCGAGCGCGTGAGCCGGTTCGCCGACGTCCCGACCCCCATACAGCCCGCAGCGATCTCCGCCACCGAGGCGGGCGTCCGCGAGGTCCAGACGGCCCGGCCGAGCGCCGGCCCCCGCGTGATGCAGGCGGCCGGCCCCGACGCGAGCGCAACCGCCATCGAGATCTCCGGTCCCACGGTCGCGGAGGGCGAGATCGGAGACATCTCCGTCGAGGGCAGCCTGGACGGGGCCCCGATCGCGGCACTCTCCTCCGGGACATCCGACCGCTGGCTCGAGGGCGGGGGTGGAAGCGGTCTGGGGGGAGAGGGCTCCGGACGCACAGGCGGAGGCGAGCCCGATTGCAGGACCGACCCCGTCTGCCAGCGCTACCTCCAGATGATCCGCGACCGCGTCTACGCGCGCTGGGTCGTCCCCCTAGGATTGCGAGGCGGGCACGTCGTCCTGCGCTTCCGCATCGATCGCGGCGGATCGGCGCACGGCATCTCGGTGGCCGCCGCGACGAGCGACCCCCTGGGTGCATCTTGTCTCGACGCCTTCCGGCACGCGAGCCCGTTTCCTCCTCCGCCCCCCGAGATCTCCTACCTCGTGAAGAGCACGATCCGCGCCCGCTTCAGCACGAGCCAAGTCGATCTCGGTCGGGGCGACCGGTAACGATTCCCATGCGCGCGAGGGTGTGGCCGTACTGCGCGACGCTGCTGCTCGCCGCCGGACCTGCCCTGATCGCAAGGGCCGCCGCCCCTGCGGTCTCGATCTTCTACGACGAGTACGAGGAGCCCATCCGCATCGAACGCGACACGAACGGGGATGGACGCGTGGACCAGTGGGAGCA
>CAZOTO010000130.1:0-8257 GCA_964582775.1 uncultured Myxococcales bacterium
CACCGTGCGCGGGTCACGAGCTTCCTTCCCGAGCTCATCGGCGTGACCGACGAGTCCGGGCGCGTGCTCGGCGCGGCGGGCCTTCACTACGGAACGGATCCGACGCCGTTCTTCCTCGAATGCTACCTGGACGAGCCGGTCGAGCGGGTGCTCTCGCGGCGCCTCGGCCGCGAGGTGGCGCGGACAGGCCTCGCCGAGATCGGAAACGTCGCGGTGCTGCAGCCGGGGGATGGCTGTTGGCTCGTGGGGACGATCGGCGCGTGGCTCGACGGTGCGGGAATCGAGTGGGCCGTGTTCACCGCGACCGCACGCCTGCGGGCGCTGCTTACCCGACTGGGCTTCGATCTGCTGGAGCTCGCGGCGGCCGATCCCGCGCGCGTCCCCGGTGGTGCGAGCGAGTGGGGCCGATACTACGAATCCGATCCACGCATCGCGGCGGTGAGCTTCCGCGCGCACCGCGAGTACGCAGTGCGCTGGATGCACGGGATCGATCCGCTGCTCACCCAGGCGTTCGAAGAGGGTGCGCGCTGCACGTGGGGGCGTGCGGCGTGAGGGAGGTGCCGGATCTCTTCGGCGCGCTTCGCGATCACGCTCTACATCGCCCGGACGCGATCGCGCTCGACGACGGCGCGGGCCTCACGCTCGCCTACGGTGCGCTCGAGGCCGAGATCGAGATGCGCGCTCGATCGCTCCGCGCCATGGGCGCGCGCTGCGTGGGGATCCTCGCGGACAACGGACCCGAGTGGATCCTGGCGGATCTCGCGGCGACGCTCTCGGGTGTCGCCGTCGTGCCGCTGCCGCTCTTCTTCTCGCCGGGGCAGATCGCGCATGTGATTCGCACGGCAGGAGTCGATGCGGTGCTCGCTCCGTCGGCGCTCGGCCTCGGGCGCATGGCCGGGCAGGCGGATTTCGAGGTGGCGCCCGCGCCGTTCCCGGGAGAGCTCGTGGCGCTTCGCCGACGGGACGCACACGACGGGCCTCACGTGCGCTTCGACAAGATCACCTTCACCTCGGGCACGACGGGTGCACCCAAGGGCGTGGGCCTGTCGCTTCCGGCGATGCTTCGCGTCGCGTGCTCGCTCGCGCACGTGACGGGAGCGGATGCCTCCGACGTGCACCTTTGCCTCGTTCCGCTCTCGATCCTGCTCGAGAACGTGGTGGGTGTGTATGGGGCGCTGCTCGTGGGGGCGCGCGTGGTCGTGCCGCCGCTCGCGGACGTGGGGATCGTGGGCTCGTCGCGCCTCGACGCGATGAAGATGCACGCAGCGCTCGCCCGTACGGGGGCGACCACGGCGATCGCCATGCCCGAGATGCTCGCCGGTCTCGTCGGTGCGATCGAGGCCGGTGCCGAGCCGCTCGCGAGACTTCGCTTCCTCGGGGTGGGTGGCGCGCACGTGCCCGCTGCGTGGCTCGCGCGCGCCGAGCGCGCGGGCGTGCCTGCCTTCGAGGGCTACGGGCTCTCGGAGTGCTCGTCCGTCGTCGCGGTGAACACGCCCGATGCGCGGCGCACGGGAAGCGTGGGTCGGGTGCTTCCGCACGCGCGCGTTCGGATCGCGCCCGACGGCGAGATCCTGGCCCGCGGAAGCGTCTGCTCCGGCTATCTCACGCCGGAGGGGCTCGCACCCTGCGACATCGATGCCGACGGATTCCTGCGCACGGGCGACCTCGGTGCGCTCGACGCGGATGGCTACCTGTACGTGCGCGGTCGCAAGCACCGGCGGATCCTCACCTCGTTCGGGCGCAACGTCTCCCCCGACTGGATCGAAGCGGAGATTCTCGGCGATCCGCGCGTGCGGCGCGTGCGCGTGCATGGCGAGGGGCTCCCCGCGCTCGAGGCCGAGATCGCTTGCGCGGCACGCGACGAGGAGACCGTGCGCGCGCACGTCGCGCGGGTGAACGCCGCGCTTCCCGACTATGCGCGCATCGCGCGTTGGGTCCGCATCGAGGAGTCCGCATGAGCTTCTTCGAGACCTTGAATCGCGCCACCGAGGCCGAGCAGAAGGCGCTCGCCGAGATCCCCGCGATCGCACGGGCGCTCCAGGGCGACATTTCCCTGTCGTCGTACGTCGCGTTCCTGTCGCAAGCGTACCATCACGTGAAGCACACGGTGCCGCTGCTCATGGCGACGGGCGCGGCGCTGCCCGAGCGTCACGCCTGGCTGCGCCAGGCGATCGCGCAGTACATCCGCGAGGAGATCGGCCACGAGGAGTGGATCCTCGGCGACATCGCCGCCTGCGGCGCGGATCCCGAAGCCGTGCGGCGCAGCGAGCCCGATCGCCCGTGCGAGCTCCTGGTCGCCTACGCCTACGACGTCGTGCACCGCCGCAATCCGCTCGGCTTCTTCGGCATGGTGCACGTGCTCGAGGGGACGAGCGCGCGCATCGCGAGCCGGGCCGCAGGCGTGCTGCAGGCGAAGCTCGGCCTTCCCCGCGCGGCGTTCACGTATCTCACCACGCACGGAAGCCTGGATCTCGATCACGTGGACTTCTTCCGCTCGGTCGTGGACCGCATCGACGACCCCGCGGATCAGCGCTGGGTGATCCACTGCGCGAAGACGTTCTTCGACCTGTACGGCGACGTCTTCCGCGGGCTGCCGCTTGGCTCGAGCGGCGAACCACAACGGAGGCAGGCATGAAGCTCGACGGGGCACGGATCCTGGTGACGGGCGCGGCCGGAGGAATCGGCGCCGAGGTGGCGCGCCGGCTCGCGCGCGCGGGTGCGAATCTTGCGCTCGCGGACGTGAGCGAGGCCGCGCTCGCCAAGGTGTGCAGCGAGATCCGCAGCGCGGGGAAGGCCGCGGAGCCCGTCGTCGCCGACCTCGGGAGTGCGGCGGGCTGCCGTGCGCTCGCCGAGGAGGCCGTGAAGCGGATCGGTGGCGTCGACGCGCTGGTGAACATCGCGGGGCTGCTCGACTTCACCCCGTTCGAGCAGTCCGATGCCGCGGCGATCGACCGCCTGCTGCAGGTGAACCTGCACGCGCCGCTGCACCTGGTGCGCGAGCTGCTTCCCGCGATGATCGCGCGCAGGAGCGGCCGCATCGTGAACGTGGGCTCGACCTTCGGGTCGATCGGATTCCCGTTCTTCGCCGCGTATTCGGCGAGCAAGTTCGGCGTGCGCGGCTTTACCGAAGCGCTCGGCCGTGAGCTCGCGGGCACGGGGGTGACGGTGACCTACGTCGCGCCGCGCGCCGCGCGCACGCCGCTCAACACCGGGCCCATCGTGCGCATGAACGAGGCGTTGAAGGTGGCGATGGATCCCCCCGAGGTCGTCGCTGCCGGGATCGTCGAGGCGATCGAACGCGACCGCGAGCGCGCGTTCCTGGGCTGGCCCGAGAAGCTCTTCGTCCGCGTGAACGGGATCTTGCCGCGGCTGGTCGACTCGTCGCTGCGCAAGCAGGCGCCCCAGATGCGTCCGTATGCGCTCGAGGCGGTGCAGGGGCGCAAGGGAGCGGATCGATGAGCGATCTGCTGTTTGCATCCGATACGGGTTTGTCTCGCGGCTGGGAGCTCGCGGCCACCGCCGTTCGCTTCGCCGTGGCGGCGTTCTTCCTGTTCATGGCGTGGAAGAATCTGTCGGGCGATGCGCAGATGGCCGCGGACTTCCAGCGCTGGGGCTACACCGATTCGTTCCGGCGGCTCGTGGGATGGGTGCAGATCGTGGGAGCGCTCGCGTTGCTTGCCCCCCAGGTCTGTTTCTGGGCAGGACTCCTGCTCGTCGGCGTTCTGCTCGGCGCGGCCGTCACGCACCTGCGCCACGACCCGCCTGCGACGCTCGTGTCGCCCGCCGTGTTCCTGTTGCTCGTGGCGCTCGCAACGATTCCGTATCGCCCGCCGCTGTTTCGCTAGGGCGGGAAGAGGAGGAAGGGGATGACTGACCAGAGGATGAATCGGACCGTTCGAGGACTCGGCCCCGTGCTCGCGGCCGTGCTCGTCGTGGTCTCGTCCGTCGCGACGGCGGCGGCACCGGATCCGCAGCAGGCGGTGGTCGAATTGCAGACGCAGTGGGCGAAGATCAAGTACGAGACGCCGGAGGGCGAGCAGGCGAAGGCGTACGAGCCGCTGGTCGCTAAGGCCGAGGCCTACGTTGCGCAGCACCCGGATTCCGCCGAGGTCCTCATCTGGGCGGGCATCGTCCGCTCGACGTATGCGGGAACGCTGCGCGGCTTCGCCTCGCTCGGTGCGCTCTCGCAGGTGAAGGCGGCACGCACCCTCTTCGAGCGCGCGATCGAGATCGATCCCAAGGCGCTCTCCGGCTCGGCCTACACGAGCCTGGGATCGCTCTACTACCAGGTTCCGGGCTGGCCCGTGGGCTTCGGCAACGCCGACAAGGCCCGCGATCTGCTCCTCGAGGGGCTCGCGATCTCGCCCGATGGCATCGACGCGAACTACTTCTACGGCGACTTCCTGATCGAGCAGGGGGAGTACGACGAGGCGGAGAAGGCCCTGCAGAGGGCGCTTCGGGCACCGTCGCGCCTGGGCCGGGAGCTCGCCGACCAGGGGCGTCGCGACGAGATCCACACCGCGCTCGCGCGCATCCGCGAGAAGAGGGGGCGTTAGCCGCGCGGCGAGGGGCGCACCGCCGACGCAGCCGGCGGGACCCGGATCCCGTGGCTCGAGCCGCAGGAGGACCGGTCCGCCGGCGCCGTCGATGGCGACCGCGCGACGACGGGGAAGACGCGATCAGTGCTCGTCTTCTTCGTAGGGCTCTTCCTCTTCGACACCCACGGGAGCGGAGAAGTCCTCGACGGGCTCCGCCTCCGCGGGAGCGTCCATCGACTCCTCGAGCATGCCGTCCTCGATCAGCTCGGGCTGCGCTGTGCCCTCCATGTATGCGCTCGCGGCACCGTGCTTGTAGACGAGCTCGCCTCCGGAGTGGCCGACCGCACCGCTCATGCCGAGCAGCGCCACCGAGCCCACCACGGTCGCCACGCGGCCCGCGATGCCGACCGTTCCCGAGAGAAGGCCGGCCGCCGAGATCACCAGCACCACCCCGGCTCCCACCAGGAACCGCTCCGCGGCGTGCTCGTGCTCCTCGATGAGATCGTGGTCGACGACCTTCTCGACGCGATCCTCCTCCCTTCCCCCGGCGGAGGCCGCGATCCAGCCGGATCCGAGGAGCAGCGCCTGCAGGAGCACGATCGTTCCCCACGTTCGCGCCGGGTACAGGTTCCAACGGATCATCAAGAGCGCGAGCACGGAGAGCAGTGGCATCAGCATCGCCAGTGCGATGGGGATGTGGACGAGGGCCGGATGCAACGGTTCGGGCATGTCGTGACTCCTTCTGGAATGCGTCCCGCGGGATCCCCCCGCGAGCCGTGAGCGACATCATCGGGCCTTCCGCACGCGGAGTCGATCCGTCTGCTGGCGGAGCCGTCGGATGCACCGGTATTCTCGCACGAGATGCTACGTCCGGCAGATGACGGAGAGGTCGCTTTTCGGGTCGCGCTCATGGGGATCCTCGCCATGCTCGCGATCGTGGCCGCGATCGACCTTGCGCTCGACCACCCGAAGACGCTGTGGAGCTTCCACGTTCTGGTGGAGATCTCCCTCCTGGTGCTCTGTGCCGCCGCGGTGGTCTACCTGTGGCGGGGCTGGCGGCGGGCCGGTCGTTCCATGGAGCGGATGCGCGAGGCGCTCGAAGCTCACGCGAGCGAGCGGGATGCCTGGCGGGCTCGGGCCGAGAAGCTGCTGCTCGGTCTCGGAGCCGAGATCGAGTCGCAGCTTCGTACGTGGGGGCTTACTCCGGCCGAGCAGGAGACCGCCTTGTTCCTGCTCAAGGGCTTCGGCCACAAGGAGATCGCCGGGATCCAGGGCAAGAGCGAGCGCACGGTGCGCCAGCACGCGATTGCCGTCTACCGCAAGTCGGGCCTCGGCGGCCGCGCCGAGCTCTCCGCGTTCTTTCTCGAGGATCTGCTCCTGCCCGCGATGGGATCGCCCTCCGGCTCCACGCCGGCGGAGCCGTCGCTCGCCGAGCGGAAGCGCGTGGTAGGGTAGGAGCCATGCGCTGGCGTCTTCCGCTGCTCTGGCCGTATCCCACCCCGAACGAGATCGAGAGCCGCTTCGAGCAGCTCGTCCACGGGCGTTGGGGCGCGGACGAAGGCGAGGTACCGGCGGATGTCTTCGTCGCCGAGCAGTGGATCGAGGTCTGGATCGATCTGCCCGGAGTACGCGAGTCGTCCGTCCGTGCGCGCATCGACGACGGCTTCCTGGTCGTGCAGGCGGAGCGCGAGGCTCCGCGCTCGTCGGAGCACGCGCGCCCGGCGCGGCTCGACCGCCCGCGTGGCGGGGTGCAGCTTCGCGTGCGGCTTCCCGTGAACATCGAGGTGCATCGCGCCGAGGTGCAGTACGGGCTGGAGTCGGGCGTGCTCCACGTGCGCGTCCATCTGGGAGAGCGCGCATGAGCGCCGGCGCCGGCGTCGTGCGCCCCCTGGATCCCGAGGTGGCGCGGATCCGCGCGGACGTGCGCGCCCTCGGCATCGCTTCGACGGCGGACATCGAGCCGTCGCGGGCGATCGGTGACACCCGTGGCGAGGAGTCCCTGCGGCTCGCGCTGCGCATGCGGGGGCCCGGCTATCACGCGTTCGTGTGTGGCGTCGAGGGGCCGGGCCGGCTCGAGCAGATCGCCGCGGTGGTGCGCGCAGTGGCGCAGCGCGACCGGCCGCTCCGGGACTGGATCTACGTGCACAACTTCGCGAGCCCCGACCGTCCGCGCGCGATCGATCTGCCCGCGGGCGATGGCCGCCGCTTCGAGTCCGAGCTCGGGGCGCTCCTCCGCAACCTGCAGGAGGATCTGCCCAAGGCGTTCCGTGAGGAGACCTTCGACGAGCAGAAGGCCCGGATCGTCGCCTCGTTCGAGAGCCGTTTCCGCGAGCAGCACCAGGCGCTCGCGGAGCTGGCGCGCCGGGCGGGCTTTGCGGTGATGATCGCACCGCCGGGAAACATCATGCTCGTTCCGCTCGTCGACGGGAAGCCCGTGGAGAACGAGGAGCAGCTCCAGGCGCTCGGCCCCGAGCGGCTCGCGGAGCTCGAGCGTGCGCGCGTCGGCCTCGAGCGCGAGGTGCGCGAGTACCTGGAGAGCCAGCGCGATCAGCGCCACGATCTCGACGAGGAGATCCGCGCCGCCGAGCGCGAGTTCGCGTCGCGCATCGTGATCGCGCGTCTGCGTGCGCTCGCCGCCCGCTTCGGCAGCGCCGAGCTCGGGGAGCACTTGGAGCAGCTCGGCGAGCACATCCTCGATCACCTCGATCCGTTTCGCGGCGTGGCGCAGGAGCGGCCGCCGATGCCCCTTGCGTTCGGTCTCGCGAGCCCGGGCGAGGCGCTCGCGGTCTACGAGGTGAACGTCGTCGTCGACAATGCGCACACCCAGATCGCTCCCGTCGTCGTCGTGGACAGCCCCACCTACAAGAACCTGTTCGGGACCATCGATCGCACGATGGATCGCTTCGGTGGGGTGAAGACCGACTTCCGCCGCATCCATGCCGGAGCGTTGCTCGAGGCCGACGGCGGCGTCGTGATCTTCAACGCCGAGGACGCGCTCGTCGAGCCCTTCGTGTGGCGCATCCTGCGCCGTGCCTTGCGCTCGGGCCGGGTCGAGATCGAGGCGTACGATCCCTTCGTGGGCTTCACCCCTGCGGGGCTGCGGCCCGAGCCGATCCGGGTGAGCACGAAGGTCGTGCTCGCGGGGCCGCGCCTGCTGTTCGAGCTGCTGCTCGGTGCGGACGACGAGTTTCCGGACCTGTTCAAGGTGCTGGCGGACTTCTCGCCCATCGTCGATCGCGACGATGCTGCCACGCGCGCGCTCTGCGGCCGCGTGGCGGCCCTCGTCGAGCGCGAGGAGCTCGTGGGCTTCGAGGCGAGTGCGCTCGATGCGCTCGTCGAGCTCGCGGTGCGCGAGGCCGGCGATCGCCAGAAGATCCATCTGGGAAGCGAGTCCGTGCTCGATGCCGCACGCGAGGCGAGCCTGCGCGCCGGACTCGCCGGACGCTCGAAGGTGACGGAGGAGGACGTGCGCGGGGCGATCCGCGATCGCGTGCGCCGGCTCGATCGCATCGAGCAGGCCGTACGCGAATCCATCCACCGCGGTGTGTTGCTCGTGGACGTGAAGGGCGAGAGGATCGGCCAGGTGAATGCGCTCTCCGTGGTGGAGCTCGGCGGGCACGCCTTCGGCCGGCCGTCGCGCCTCACCGCGATCGTGGGTCCGGGCGCCACGGGAGTCGTGAGCATCGACCGCGAGACGAAGCTCTCCGGCGCGATCCACG
>CAZOTO010000131.1:0-8210 GCA_964582775.1 uncultured Myxococcales bacterium
AGCTCCGCGATCTCGGACTCCGAGTAGCCGTGCTCGGCCAGGATGTCGTTCGTGTGCTGGGTCGGCCCGAGGTTCCAGTGGCGCACCTCGAGCGGCTCGGCGTCGAACTTCAGCATCGTGCCGACGGTGCGCGTGCGTCCCTGCACCGGGTGGTCGACCTCGACCAGCATGCGCGCCTGCATCTGCGGATCCGAGCACGCATCGCCCGCGGAGTTCACCGGCGTGACGCATGCATCGACGCCCGCGAACGTCTCGATCCACTCCGCGCGCGTGCGCGAGCGGAAGGTCTTTGCAAGCTCCGCGCGGATCGCCTCGCGGTTCTCGACGTCCCACTGGCGGTCGACGAGATCCTCGCGGCCGAGCGTGCGACAGAGGTTCTCGTAGAAGTACGGCTCCACCGCGCCCACCGCGATGTGCTTTCCGTCGCGCGTCGGATAGATGTCGTACCAGGGATACATTCCCGAGTAGAACGCATCGCCGCGCTTCGGCTCGCGTCCTGAAGCGAGGAAGGCGCCGATCGCCATCTTGTTCACCTCGAACGCGGCGTCGGTGATCGACACGTCGCAGTACGCGCCCTTTCCGGTGAGCGCGCGTCGCAGCAGCGCCCCCAGGATGTGCACCGCTGCCGACATCCCCCCCGCCGCGAAGTCGCCGATCAGGGTTCCCGGAATCGCGGGCTCACCGTTCGCGCGGCCGTTCAGTCCCACGACTCCCGCGACGGAGACGTAGTTCACGTCGTGTCCGCCCATCTCGCGGTACGGCCCCGTCTGCCCGAAGCCAGTCACCGCCGCGTAGACGATGTCGGGCTTGATCGCGCGCAGCGCCTCGTAGCCGATGCCCAGGCGATCCGCGACGCCGGGGCGGAAGCCCTCCTGGATCGCGTCCGCCTTCTCGACCAGGCGGCGAAAGACCGCCGCGCCGCGCGGGTTCTTCAGGTCGATCGCGATCGCGCGGCTGTTGCGAAGGCCGAGCTGGAACTGCCCGAGCTGCTCCAGGTTGTGGGTGAGGAGCAGCGTGCCGATGTCCTTGCCCCCGCGCCGGCCCGCGCCTTTCGAGACCTCCGTCACGCGGATCACGTCGAAGCCCATGTCGCCGAGGATCTGCGCCGTGAACGGCCCCGGCCCCAGCCAGCACAGGTCCAGAAGTCGCAGGCCCTCGAGCAGCATCCGCATCCTCCCCGTAACGGGTCATACGTTTCGTACGAGTCATATACGGATCGTCGAGAGAAGGCAAGCGGGACGGATGGAGGCGGGGGATCGAAGGTCGGGGCGGATATCGACGAGTAGGGGAACCGCGGCTGGCGGGGATCGGAGCCGGGCTTCGATCACGCCTCGACGATGACAGCCCTGGACCCGCGGTCCCCCTTCCGCAGGATCGCGCGGCAGACCCCGAGGGCGAGCGGGCCTTCCGCGACCTGCCCACCGGGAGCGCTCCCGCGCACCGCTACCGCGTATGCTGTGCCCACCCTGGGAGGTCCGCCCATGTGCCGGTTCACGCTGTACCTCGGTCCCGCCGTGCAGCTCTCCACTTTGCTCGTGGATCCCAAGCACTCGCTCATCCACCAGAGCTACCAGTCCGAGGAGCGCTCCGAGCCGCTCAACGGCGACGGCTTCGGCGTCGGCTGGTATGCGCCGCGGCTCACGCCCGAGCCCGCGGTGTTCCACTCGATCTCGCCCGCGTGGAACAACCGCAACCTGCGCAGTCTGTGCCGCGTGGTCGCAAGCCCGTGCATCCTCGCGCACGTGCGCGCCGCAACAACGGGAAGCGACGTGAACCTGGCGAACTGCCATCCGTTTCAGCACGGGCGCCACCTGCTCATGCACAACGGTCACATCGGCGCCTTTCGCGCCGTGCGGCGGCGACTGCTCGAGAGCCTGTGCGACGAGGCGTTCGACGGGGTGAAGGGCAGCACCGACACCGAGCATCTGTTCGCGGTGTTCGTCGACGAGACCGTGCGCAACGGCCATCCGCACGAGGACCCGGGCGACGCCGCGCTCGTGCTCGCGCAGCGGCTCTCGGCCGCGATGCAGCGCGTGCTCGCGCTCGTCGCGCAGTCGGGCGCCGCAGAGCCGAGCTTCCTGAACGTCGCCGTCTCGGACGGAGAACACGCCGTGGTGTCGCGCTTCGCGAACGATCCCGACGAGGGGCCCGAGTCGCTCTACATTCACCGCGGCGAGCTCTACGAGCCCACCAGCCGCCGCTTCTCGCAGCGCCGCGGCGGCGACGAGGGCGAGGCCGTGCTCGTCTCGTCGGAACGGCTCACCGATGCCCCCGCCTGGACCGAGGTTCCACCGAATCACCTCGTCGTGCTCGACCGGCGACTCCCCCCGCGGATCCTCCCGCTCGCACCCGACGGATCGTTGCGGCCGTAGCGGGCGCGGTGCTTCCCGAGCCAGATCAGTACGACCGCTGGATGCTTCGTCTCTTTTCTTTTCCCCCACCACATATGACGGGTGGTACGCTGAGCCGTGCGAGGGCGCTCGTCGAGGCTCCCGTTCGTGCGAGGCAAGGAGGGCGAAAACATGGCTTCTCGCATCCTCGTGTTCTCGATCGTCGTATCCTTCGTGGCAGTGGCCGATTGCTCCCGCGCCGACACTCCCTCCGGCACCGGGATCGACGCGGCGCGTCTGGTGCGCGAGCGCTGCGCGAGCTGCCATCGCTTCGAAGGCGAGACCCAACCGAAGTTCCAGCTCCGGGCGCCGGACCTGATGTGGGCCGGGCAAAAGTACCAACGCACGTGGCTCGTTGGCTGGCTCGAAGGACGAGAGCCGAGCCCTTATCCCTCGGCCTATCGATGGGACGAGCAGCCGGCCGCAGACGCCAAACCAACACCACATCCGCGTCTCGATCGCGCAGAGGCCGAGGCGGTTGCCGACCATTTCGAAAGACACCTGCGCGATGCACGCATTCGCAAAGGAGCGTTCGACCCATCGAGCCTCTCGCAGATCGAGATCGATTTCGGCGCACGGCTCTTCCACGAGTACTCCTGCATCGGCTGCCACCAAGTGCGCGTCGAAGGCAAGGTGACGGGCGGCCCGAGCAGCACGCACTTCTTCGACGCCGGACGTCGCTACGACGCCGATTGGGTGTGGGCGTTCAATCTGGACCCGCCGGCGTTCGCTCCGCACAGCGGCGAGTACGTGGCGGATCTCACCGAGCAAAAGGTTCGCTGGATCACCGGCTATCTGATGACCCTCGGCGCCGATGACTTCCGGGTGGCGCACCCCTGGGAGGCCGATGCATTCCGCAACGCCGACGCCGATCGTGGGGAGGTCGTCTACCGCGCCTACTGTGCGCAGTGTCACGGACTTTTGGGCGAAGGAGACGGTCCCGGTGCGCGCGGACTCGAGCCCAAGCCCGCTGCGCACGCGCAGATGGCGCTCGATCGGCTTCCCGTCGACTATCTCTACAACGTGGTCTTCTACGGCGGAAAGGCTGTCGGAAAGTCGACGTCGATGCCCGATTGGGGCGCGACGCTCTCGACGCGGCAGTTGGCCGACGTGATGACCTACATGACCACCCACTTCCGCGGAGCCGAGGCTGCGGCAACCGATTCCGATACGGGAATGTGTCCGCAGCCGCGCACGACTGCCGATGCTCCTCCGCAGGCGCGAGCCGCCCGGAATCCGCTCGAACCGACGACCGAGAATCTCGCAGCCGGTGCAGAGCTGTATCGGAAGACGGCGATTCCGATGGCCTGTCAGCTCTGCCACGGTGAGAGCGGCAATGGACTCGGACCCATGGCAGGCGGGTTCGACCCTCCGCCGCGCAACTTCACCTGCGCGCAGACGATGCAGCCGATCTCCGATGGTCAGCTGTTCTGGGTCATACGGAACGGATCCCCGGGAACGGGAATGCTCGTCTATCCGACGCTCACCAACGAGCAGGTCTGGCAGCTCGTGCTCTACCTGCGCAGCCTCGCGAGGTAGGGAGCACGTTTCGCGGCCGCATCGCTGGCCCTGCCCATCTCCTTCGGCACCCCCCACCCCGGGTTCTCGCCACGAAGGGTTGGACGATCACTGAGGCCTCCCCAGGCACCGACCCGTGAATGCCTTTGGCACCCACACCCTGATGTGTCGCAGAGACCAGTTCGAGGGTGTCGCAACGAACACGCGCATGAACCTCTGGACGATTCTCGCGCGCAGCGCTATCGCCATGCGCGCCACCGCGGGCGGCGATCACGTCGACCGCTTCCGCAATGCTGTGCTCCTTCTCGTCCGCGAGGAGCTGAAGAAGCGGGAGCATGATCGTCTGGTAGTCGGGGATCGCCATCCCGGGTGCGTCTCCAAGCCTCGGCCGTCCAGCACGTTCTGGCCCGCGCCAGGATACTACGGATGCGGCGATTGGGTGCGGCCCTATTCCGGCTCACAAAGGTCGAGCGCGGGCTCGCGGTGAGAGCCGCAGCCACGGCTACGGAATGGCGACCTGCTGAGTGCCGACGAATCGCCCCGTGCCGCGCACTTCTCTACACGACGGCTGTGTACTTGCGCACTTGTCGCCTTCCACGGAGGCCCGGAAGGCGTCCCTCTCTTCACTGCGGCGCGCGACACTCACCCGCACGGCACCACGACGGCCGACGGACTCACCCCAGATCGGCGTCGACCATGGCGCTTACGTGGAAGCCGGAGTCGACGGCTTGGTGGGTGCCGGCGCCGCGGCCGCCGGCGTCGCAGCCGACGATGTACAGGCCGGGAAGCGGCGTGCGCGCATCGGGCTTCGACTTGCCGCACTGGCCGATCACCTGCGCGATGCCGACGGCCTCGCCGCCGCAACCGGGAAGCACCGCATCGCGGCTCAAGCTCGAGATGGCCTTCGCGCCGTAGGGCTCCTTGCGGATCGTGTGCTTGCGCAGATCGGGGAAGAGCTCGTCGAGCACGGCTTCGGCGCGGCGGATGCCCTCTTCGGACATGTCGGACGCGGGATCGGGCGAGACGAACACCTGGCAGTTCGCGACCTGATGGCCGGGAATGGGCACGAGCGAGGGATCGAACGCGGACGCGACGTCGATCGCGATGAGCGGGATCTCGGGCCACTGGCCTTGCTTCATGCGCGCGAAGCGATCGTCGTCGAGCCAGCTCTGGTCCGAGAAGATGGGGATGAGCGCGGCGTCGAAGACCTCGGCGTCGAGCACGTAGCGGTTGCCGGCGATGGCCCAGCTCGGCTCGAGCGACTTCACGCGCTCGACGTAGTCCGCGGGGAAGTGCGCGCTTCCCGCGAACCGCAGCACCGTGGGCTGGATGCCGGCGTTCGACACGATCGCGCGCGCGCGCAGCACGCCCTCGTCGGTCTCGATTCCCACGGCGCGGCCGTTCTCGACGACGATGCGCTTCACGCGGGTGCGCGTCATGAAGACTCCGCCGTGCTTGCCCACGAACTCCGCGCACTCCTCGGCGACGCGGCCGTAGCCGCCCACGTGGTAGCGACCCGCGCCGCCCATGAGCTGCTGGCGCAGGGTGTAGATCGCCTCGGACGCGCACATGCGATTCACGGGCACGACGAAGAGGGTGTTGATCGTCATGCAGATCTGGCTCTCGAGCGACGTGGGCACGCCGAACTGGCGCATCCACGACAGGAAGCCAACGTCGTCGAGCGCAGCGAGCTCGTCGTCCTTCAGGGTAAGGATCGCGCCATACATCTGGGCGAGCTTCGCCAGGCCCTCGTCGTTCACGCCGAACGTGCGCCGGATGTTGTCCATCTCTTCCGGGGCGCCGGTGGCGCGAAGCGGGCTTCGCATGCTGCGCCACTCGCCGTTCGCGGCCTTGTAGCGCACGCAGGCGACGGGGCCTTCGGGAATGCTGAACGGCGTGCTCTCGGCGATGCCGAGCACGTCGACGAGCTCGTGGTAGCGCGAGTTGTACGCGGGGATGCCGACCGCGCCGAACATCTCGAAGCGGTAGCCCTTGCGGTCGATCGTCTGCACCTTGCCGCCGGCGCGCGGCGTCTTCTCGACGAGTGCCACCCGCCGGCCCGCCTTCGCGAGCAGCGCGGCTGCTGTCGTCCCGCCGTAGCCTGCCCCGATCACCGCGACGTCGAAGTCGTTCATGGCCACATCCCTCCTGGTTCGGGGATCAGCCTACACGGAACGAGGCCGCGAGGCGTGCTCGCATTCGAGGGGAGGGGGGCATGCGCAGACGCGCCCCGCGTCTGCCTTCGTAGCCGCGGCCGCCCCGGATGGAGACCGCGCGCGATCTCGCTTCCCCGGCGGCTAGAACAGGCGCGGCAGACCCCAAAGGAGCATCTGCACGAGCATCACGAGCAGACAGGCCTCGCCGGCCAGGAACGAGAGCGAGCGCCACGGCTGGAAGGCCGCGAAGTAGAACACCGAGAACAGGGTGCGGAACACGGTGAAGACGACGAAGAGCACGGTGGCCGTGGTCTGGCCCGGGTTCGTGAGCAGGTACAGGTAGCCGATCGCCAGGAACGGCAGCGTGGCCTCGAGGTCGTTGCGATGCGCGCGCAGCCCGCGCTCGACCGCGGGGTGCTCCGTGGTCGCGGGCGGCGCTCCGGTGCGGAAGGACTCGGCGTCCTCGGGATTGAGGACGGCCTTCAAGCGGATGCGCGTGATCCCCGTGATGTGCCCGACGACGATCATCTTCACCACGAGCAGCGCGGAGCAGACCAGAAGCGCCGGCAGCGCCGGATGTTGGAGCATCTCCATCGTTCCCTCTCCCCTCGATTGCAGGCTATGGAAGCGCGAAGGCGATGATGGCGTCGCCGGACTCGGACCAGCCGTGGCCGCCGGAGGCGATCACGAGGAATTGCTTGCCGTCCTTGCGCAGCCGGTACGTCAGGGGCGTAGCGTTCGCGGTGTAGGGAAGGCGGTGCTTCCAGATCTCGTCTCCGGTCTCGACATCGAACGCGCGGATGTACTTGTCGGTGGTGGCGCCGATGAACACGACGCCACCGGCGGTGACGATCGAGCCGCCGACATTGGGCGTTCCCAGCCGGAACCACAGCGGGAACGGCGCCTGATCGCGCGTGGTGCCGAGCGTGCTCTGCCAGCGCACCTCCCCCGACACCAGATCCACCGCCGTGAGCGTGCCCCACGGCGTGGGATTGCACGGCGCGCCCCACTTCGACAGCAGCACCGAGCGCTTCACGCCGTACGGTGTGCCCTGCTGCGGGTAGTACTCGAGCGGGAAGTGCACGCTCGGATCGGCCTCGGCGTCGTACGTCTCGCGCGGCAGAAGCCACACGATCTGCGCCATGTGCATCTGGTTCACGTAGAGCGTCTGGCTCACGGGATCGATCGACACGCTGCCCCAGTTGGGACCGCCCGCACTCGAGGGAAACTGGATCGATCCCTCGACCGAGGGCGGCGTGAAGATGCCATCGTAGCGATGGGCGCGGATCTTCGCGGCGCAGTCGCGGCGATCGATGGGCGTGAAGCCGTAGGCGTCGTCTTGCGAGAGCGCGGTGGGATGGAGCGGCGCGGGATGCGTGGGAAAGGGCTGCGTGGGTGAGAGCGTCTCGCCGGGGACGGCCCCCTGCGGGACGGGCCGCTCCTCGACGGGGTAGAGCGGCTCGCCGGTCTCGCGGTGCAGCAGGAAGAGATGGCCCATCTTCGTGGCCTGGGCGACGGCGGGCGCTCCGCCGCCCACGCCGGGGAGCTGGAAGAGCACGGGCTGCGACGGCACGTCGTAGTCCCACACGTCGTGGTGTACGGTCTGGAAGCGCCACGCGACCTCGCCGGTCTCGGCGTCGAGCGCGACGGTGGAGCTCGCGTAGTAGTCGAGCCCCTCGCGCAGCCCGCCGAAGATGTCGGGCGCAGCGTTTCCGGTGGGGACGAACACCAGGCCGCGCTCGTCGTCAGCCGAGAGGATCGCCCACACGTTGGGCGTGCCGGGTTGGTACCGGCCGCTCCCGGGCTTCGGGAAGCGATCTTCCCAGCCGGGCGGCACGGGATCCCACGCCCAGCGCAGCGCCCCCGTGCGCACGTCGAAGCCGCGCACGACGCCGCTCGGCGCATCCACCCGCAGATTGTCTGCGACGAGCGCGCCCACGACGACGACGTCGCGCACGACGATGGGCGGCGAGGTGGGATAGGTCTCCCACGCGGGCGCGGGGCCGATGCCCTCGCGCAGATCGACGCGGCCATTGCGCCCGAAGTCGGCGCAGGGCTCGCCGGTCTTCGCATCGAGCGCCACGAGCTCGGAGTCGAGCGTGCCCGCGAAGATGCGCGTGGCGCAGCGGCCCTCGGCGGGAGCGCC
>CAZOTO010000132.1:0-8172 GCA_964582775.1 uncultured Myxococcales bacterium
GATGCTGGCGTTCGTGGTGATGGTGGTGGCCGCCGTCGAGGTGGCCGTCGGGCTATCCATCGTGATCGCGCTGGTACGCAACCGCGACACGGTGAACATCGAAGACACCAGCCTCATGAAGTGGTAGGGGGCGACGTGACCGAGCACACGACCGACGCACTGCGCTGGATCCCGCTGCTGCCGCTGCTCGCGGCCGTCACGAGCGGTTTGTGGCTGGTCTTCGTCCGCCGCGAGCTGCCGCGCCTGGCCGTCGCCCTGCTCGCCTGCGGGGCGCCGATCGCCTCGTTCTTGCTCTCGCTCGACCAGGTCTACGACCTGGCGATGCGGCTCGACGGTGCCGACCGCTACCTGATCGACAACGTCTACACATGGATCTCCGCCCATCCGTTCCATGCGGAGCTGAGCTTCCTGCTCGACCCGCTGAGCTCCGTGATGGTGCTCGTGGTGACCGGGGTCGGCTCGCTCATCCACATCTACTCGATCGGCTACATGGACGCCGATCACCGCGACGACCGCGGGTTCCAGCGCTTCTTCATCTACCTGAACCTGTTCACCTTCTCGATGCTCATGCTCGTGCTGGGCGACAACCTGCTCGTCACCTTCGTGGGCTGGGAGGGCGTCGGCGTCTGCTCCTACCTGTTGATCGGGTTCTGGTATCTCGACGACCACAACGCCATGTGCGGCCAGAAGGCGTTCGTGGTGAACCGCATCGGCGACTTCGGCTTCCTCGTCGGGATCTTCCTGCTGTTCTGGTCCTTCCTCGACGCGGGCGTGCCCGCCATCGAGTACCGCGAGATGGCCGCGAACATCGGTTCGCTCGCCGATCGCACGGTGCAGGTGCCCGCGTGGCTCGGCGCGCTCGGCCTCGAGGTGCCGACCTGGAAGCTCCTGACGCTCGCGGGCCTGTGCTTGTTCGTGGGGGCCTGCGGGAAGTCGGCGCAGATTCCCCTCTACGTGTGGCTGCCGGATGCGATGGCCGGCCCCACGCCCGTGTCCGCGCTGATCCACGCCGCCACCATGGTGACCGCCGGCGTCTACATGGTTTGCCGCATGTCGTTCCTGTACTCGCTCGCACCCGGAGCGAGCGCCACGATCGCATGGGTGGGCGCGATCACGGCGCTGTTCGCAGCGACGATCGCCGTCACGCAGAAGGACATCAAGAAGGTCCTCGCGTACTCCACGGTGAGCCAGCTCGGCTACATGTTCCTTGCCGCCGGGGTCATGTCGTACAGCGCGGCGGTGTTCCACCTGGCCACGCATGCGTTCTTCAAGGCGCTGCTCTTCCTGGGAGCCGGGTCGGTGATCCTCGGCATGCACCACGAGCAGAACGTCGACGTGATGGGGGGGCTGCGCCGGCTCATGCCCTGGACCCACTTCACGTTCCTGATCGGAGTGCTCGCGATCGCCGGCGCTCCCATGTTCTCGGGCTTCTTCTCGAAGGACGAGATCCTCCTCGGAACCTTCCTCGCGCACGACGTGCCCGGCCACGGCGCCCTCTATGCGATCGGGATCGTGACGGCAGCGCTCACCGCTTTCTACATGTTCCGCCTGTACCTGCTCACGTTCACCGGGGAGTGCCGTGCGCCCGTGACGCTTCGCAGCCACGTCCACGAGCAGCCGAACACGATCGTGGGTCCCCTCGTCGTGCTGGCGATCCTCTCCTTCGGGGCCGGCCTGCTCACGCCGCCCGACATCTACGGCGAGGCGTGGGGGATTCCCGAGTCGAACAGCCTCCACCACTTCCTGCAGCCGATCATCGTCTCGGCGAGTCACGAGGTCTCCCACTCGACCGAGATCCTGCTCGCGCTCGCGGCGGTGGGTGCCGGTGCGACCGGCGCGGCAGTGGCGTTCTTCCTCTACTACTACCGGCGAGACCTCGTCGCGCGGATCGGATCGGCGCTGCGTCCGCTCTACGCCGTGTCCTATCACAAGTACTGGATCGACGAGCTCTATCACGCCCTGATCGTCGCGCCGCTGCTGTGGATCTCCGATCGGATCCTGTTCCGCGTGGTGGACGTGCGCATCGTGGACGGGCTGGCGGTGAACGGTGTGGCGATGGCGGTTCGCAGCACGGCCGATCGGGGGCTGAAGTTCCTGCAGACGGGATTCACCCAGTCGTATCTGTTCGTCATGCTGGTCGGCGGTGTCGTCCTCGTCGCCTATCTGGTGGGGGGCTTCTAGATGCCGGGTGCCATCCAGGGTCTGCTCGACCAGAACCTGCTCTCCGTCATCGTGTTCCTGCCGATCGCGAGCCTGCTGCCGCTCGTCGCGTTGCAGGCGGTGGGCGTGCGGGTGTCGGACCGCGCGTGGAAGATCGTCGCCTTCGCTGCCTCGATCGTGGGGTTCGCCCTCTCGGTGCATCTGTGGAGCCGTTTCGATTCCACCTCGGGCGGGATGCAGCTCGTCGAATACGTGCCGTGGATCTCCGACTACGGGATCTCCTACTACTTGGGCGTCGATGGGCTCAGCCTCTTCCTGCTCGTGCTCACGAGCTTCCTGCTCCCCGTGATCCTGCTCGCCTGCTGGAACGACATCGAGCAGCGCGTGAAGTCGTTCGTGCTGTTCATGATGGCGCTGCAGACGGGAATGCTCGGGGCGTTCGTTTCGCTCAACCTGTTCCTGTTCTACGTGTTCTGGGAGGTGATGCTGATCCCGATGTATTTCGTGATCGGCATCTGGGGCGGCCCGCGACGGCTCTACGCCACGCTGAAGTTCTTCATCTACACGATGCTCGGCAGCCTTCCGATGCTCGTCGGCATCCTCGTGCTCGTCTACTTGCACCAGCAGCAGGCGGGAGCACTCACCTTCGACTACATCGGCTACGCGGGGGCGAGCGGCATCCTCGACACCCAGATCGCCGCCGACGGCGGTCCGTGGTGGGCTCGGCAGAGCTGGCTCTTCGCCGCGTTCGCGCTCGCGTTCGCCATCAAGGTGCCCGTGTTCCCGTTCCACACGTGGCTCCCCGACGCCCACGTCGAGGCCCCCACGCCGGGCTCCGCCGTGCTTGCGGGCGTTCTCCTCAAGCTCGGCACCTACGGCTTCGTGCGCTTCTCGCTGCCCCTGTTCCCCCAGGCCGTGCAGGACCTGGCTCCGTGGATGCTCGGCATCGCCTGCGCAGGCATCGTGTACGGCGCGCTGGTCGCGATGGTGCAGACGGACGTGAAGAAGCTCGTCGCGTACTCCTCCGTGAGCCACATGGGCTTCGTGATGCTCGGCATCTTCGCGCTGAACTCGCAGGGGCTACAGGGCGCGATCCTGCAGATGGTGAACCATGGCATCTCCACCGGAGCGCTGTTCATCCTGATCGGAATGATCTACGAGCGCCGCCACACGCGCGAGTTCTCCTCCTTCGGTGGACTCACGCGCGTGATGCCGGTGTACGCGTTCTTCTGGGTGCTCACGGTGATGAGCTCTGCAGGGCTTCCGGCGCTGAACGGCTTCGTCGGCGAGTTCCTGATCCTCCTCGGGACCTTCGGTGCGAATGCGCTGGCGGCGGTCGTTGCCACCTCCGGCGTGATCCTCGGTGCGGTCTACCTGCTGTGGGCCACGCGGCGCATGTTCTTCGGACCGCTGCTCCACGATGCGAATCGCGCGCTCGTGGATCTGGATCTGCGCGAGAAGGTCGTCGCATGCGCGCTCGCCGTCCCCATGGTGTGGATCGGTGTCTACCCGGCGAGCTTCCTCGATCCGATGGATGCAACGGTGAACGAGATCCTGCAGACGATGGAGCGGCGCGGCGAGAGCGCCGCCGCTCCGGCAGCTGCCCCGCAGGCGATCGCCCGTGTCGGTGACCCCTCTGCGGCCCTGAGCGAGGAGTCCGGCGAGTGATCCCCACCATCGACGTCGGAAGCATCCTCCCCATGATCGTCGTGGCGATGGGCGTGCTCCTGCTTCCCCTGGCAGAAGTGCTCCTCGCCCGCCGCCGCACGCTTCTCGGCGCCGAGGTGAGCCGCGAGCGCCGCAGCACCTACCTGGCGGCGGCGAGTGCGGGCACGCTGCTCATCGCGCTGATCCTCACCTCGAATGCCATGACGGGTCCCGTGCGCGCGTTCAACCTGGATCATCCCATGATCCAGATGGACCGCATGGCGCACTTCCTGAACGCGGTCGTGCTGATCGCCGGCATCCTCACCGTGCTCGTGTCGAGCAGGTACCTGGCGGACGTGCGGGCGAACTTCGGCGAGTTCTATGCCCTCGTGCTGTCGTCGATCGTCGGCATGATGTTCCTCACCGCGGCGACGAATCTGCTGCTGCTCTTCCTGGCGCTCGAGCTGATGAGCATTCCGCTCTACGCGCTCGCCGGCTTCCGGCGCGACGTGCTTCGCTCGAACGAGTCTGCGTTGAAGTATCTGGTCATCGGCTCGTTCGCGTCTGCGATCCTCCTGTATGGGATCGCGCTGCTGTACGGTGCGACGGGATCGATCGCCCTGGAGGGGATCGGCCAGCGCCTCGATCCCGAGAGCCCGCTCGCGATGCTCGGCGCGGGGCTCGTCCTGATCGGGCTCGCGTTCAAGGTCTCCGCCGTTCCGTTCCACCAGTGGGCGCCCGACACCTACGAGGGTGCACCCACGAGCGTGACCGGCTTCATGGCGACCGCGGTGAAGGTGGCCGCGTTCGGGGCGCTCGTGCGCGTGGTGGACGTGGCGCTCCTGCCGGCGTCCGATCTGCTCTACAGCGTGCTCTGGGTGCTTGCGGCGCTCACCATGACGGTGGGCAACGTGATGGCGATCATCCAGCAGAACGCGAAGCGGATGCTCGCCTACTCGAGCATCGCACATGCCGGCTACATCCTCGTCGGTGTGCTGGTGGGTGGGACGTCGGGAACGCAGGCCGTCCTCTTCTACCTGCTCGCCTACACCTTCATGACGATCGGTGCGTTCTCGGTCGTGTCCGTCCTCGCGCGCGGGGGCGACGAGTACGATCGCATCGAGGATCTCGCGGGCCTGGGGTACACGCGCCCGTTCCTCGCCACCGTGATGGCGATCTGCATGTTCTCGCTGCTCGGCATTCCCGCGACCGCCGGGTTCATGGGCAAGTTCGGGCTGGTGAGTGCGGCCGTGAAGACGGGAACCGAAGCCGGCGACACCGGGCTCATCGTGCTCGCGATTCTCACCGTGCTGAACAGCGCGGTCTCGCTCGTGTACTACCTGCGCGTTCCCGCGGTGATGTTCATGGGCGCGCCCAAGGCGGGAGCCGAGGCGGATGCTCCGGGCACCTTCGAGGGTGTGGTCCTCGCGGCCTGCGCCGCGGCCATCCTGCTGCTGGGCCTCTTTCCGCAGGACGTGCTGGTCCTGCTGCAGACGGTCGACGCCACGCAGGTCGTGGATTTCGCCGCGAGCGCCGCTGCGCGCTAGCGACGGACGGTTTGCGTTCGTGCCGCGGAGGGCCTTCAGCCGATGCGGTCGAACCCGGTGTAGGGCCGAAGCGCGGCAGGGATCGACACCGAGCCGTCGCGCCGCTGGTGGTTCTCGAGAATCGAGATGATCGCGCGAGCCATCGAGATCGCGGTTCCGTTCAGCAGATGGCAGAAGCGCGTCTTTCCGCTCGCGCCGTCGCGATAGCGGATGCCGAGCCTCCGTGCCTGGTAGTCCGTGCAGTTCGACGTGCTCGTGATCTCGCCCCAGTCGCCGCTCTCGCCGCGGCCGGGCATCCAAGCCTCGAGGTCGAACTTGCGATACGCCGGGCTCCCGAGGTCGCCGGTGCACACGTCCACCACGCGGAACGGGATCTCGAGGGAACGGAACAGGCTCTCCTCGATGTCGACCATCTCCTGGTGAAGCGCTTCGGATTGCTCCGGAGTCGCGAACGCGAACATCTCCACCTTCGTGAACTGATGCACGCGATACAGGCCACGGCCCGCACGGCCCGCGGCACCCGCCTCGGTGCGGAAGCAGTGCGACAGCCCGCAGTAGCGGCGCGGGAGGGTCTCGTCGTCCAGGATCTCGTCCATGTGCAGCCCACCGAGCGTGATCTCGGCGGTGCCGACGAGAACCAGATCCGTATCGGCGACCGAGTAGATGTTCGTCTCGTCGCCGCGGGGATTGAAGCCCAGGCCGTCCGCCACCGAGACGCGCGCGAGGTCCGGTGTCTGGAACAGCGTGAAGCCCCGCGCGCGCAGCGTGTCGAGCGCGAAGCGCACGAGGGCGAGCTCGAGCAGCACGAGCTCGTTCTTCAAGTAGTAGAACTTCTGACCGGTCACCTTGGCGGCGGACTCGAAGTCGACCAAGCCGTGCCGCTCCGCGAGGGCGACGTGGTCGAGCGGTGGGAAGTCGAACGAGGGCGGAGTGCCCACGCGGCGCAGCTCGCGGTTGTCGGACTCTTCGCGGCCGATGGGGACCTCGGGATGCGTCATGTTGGGGACGCGCGCGTGCAGCGCTTCGAGCTCCTCGGTGGTGCGGCGAAGCTCCTCCTCGAGCGTTGCCTCGCGTTCCTTGAGCTCCTTGCCGAGCGCGCGCTCCTCGTCGGAAGGCTTGCGGCCCTTGATCTCGCTCGCCAGCCGATTGCGCCGCTCGCGCACGTCCTGCTGCTCGGCGAGGGCGCGCCGGCGCTGCTCGTCGAGGGTGATCAGCCGATCGAGGTCGAGGTCGAGGCCGCGGGCGCGGCAGTTCGCGCGCACCGCCTCGGTGTTCTCTCGGATGAAGCGAAGGTCGAGCACCGGAAAGCTCCCTGTCGAAGGCGTGTGCCGCACGCGGGCGCGATCCGGCGTGCCGCCGCACGGCGGGCCCGATTCTAGCCTTCCTTCGCGCGCCCGGCGCCCTCGGACCGGTCGCTGGATCGCATGGATCGCATCCGATAGCATCGCCCGGACGTCGGGGGAGGAACCATGGACATCGGTCGCAGCACCATCCCGCGGGTCGTACAGGACGCCGCACGGCGGTTCGCGAGCGCGAGCGCCCTCGAGGACGGAGACGTCCGCCTGAGCTACGCCGAGCTCGGTGCGTCGGTCCTTCGTGCGGCGCGCGCCTTCCTGGCCCAGGGCATCGAACGCGGGGATCGCGTCGCCCTCTGGGCTCCCAATGTATGGGAGTGGATCGTGGCGGCCGCGGGGCTGCAGTCCGCAGGAGCTGTGCTCGTCCCGCTCAACACCCGGATGAAGGGCGTCGAGGCGGGGTACATCCTGGAGAAGAGCGGCGCGCGCATGCTGTGCACCGTCGGCGAGTTCCTGGGCACGCGCTACGTCGAGCTGCTGCGCAGCGCGCTCGGCAGCGGCAAGGAGGCCGGTCGTCCCATCGCGGGCCTGCCTGCACTCGAGCGCATCGTGCTCTTGCGCGAGCCGGCGGGCGAGGCGGATGAAGCGAGCGGCATCCTCGATTGGAGCGGGTTCCTGGGCGGAGCCGACCGCATCGGAGAGTCGGTGGCGCGCGCTCGGCTCGAGTCCGTGGCGCCGGACGACCTCGCCGACATCCTCTTCACCTCGGGCACCACGGGAAAGCCCAAGGGTGTCATGTGCACCCACGAGCAGGATCTGCGCTGCTTCCTGGCATGGAGCGAGGTCGTCGGACTTCGCGCGGGCGAGCGCTACCTGATCGTGAATCCGTTCTTCCACTCGTTCGGCTACAAGGCGGGTTGGCTCTCGGCGATCCTGCGCGGGCTCACCATCTTGCCGCACGCCGTCTTCGATGCGGCGCAGGTGCTCGAGCGCGTCGGCCAGGATCGCGTGAACGTTCTCCCCGGGCCGCCGACGTTGTACCAGTCGATCCTCGCGCTTCCCGATCGCGTGAAATACGACGTGAGCTCCCTGCGCCTGGCGGTGACGGGCGCGGCGGCGATTCCCGTCGAGCTCGTGCGGCGCATGCGAAGCGACCTGGGCTTCCGGACCGTGATCACCGGCTACGGCCTCACGGAGAGCTGCGGGGTCGCAACGATGTGTCGCGACGGAGACGACCCCGAGACGATCGCGACGACTTCGGGCCGCTCCATTCCCGACGTCGAGGTGCTCTGCGTGGACGAAGCCGGCCACGAGGTGTCGCGGGGCGAGCCCGGCGAGGTCGTCATCCGCGGCTACAACGTGATGAAGGGCTACTTCGACGATCCTGCCGCCACGGCAGAGGCGATCGATGCGCAGGGATGGCTGCACACCGGAGACATCGGGGTCATGGATGCAGAGGGGAACCTGCGCATCACGGATCGCATCAAGGACATGTTCATCGTCGGCGGCTTCAACTGCTATCC
>CAZOTO010000133.1:0-8042 GCA_964582775.1 uncultured Myxococcales bacterium
CATCAAGGACATGTTCATCGTCGGCGGCTTCAACTGCTATCCCGCCGAGATCGAGAACATCCTGCACGCCATGCCCGGCGTGGCGCACGTCGCGGTGGTCGGCGTACCCGATGAGCGAATGGGCGAGGTAGGCATGGCGTTCGTCGTTCCCGTGCCCGGTGCCGCAGTGACACCCGAAGGTGTCATCTCGTGGTGCCGCGAGAACATGGCGAACTACAAGGTTCCGCGGCACGTGCGGATCGTGGGCGAGCTTCCCATGAACGCCACGGGCAAGGTGACGAAGTTCGTGCTGCGCGAGCAGGCGCAGGCGCTCTTCGCGCAGCGGTAGCCGCGGTCAGCGGAACAGCCCCCGCAGCTTCTCCTTCGCCTGCTCCGCCTGTTCGCGCGTCGACTCGGCGGCGCCCTTCGCGCCTTCTCCGAGTGAGGATGCCGTCCCCTTCACCGCGCCCTGCGCCCCCTCGAGCACGCCGCCGAGATCGAGCGCACCCACGGCGGTGCCCGCGCTCCGGGAGATCGCACCGAGGATGCGCTGTGCGACCTCGGCAGGGGTGGCGCCGCCCTTCTCCCTTCCGATTCCCGTGAGGTGGATCTCGGGCAGCGGCGTGCGTACCGTGCGGCCCTGCAGGCCCGCCGCGCTCACTTGGACCTCGCCGTCGCGGATGTAGAGATCCTCGATCACGAGCGTGCGCCCGGCCGTCTCGTCACCCGACTCCTGGGGCGAAGGCGCACCCGAGGACGACTCCTCGCCACCTGCGTAGGTCTGCGCGTTGCGCTGGATCGCCGCCAGATTGCTGCCGCCGGGGCGGATCTCGTAGGTGACGGAAGGCCTCTCGATCACGATCTCGCGGATCACGATCGGATTCGCGGTGACGCTCTGCAGGTCGAGCGCGAGAACGATGCGACCGAGCTCCAGCGCGCTTCCCGTCTGGAAGCCCTCGGGATTGCCTACGCGCAATCCGACGAGGGCTCCCTTGCCCTCGCCCGGGTGGATCTCGGCGCGATCGAGATGGACGTCGGTCTGCAGGATCTCCGTGCCATAGGTCTCGATCGCCCGCTTCACGATCGCATCGAGCGAGCTGAGGAGCAGGTAGATCCCCGCTCCCAGGGCGACGAGGATCCCCAAGCCCACGAGGACGACGACGCGCTTCATTCCCGGATCCTCCACGGCGTGTGTGCGAGATCGGCTGCCCTCCGAGTATCCCATGGCGCGGTCGATCCCCCTAGGCTCGCGACCGGCAGCTCCTGGCCCTGCCGGTGCCCCCGACCGAAGATTCTGGTTGACACTGAACACAAGTCAGTGAACGATATGCACTGAAAGGGCCGCGCGGAATCGCGGCGCCAAGGAGGGAACGATGCGGGATGTGCGGCTGACCACTCGGCATGGGTCCGCGTGGATGTTGGGGATTTGTCTACTCGTCCTGACGGCCGGGACCGTTGCGGCGCAGGAGCCTTCTGCGGGGGCTGCCCAGGCGACGGGCGAGGGCGAAGGCGAACGCAGGATCGCGATCGAGGAGATCACCGTCACCGCGGAGAAGATCGAGAAGAGCCTGCAGGACACCGCGCTCTCCGTGCAGGCCTTCGGCGCGAGGGATCTGGAGCAGATGGGCGCTTCCGAGCTCACGGATCTCACGGCCTTCACGCCGGGAGTGAACTTCGTCACCGGCAACGCGGGGGGCGAGATGAAGATCGCCTCCCGCGGCATGATCCGGACGGATCCCTCGCCGCATCTCGTTCCCCGCGTGGGGCTCTACGTCGACGGCGTGTACGTGAGCGGCTCGGACATGTCGCTCTTCGATCTGATCGATCTCGAGCGCGTCGAGGTGCTGAAGGGCCCCCAGGGGACGCTCTTCGGCCGCAACACGACGGGTGGCGCGGTGAGTCTGATCTCGGTGAAGCCGGGACCCGAATTCGAGGGTCACGTGAAGGCCCGCATCGGGAACTACGGACGAAAGGATCTGATCGGCTCCGTGAACATCCCGCTCGTCTCCGAGACCCTGTTCTCCCGCGTCGCATTCGCCCGCAAGTACCGCGAGCATTTCTGGGACAACGACTTCCCCGGAGGCGACGATTTCAACGACGACGATACGAAGGCCGCGCGCGCCTCGCTGCGCTGGCTGGCGACCGATACGGTGACGGTCGACGGCTCCTTCGAGTGGGTCGAGAAGCGACTGGATGGAAGCCTGAATCACATGAGCACCGTCTTCCAGACGAACAACTGCGTCGTCCCCGGGCAGCCGTGGGTCTGCTTCGATCAGCACGGTCGCGCCAACATCTCGAACGCGATCGCGATGGCCGGTCTGGATCTCTCCCAGTATCGGACCTCGAAGCGCGACACGGACGACGATGTCTCGATGAATCACCCCTACTTCGACAACTCGAACTACTACACGTGGTCGTACGGGGTGACCTGGGATGCGAGCGAGGACGTCACCGTGAAGCTCCTCGGTGGCTGGCGAAAGCTCAACAAGCACAACAGCTACGACAACGACGCCACGCCGCTCAGCATCTTCCACTCGGGCAACCGATGGTCGCACCGCACGATGAATAGCGAGCTCCAGGTGCTCGGAAACCTCAGCGACAACCGGATCCGGTACGTGCTCGGCACCAACTGGTTCCAGGAAGAGGCCGACACCCTTACCGCGAGCGCAATCTACGAGAGCTCGATCTTCGCGGGGGCGCCGAGCAACACGCTGCGCATGAAAGGCGTGAACTACGCGATCGGCACCTTCGCCCATCTGGAGTTCGACCTCACCGAGCAGCTCGAGCTCACCACGGCCGCGCGCTACACGACCGAACGCAAGGAAGGGACCTGGGACAAGTGCAACGGGCCGGGCTCGTGGTTCGCGCACATGCCGTGCGCCACCGCGGGAAGCTTCACGGGAGCCCGGAACGACGCCCGCTTCGACGCGTGGTCGCCGATGGTGCGTCTGGCCTACCGGTGGACGGACGAGCTGATGACGTACGTGAAGTGGGCGCGCGGCTTCAACGCGGGCGGCTTCAACAACCGGCCCGCCACGGCGTCACCTGCGCAGACCGCGCCGTACGACGCGGAGGATCTCTACTCCTGGGAGATCGGCGTGAAGTCGCGCTGGTGGGACAACCGCATCCAGCTGAACGCCGCCGCGTACTACAACGACTACGATGACATCCAGGTCTCCGTGTTCGACGTGAGCGCGGGCGGGCTCGCGAACCGGATCGAGAATGCCGGACGATCCCGCATCCGCGGCTACGAGGTCGATCTCCAGATGATCCCGATCGAGGGCCTCACCGTGATGATCGCGCACGACTGGAAGAAGGCCGACTACGCGGAGTGGAAGACCCCCGTGGGCGGCGTCCTGGTCGACATCGCCGGTGACAACGAGTTCGCGCAAACCCCGCGGCGCACGTGGATGGGATCGGTGCGCTACGAGTTCGCGCCGACGGATCTGGGAATCCTCGAAATCGGTGCGTCCTTCAACCGCCAGGCGGAGACCAACTCCCTCGCGACGAAGATCTCGAACATCTACATCAAGAGCGGGAAGTACACCACGTACGATGCGCGGATCGCGCTGAACGACGCATTCGGTCGATCGGGACTGTCGCTTGCCGTCGTTGGAAAGAACGTCACGGATCTCGAGTACAACACGGGCCAGGGCATCGACTTCGGTCAGCTCGGCCTCGCCACCGTGATGTTCGGGGATCCGCGTCAGGTCTACCTCGAGATCGGGTACGAGTTCTAAGAGAATCCCGGAGCTACGTGCCCGTTCCCTTCGGCCGCTGCGAGGGGCCCCTCCTCGCGCAGCGGCCGAAGCGGTCGGCCGGATGCCGCGCGTGCGGACCGGTCCGGGCAACCGCGATCGCAGCCCGCTTTCGGCGCGGATCGCTACGCCCTGCCGGATCCTTCCACTCCGCAGCCCCTGCGAACCCGTTGGAGATCCTCTTCCGAAGGAATGGCTGCGCTCGTGAACGAGAAGCCGAGACCCTTGCCGAGATCGGCGACCATCTCGGCGGTCTTCACGCCCACGGTCATGGCGTCGAGGACGGGGATCGCTCGGCTCCCGATCCGGATGGGAGACATCCCTGCCGCCGTGCAGAAGGGTCCGATGCCGCAGCACAGGACCACGATGACGTCTGCGCCGTCGCGGACGAGCTGCTCGGCGCCTCGACGCACCCCCTCGGCGACGAACCCGGGATTCGAGAACCCTTTCTCCCAAGTCTCGGAGAAGTCATGCACATCGAACCGGACCCCGTTCGGGATCGTGCGATCCTGCAGCCCGTATTCCCGGATCCTGTCCTCGATCAGGCCGATCAAACCGGTGTCCGGCATGTTGGCGACGATCGCAGCGAACCTCCTTCCGAGCTGACAGGCCAGGTGCATGGCGGCCTCCCCCGGCCCGATGACGGGGATCCGCACTGCGGATCTGGCCTCTCGCACGCCGGAGTCGTCGCCGACCGCGACGACCGCGGCATCGAAGCCCTCCCTCTCGGCCGCGATGATCTGCTCGATCATCGCGCTCCGGTTGAGCAGAGCAAAATACTCGTTGGAGAAGTCGGCGATCCGATCGCCCTGGAGCCCACGCTCCGGTGACCTCATCTCCACGACGGTGTCGGGCCGCAGCACCCTCCGGAAGTTCTCCCGAAGCATCGCCCACCAGGCGTCGTGGAAGCCCTCGATCCACCGAGAGCCGTTGATCACGCAGATCTTCATGTCCGCGCTCCGCGAAGGAAGGACATCGCTCCATCCTACTCCTTGCGCGTCGTGCCGTGCGCCCGGCCACGGACGGCTCCGCCGCAGCGGCGCGAGACGGCCCTCCCCTGCGAGTCGGATCCCCCTCTGCGAGGTGCTGGACCCGGGCTCGTCGGGGCCGGCGCCCTGTCCCATCGGACGACAAGCCTGCCCCAATTTTCCGTTTTGACGCGAGCCGCGCAGAGGCAGATGATAGGCGCGGGCTCGCCCTACACGGCGATGCGTCGAAGGAGGGGTAGGATGACCAGGATGCGAAGAGGCCTCCGGGCACGTACCGGAGCGTGGATCGGACTATCGGTGTTGGCGATGGCGATCTCGGCAGGCAGTGCCCGCGCGCAGTCTGCAGAGGCGCCCGCGGAAGTCGCGCAGGCAGATGCAGCGGCAACTCCCCAGCGGAGAGGATCTGCGGTCGAGGAGATCACCGTCACCGCAGAGAAAACGGAGAAGAGCCTGCAGGAGACCGCGCTGTCGATCCAGGCCTTCGGTGCCGACGACATCACGAAGCTCGGGCTCGAGGATGCCAAGGACACGGCCAAGTTCACGCCGGGCATGCTCGCGCTGCCGGGGACGTCCGCCAACATCGTGGTGTCGTTCACCGGCCGCGGCGTGGGCGAGCGCGACAACCACCCGTCCATGCCCCAGAGCGTGGGCCTGTACGTGGACGGGTTCTACATTGGAACCGGGATGGGGACGAACTTCGGCCTTCTCGACATCGAGCGCTTCGAGATGCTGAAGGGCCCGCAGGGCACGCTCTTCGGGCGCAACACGATCGGCGGCGCCGTGAGCATCACGACCGTGAAGCCGCAGCCGGAGCTCGGCGGAAGCGTGAAGCTCGGCGCAGGGATGTACAAGGAGCGATCCGGCCGCGTGAGCTTGAACGTGCCGCTGATCGGCGAGACGCTGCTCTCCCGCATCACCCTCTTCCGCAAGGTCCGCGATCCGTTCGATGACAACGACCTGTCCGGCGGAGACGATTACTCCGACGCGAACGACACGGCGGGACGCCTGGCGCTGCGTTGGCTCGCGACGGATGCGGTCACCGTGGATTGGTCGATCGAGAAGGTGAAGCTCGATCTGAAGAACCCGGCGGCGCACATGGTCCAGCTCGATCCCGCGACCCGGGGGCTGGGGCTCGCGGCGTATGGAGTCGACCTCGCGCAGTACATCGACAGGGAGAGAGGAGACATCGCCACCAACGGCAGGCAGTTCGCGAAGCTCGACTCCCTGCAGAACGTGGTGACGCTCACCTGGGATGTGGCGGAGAACGCCACGATCAAGTCCATCTCGGGCTGGAGGCGCTATCGCTGGTCCGGCGACAACGACCTGGACGGTACGCCCTTCACCCTGTTCCATTCGGGCGACCACAACACCTGGCATCGAACCTTCTATCAAGAGCTGCAAGCCGTGGGGAGCCTGCTCGATGGCCGCGTGGAGTACGCCGGAGGGCTCACGTGGTTCCAGGAGAAGGACCGGAACCTGAACTGGCAGATGTTCATGCCGGAGATCCTGACCGTCGCCTCCGGCGGTCCGTTCGGGAACCAGACCTCCCGCATGCGGTCGGACAACCAGGCGTGGGGGATCTATAGCCAGTGGACGCTGCACGCCACGGATCGGCTGCACCTCACCGGCGGGATTCGCTACTCGAACGAGCGCAAGGAGGCGGAGCGGGGGGTCTGCGGCTTCAACTTCGCAACGTTCACGCCGCCGGACGTCACGCGCCGCTTCACCGACTGCATCGCAGGCGGTGGTGCGTTCGTTGATCTCGATCCCGCGGGTCCGGGAGTGCTCGACAACCGCGTCTTCCGCTCGGACAACTGGGCGCCCCTCGCCAAGGTCGCCTACGACTGGACGGACGAGCTGATGACGTACCTCAGCTGGACGCGCGGCTATCGCTCCGGCGGCTTCAGCGTTCGCTTCGGTAGCGCAGCCGTTCTTCCCGCCTACGACGACGAGACCGTCTCCCAGTGGGAGATGGGCTTCAAGTCGCGCTGGTTCGACAACCGCCTGCAGCTGAACGGGAGCGCCTTCTACAGCCAGTTCGACGACATGCAGGTGTCGAACTGGATCTCGACGGCGGCGGGCGTCCAGACGATCCGCGTGAACGCGGGCCGCTCGCGCATTCGCGGTGTCGAGCTCGACGCCATCGCCGTTCCGGTCGAGGGTCTTACGCTGCGGCTCACCCATGGCTGGACCAGAGCCGACTTCTCCGAGTACAAGGAGTGCCCGCCGCCCGCGGCGCCTGGCTGCACCGAGCTCGACCGCTCGGAGATGTACCGCGTGGCGGTGACGCCCAAGCGCACCTGGGCGGGTCTGGTGAGCTACATGCTGCCCGCGATGGGCATCGGAACGCTCGAGCTCTCGGGGAACTTCCGGCGCTCGAGCACGTGGTCGCTCTTGTCGCCTATCGAGCAGGCCCGCAATACGGCGACGGGCCGCTACATCGTGTACGGCGCCCGGGCCACCCTGTACGATGCATTCGGAGTGAACGGCCTGTCGCTTGCGGTGGTGGGGAGCAATCTCTCGGATCGCTCCTACAGCGTGAGCGGCATCGACTTCGGCTCCGAGACGAATCCGCTGGGCTTCACGATGGCGGCCTTCGGGGATCCCCGGCACGTCGTGTTCGAGGTCGGCTACGAGTTCTAGCCGACCCAATGTTCCCGCTCGGCCGCTACGCGGGGTGCATCGCGTAGCGGCCGAGGACGGGGACGGGCGATCCGCGTGCAGGCCCCGATCGGGAAGCGCGCGCGGCGCCCCCGGTGCGGTTCCGATCCCAGGGGATGGACCGGACGTAGTATCCTTCGCGGGCGACGAAGCGACGGGCGCCCGAAAGGAGAAGGGTATGCGGTTCGGATTCCACCTGTTCATGGTCGATCCCGCGGAGCACCAGGACATCGCGCGTGCGGCCGACGAGTGCGGCTGGGACAGCATCCAGGTCGCCGACGCGCCCTTCTTCCCCGAGACGGTTTCCGTTCCCTATCCATATACGCCCGACGGATCGCGGTTCTGGCCGCTCGACGCGCCGGTGCTCGATCCATGGGTCGCGATGACCGCGATGGCCGTCGTGACGAAGCGGATTCGCTTCATGCCCTCGGTGCTGCGGCTCGCCATCCGCCAGCCGCTGCTCGAGGCGAAGAGCCTGTGCTCGGTGGCCGCCGTCTCGAACGATCGCGTGGCGCTCGGTGTCGGGCTCGCGTGGATGCCCGAGGAGTTCAAGTGGCTCGGCATGGAAATGAAGACGCGCGGCGCGCGCCAGGATGAGGCGATCCAGGCGATCCGGCTCCTGCTCGGCGGTGGCATGGTCGAGTTCCACGGCAAG
>CAZOTO010000134.1:0-7993 GCA_964582775.1 uncultured Myxococcales bacterium
CCGGACGCCTCGATCGCGAGCGTGACGAGCCCCGCACGAAGTCCGCGTAGCTCGTACCTGCCATCTGCGTCGGTGGTGCTTCGCGCCTCCCCGGTGGCCGACACGATTGCACCTGCGATCGGCCGGCTCGTCGCCGCATCCGTGATGCGCCCGGCGAGCCCACCCGTCACGGGCTTGCGGACGAGCACCACACTCGCCTCCACCTCCGCGTCATCGGCAACCGCGACGGCCTCGATCGCCACGGGGAGGTACTCCGGGTGCTCGATGCGAAGTGCATGGGTTCCCGCGGGGACCGCAGCGAGCTGGTACTCGCCATCGGGTCCGCTCGCGGTGACCAGGAAGGTGCCGCCGTCGACACCGACGGAGGCCATCCGGATCGGAGCGCCGGTCTGCGCGTCGGTCACGAATCCGCGAACGAGCCCGCGCGTCGTGGGACGAAGGTCGATGCTCGCTCCGTCTTCCGCATCGGGGACGGCGAAGACGAGCAACGACTCCTCTTCGTGATCCTCCGCGCTCGCGACGATCTCGACGAATTCGAACTCGGGCAGCCCCGCGAGCGCCACGCGCCCCTCCGCATCCGCCACCCAGACCCGATCCCCCACACGGAGCCGCGCGCCGGCAAGCGGGACTCCGGAGAGCTCGTCGCGGACGAGCAGCGTCGCATCGGGGGGAACCACGGGAAAGGCCCCGCCGGTCGGCTCGAGCGGAAGCTCCAGCTCCACGACGAACGGCGCACCGCTCGGCGAGGGTTCGATCCCGGAGACGCGCCGATGGCCCTCCCGGTCTCCCTTGCGGACGCGAATCGTCACCTCGCCCGCGGGTACTCCGTCGAGAACGAAGGATCCATCGGACCCGGTCGTCGATTCGATCCCCGCGGACAGGACGGCGACCTCGACATCCGGCATCGGTTCGCCGCTGCCCTCGTCGCGCACCACACCCGCGACCGTCGCGCGAGCGGAGAGCGGCATCAGGGAGATGTCGAGCACCGACAGCAACGCCCGCGGGGCATGCACGGCGAAGCGCCGCGGGAAGTAGCCCTCTTGGGTGGCGACGACCTCGAAGTCCCCCACGGGAATGCGCTCGATCGCAAACTGGCCGGACGCGTCCGTCGTGGTCGCGATCTCTCGCCCCGACTGCAGAGCGCGAACCGATGCGCCCTCGATGCCCCCTCCGCTCGCCGCATCCGTCACCCGGCCGGAGGCATAGCTGTGCTCCCAGGACGCCGGCTCTCCCGTCACCGTCACTGCATCGCCGAACCAGCGCACGAGATCCATGGAAGCTTCCGAGACCTCGCCCAACCGGACCTCGCGCGTGATTGCGAGCTCGTGGTAGCCGAGTGCGCGCGCGCGAAGCTCGACGGTCCCGGGCTCGACATCGACCCGGAACGATCCGTCGACCGCCGTGGGCACGACGAGCTCCCGTCCATCCACGATCACCGACACGAGCGAGCCGGCAACGGGCTCACCACTGCTCGGATCTCGAACCGTTCCAGTGACGGTGCCCACCTGCGTCGCCTCGGAGTACAGGGTGAAGTGCAGGACCTCGCAAGCCTGCGTGTCTTCGCGCTCGTAGACGATGCGAATCTCGTTCGCGCCCGGCACGAGCGGAACGTCGACGAGATCGACCGGCCCGGGTGCGATCGCCATTGCGTCGAAGGCGGGAAGGCGGCGCCCCGCCGCCGACACGGACTCGATCCGGCCGTGTACGAGCGAAGCGAGCCGGACCGGCGTGCGAAGGCCTGGAAGGGAACCTCCGTCGATCGGGCTCACGAGGTCCACACCGACACCGCTTCGCGTCACGCTGACGAGCCGGACGCTCTCGTTCCCTGCAGCATCCCTCAGGCGGATCTCGATCGGATTCGCGCCGTTCACCAGCTCGAGCGGAGGGAGCTCGAACATGGAGTCCCCCTGCGCCGGAGCCCCGAATGCGGCTCCCGGGAACAGGATGCGCGCAACGGTGCGGCCGGAGACGGATCCTCCCGGCCCCTGCGCCACGAGGATCCCGGGCTCACTCACCCGCCCCGCCAGGCTCACATGACTCTCACGGGTCGACTCCCCGTCGCCGGGGAACACGCTTCGGATCACGGGAGGCACGGTGTCCCGGACGACGCGGATCTCGCGCTGCTGGCCGAAGGGGAAGGCCTGCACGCGAATCGGGTTCGCGCCCTCCTGCAGCTCGACGGAGGCCGTGAAGGTCACGCCATCCGGATCGAGCGCGGCGGTTTGGCCGTTCACCCGTACGAGGGGTGTGCCGCGCGGCACGCGTCCCACGACGACCACCGCGCCTTGGTTCGTCACGCTTCCCGAAGCCGGAGACACGATCTCGATCGGACCCGTGGACTCCGTGCGAAAGAGGGTGAACGAGTGACGGATGACCCGGCCCCCCGCGTCGACCACGAGATCCACCGGATTCGCCCCGACGTCGAGCTCGAGCCGCAGGGCGTCGCGCACCACGCCGGCGTCGAAGCTCCGCCCGTCCGGTTCACCGTTCACCGAGACGATCGTGGCCGGCGCCGCGAAGTTGAGATCGACGGAGATCGAGGACGAGAGCACCGCGTGTCCATCCGCGATCCCCACGAGCCCGACCGGAGGTGCGTCGGGGTCACACGTGAGCCCCACTCCGCTCCAGGCCCGCACGCCCGCCGCGTCGACGGCCTCGATCTCGATCGAGTGCGTCCCCGCGCCCAGCGCAATGTCGGGAATCGTGAAGCGACCGCCCATCACCGGCACCACTCCGGCCCCGATGGGCACAAACCCCTCGTCGTACGCGACCCAGCGCACCTCGGTGAACAGCGGGGCGAGCAGGCGCGCCTCCTCGTCGGCCCAATCCTCGGCCGTTCCGCTCACCGTGACGGAGCTTCCTGCGATCACCGATCCATCCAACGGCGACGTGATCGAGAGCTGCGGCGGGCCGCCATCGACGAGGATGCGAATCTCATCGCTCGAGCTCCCGTGGACGCCCTGCAGATCCACGTACCCCTCGAAGGCGCGGACGGTGAGCGGGCCGAGCGCCATCGCCAGCACCGCCGCCATCGCCATGCCCCACCGCATGGCTACGCGAACGATCGCCGCCCCACGCATCGGCTCGGATCCCGCACCTCGAAGTTCGACGGCTCGTCCTGCCCCTCGCCGCCCCACGCCCTGCAGACCCATCATCTCGGAGCCTCCATCTCGGCCGAGAGCCGCGCGAAACCCGCTGGAGTGAAGTCGTCCGGAACGAGCTCCTCGCGAATCGCCGGGTCGAGACCCGCGAGCGCGAGCTCGTCGTCGAGCACGGCCATGGGCTGCAACACGCCGTCGGCGGAGGCTGAGGGAAACGCCTCCGCGAGCATCGGCACCGACACCAGGTCGCCCTGCTCGCCGATCTCGACGAATGCGAACAGGTGAAACCCCCTCTGCTCTTCCATCACGAACGCGGGGTGCTCGACCGCCGGCACGAACAGCTCCAAGGGATATCCAAGCCCGCCGAGCAGGCGACGGAACTCCTCTCCGTTCTCGACCACGACGGGGATCGCTCGATCGATCCCTCCGCTCGCGCGATCGGTACGCCCGGGCGCCACGAGCACGAGCCTCATTCGCCCCGCGAGATCCCCGATGCGCTCCACCCCGACCTCATCCGCGCCCATGCCTCCGAAGGGATCGACGGCACGTGCCTGCAGGCGGTTCTCACCGGGCGCGAGAGGGACGGACTCCGCTTCGAAGCGGCCGAGCGCACCGACGCTCGCAGGGATCCCATTCACGTCGACGAAGGCCGCGGGATCGTCGACGTACCCCTCGACACGAACCAATTCGGATCGCACGCGCGCACCATCGATCGGTGTGGTGATCACGACCTTCGGAGGAAAGTCGTACACGACGCTTCGCGCATCCTCTGCGCGATCCGATCCCCGGGTCGCCACCGCGGCGAGCAGGTTCGGTCCGATCGCGAGCCGCATGCTCGGCACGGCCCAGCGATCGCCCTCCACGGTGGCCCCCATTCCGTTCACGCTCACCGCCGCCCAGGGGTCGCTCACGGTCCCGGTGACGCGGATCCGCTCCACGGAGACCCGCGCGCCGTCCGGCGGCGCATCGATCGCAACCGCGAGACCCTCCGTCTCGCCCACGCGCACGACGCGCACCGCCGCCTGGCTCTCGTTTCCCACGGCGTCCACGGCCGTGACGGTGATCTCGTTCGCCCCCACGACGAGAGGCACGAGCGCCTCGAAGCCGCCCGCGCCCACGTCCACCGCAACGCCGTTCACGACCACGCTCGCGAGCGGACTCGCGTCGGAGACACCTCCCGTGACCCGCACCTCCGGCTCTGCGGTCTGCATCCCATCCACCGGCTCGAGAAGGGTCACGACCGGAGGCATCGTGTCGACCTCGACGTACACGGCATCCGTCACCGCCGCATACCAGTTCTCGCTGCGCGCCTCGAGGCGATTCGTTCCCTCCACGAGCACGCTCCGTGCCGCAAACGACTCGCCGTCCACGTTCGCCGGGGCGCCGTTCACCCGGACGGATCCGTCGCCTGCGAGGATCCAGCCCCGCACCTCTACCTGCGGAGAGCCAAGCCGTGCCCCCTCCGCGGGAGCGGCGATCCGCAGCCGGGGCGCTTGCCTGCGCAACGCCATCTTCGACGACCCCACCGCTCCGCCCGTCTCGACGATGCGCACACCGAACACCCAGTCGAGCACCGGGCTCGACAGGAGCTGCTGCACATCGAGCCCCGGCGCCTCGATCGCGAAGCGAACCGCCACAACGGGATCGTCTTCACCGGGAGGCGGCGCGAAACGCACGCCCCAGTCCCACGTCTTCGCGATTCCCATGTGGTTCCAGCTTCCGACGCGGGATACGCCGTTCGCCTCGAGCTTCCACTGCGACAGATGCCCGCTCACGTCGCGGATCACCGTATCCGGGAGGAGCGACTCGTCGGCCACGTTCCCGAACATGCCGAGCAGGCTCCCCGTTCCCGGTGCGATCGAGATCGAGATCTCGACGGCGTCCGGCGCAGCCCGATCGTCGAGCTCGACCCAAACGGGCACCGCATCCCCGGAAAAGGGCCTCGAGATCTCGATCACGGTGGCGCGGGCGCCGCCCGCCGCACCCCCACACGCCAGAAGGAGGAAGACGACGAGCGCAACCCCTCGCCCCAGGCTTCGATGTGGACCCATGTGACTCATGGGCGCGGAGTCTATGCGCGAGTCTCACTCCAGATCAAGCGAGTGACTCATATGTGAACGATGATCAACGAACGTGTGACCGAAAAATCTCGCCCACGCGAATCGCGCGCTCGATCACGAAGGAAGTGGGCGCCAGTAGCGAAACGCCTTGTAGAGCTCCATGGCGACGACGACGGACAGGCCGAGCGCTGCGAGCAAGACGATCTCGTCGATCGTCGGCATCGCGAGGCCCAGGATCTTCTGACCAGCGGGCGTGAGCAACGCGGCCACGTGCAAGCCGACGGCCCCCAGTGTCCCCACGAAGAGCATCGGATTGCGCAGTGGCGACAAGGCGAACAGCGATCGCGTCTCGGATCGGGCGTTCCCGATGTGGAAGATCTCGAACAGCACGAAGAGCTGCACCATCTGGTTGCGTGCATCCCCGAGGGACATCCCCGCCTCCATCCATGCCGTCCAGCAGACCACGGACACGATCCCGAAGACGATCCCCGCGAGCAGCGTCCGCTCGAGCATCGAGCGGTCGAAGATCCCCTGCTCCGGAGGCCGCGGCGGGCGATCGAGCGCACCCGGCTCCCCCGGCTCGAAGGCGAGCGCTACCCCCTGGATGCCGTTCGTCACCAGGTTGAGCCACAGCAGCTGCACGGCGGTGAACGGAAAGGGAAGGCCGAACGCCAGGGCCCCCAGCACGGCGAGCACCTCGCCCAATCCCGTCGACACGAGCAGATGGGTCACCTTACGCACGTTGTCGTAGGCAAAGCGGCCCTCCTCGACTCCCGCGACGATCGTCGAGAAATCGTCGTCGGTGATGACCAGATCGGCAGCTTCGCGTGCGACGTCGGTTCCGCCCCACCCCATCGCCACCCCGAGGTTCGCCTGCCGCAGCGCCGGAGCGTCGTTCACCCCGTCACCGGTCACCGTCACGAACGCACCGCTGCGACGCCAGGCACGCACGGCACGCAGCTTGTCGAACGGCGTCGCGCGCGCGATCACGCTCACGTCGCCGATCTGCTGCACGAGATCGTCATCGGAAAGAGCCGCGATCTCCGGACCCGTGAGCACGCGAGCATCGCGAGCCGCCAAGCCGATGCGCTCGGCAATCGCGAGGGCGGTCGTCGCATGATCCCCCGTCACCATCGCCACGTGGATGCCCGCGCGGCGGCAGCGCTCGATCGCCTCGCGCACGCCCTCGCGCGGGGGATCCGTCATGGCGACGAGGCCGAGGAACACCAGATCCGAGGGCTCCGGGGCACGGGATCCGCGCGGCACAGCGCTGGGAGTCTCGGCATCGGCGATCGCGAGCACGCGGTAGCCCTCTCGCATCCAGCGCTCGACGGAGCGCAGCGCGCGATCGCGATCGAGAGGACCGGACGTACCGTCCTCTCGAAGCTCGTAACGGCACAGGTCGAGGACGCGCTCGGGCGCCCCCTTCGCACAAACGAGTCCCGCGCCGTCGCGCGCGTGGTAGCTCGCGGAATAGCGAAGCTCGGGTTCGAACGGAATCAAGGCGAGCGTCTCGTGATCCTCGCAAAGCACGGTCGGATCGAGCGATGCCTTGATCGCCGCCGAGAGCAGCGCGACGTCCGTCGGATCCCCCGACCACTCCCACTCGCCATCCTCTCGCCGCGCCAGGCTTCCCTCGTTCGTAAGACACCCCGCCCGCAGCAGTCGAAACAGACGGGGATGCTCTGCGATCGAGAGCGGTCGGCCACGGCGGTGGATCTCGCCGTCTGGCGCGTAGCCGACACCCGGAAGCGTATAGTCGACGTCTCCGCAGGTGATGTGTTCGACCGTGAGCTCGTTTCGCGTGAGCGTTCCCGTCTTGTCCGTCGCAATCACGCCACAGCTCCCGAGGGCCTCGACCGCGGGCAGATGGCGCACGACCACGCGGCGCTCGGCCATGCGCGCCACCGCCACGGCGAGCGCCACCGTGAGCGCGATCGGCAGCCCCTCGGGAATCGCCGAGACCACGAGAGCCACCGCGCCGAAGAGCAGGTCGACGATCGGCTGTCCCTGCAGCCAGCCGATGGCGACGACGACGGCCGCGAGCCCGATCGAGGCCAGACCGAGCCGGTGCGCGAAGATCTCCATGCGCTGCAACAAGGGCGGGAGCTCGCGCACGAGCTCCCCGACCTGCCCCGCGATTGCTCCAACCTCGGTCCGGGTCGCGGTCGCCACCACGAGCCCCATGCCGCGACCCGAGGCGACGAGCGTCCCGGCGAATCCCATGTTGCGGCGCTCGGCGAGCTCGGTCTCCGGGGGGTGCACGGCCTCGGCGTCCTTTTCGACCGGCACCGACTCACCGGTGAGAAGCGACTCGTCCACGCGCAGTCCGTAGGATGCGACCAGGCGAAGGTCGGCAGGAACGCGCGCTCCCGATTCGAGCAGAACGAGGTCGCCCGGCACGATCTCCTCCGCGTCCAGATCGAGCGTGCGCGTGCCGCGATGGACGCGGGCGCGCGTGCGCACGAGCCCACCGAGTGCCCGCATCTCGCGTTCGGCGCGCACTTCGTTCGCGAAGCCGATCACGGCATTGATCAGCAGCACGGCCGCGATGAACGCCGCATCGAGGATCTCGTTCATGCCGACGGCCAGAACGGCCGCACCCACGAGCACGTAGATCAGCGGGCTCTGGAACTGGCGCAGGAAGATCCGCCAGCGCGAGGGCGGCGGCGGTGGATCGATGCGGTTGGGACCGAACCGCTGCATCCGCAGGGCGGCCTCGCGATCATCGATTCCATCCACCGAGACACCGAGCTCGCAAGCCACCTCTTCGCGGCCGAGCGCGTGCCAAGCAGCTACCTCCCGCGCCCCCGCGGCCGCGGTGGAGCCCTT
>CAZOTO010000135.1:0-1625 GCA_964582775.1 uncultured Myxococcales bacterium
CGGTCCCGAGCGGCAGCGTGCGCAGCCCATGGATCTCCTGCTCGAGCCGCGAGAGGCGCCGCCGCTGCTGCCGGACCAGGACGCTGCTACGGACGAGCGGCCAACCGAGACCCACCCCCGCGACCAGGAACCCCAGGGCGATCGCCGAGACGAGGGCCTGCCACAGCGGGACCTGCTCGATGGAGATGACGTAGAAACGGACATCCACGGGCGCAGTGTTGCCCAGCGCAAACCCGATCCCGAGGAAGATCCCGACGAGTACGGCGACCACCGTCAACCCGTAGCGCATCCGAACCCCTCCGCCGGAGGCGCGACCAGGCCCCTCCCGCCACACGATCGTTGCTACGAATCAGGAGCTCGTGCGAGAGGCGCCGGTGCCCACGAGGGGCGTCGAATCCTCCCGTTTCCGGGTCGATTCGATCCGCTCCTTCAGCTCCTTGCCCACCTTGAAGAAGGGAGCGCGCTTGGCGGGAATCCGCACCTCGTCTCCCGTCTTCGGGTTCCGTCCTTCGCGTGCCTCGCGAGTCTTGACCTGGAAGCTCCCGAATCCACGGATCTCGATGCGATCCCCGTTTCGCAGCGCCTCCGTCATGCTGTCGAAGATCGTGTTCACCACGGTCTCCGTATCCTTCTTCGAGATGTGCGGCACACGCTCGGCCACCCGCTCGATCAGGTCGCTCTTCGTCATACCGGCGAGTCCCTCTGCATCCCCGCTTCGGCTTGCCACGTCCTAGCGATCTCCTCCGTTGCTCGGCTTGCCCAATCGCGCAAGCGCCTCTTCCGAGAACAGATCACCCAGCGTAGCGGTCTGCGTACGGGACTGCTGGGCAACACGCTCGATGGCCTGACGAGACTCGCGCTCCTCGAGAGCCCGCATGGACAGCGCCATGCGCTGCTCGGAGGGATCGATGCGAACGACGACCGCCTCGACCTCGTCGCCCTCCTTCAGCACCGACCGCACGTTCTCGACGTTGCGGCCGACCTCGGAGGAGTACACGAGACCTTCGATGCCCTCCTCGACCTCCACGAAGGCACCGAAGTCGGCAATGCTCGTGACCTTGCCCTTGATCTTGCTCCCCACGGGGTACTTCTTCGGGATGTCCTCCCATGGGTTGCGCTGCAGCTGCTTCACGCCGAGCGAGAATTTCTCGTTCTCCTTGTCGACCTTGAGCACGACCGCTTCGACCTCGTCGCCCTTCTTGTACAGATCCTTCGGGTCGCGGATCTTCTGGGTCCACGACAGGTCTGAGACGTGGATCAAGCCATCGATGCCGTCCTCGATCCCGACGAACACGCCGAAGTTCGTGACGTTGCGCACGACGCCCTTCACGCGGGTTCCTGGCGGATAGCGATCCTCGAGCAACGTCCACGGGTTGGGCTCGATCTGCTTCATGCCGAGGGAGATCTTGCGATTCTCCTCGTCGACATCGAGCACGATCACGTCCACCTCGTCGCCGATCGACACGACCTTCGAGGGGTGCTTCACGCGCTTCGTCCAGCTCATCTCGCTGATGTGGATGAGCCCCTCGACGCCCGGCTCGAGCTCGATGAACGCACCGTAGTCCGCGAGCGACACCACCTTGCCGCGGATGCGCAGGCCGATCGGATAGCGGGCGCCGACGTCG
>CAZOTO010000135.1:1635-7635 GCA_964582775.1 uncultured Myxococcales bacterium
CTGCTTCAGGCCCAGGCTCACGCGCTCGCTGTCGGCGTCGAACTTCAGCACGCGCACGCGCACCTGATCGCCCACCTGGAACAGCTCGCTCGGATGCGAGACGCGGCCCCACGACATGTCCGTGATGTGGAGCAGGCCGTCGATGCCGCCCAGATCGATGAAGGCACCGTAGTCGGTGATGTTCTTCACGATGCCCTCGACGACGAGGCCTTCGCGCAGGATCTCGAGCGTCTTGCCGCGCAGGTTCTGCCGCTCGGTCTCGAGCAGCGCGCGCCGCGACAGGACGATGTTTCCGCGGCGCTGATTGAACTTGATGATCTTGAACTTGTGCTTCTCACCGATGATCCGGTCGAGATTGCGCACGGGGCGCAGATCCACCTGGCTCCCCGGCAGGAACGCCTTGATGTTCTTCAGGTTCACCGACAAACCGCCCTTCACGCGGCCGGTGATCACTCCTTCGACGACGAGCCCCTCGTCGTGCGCCTTCGCCAGCTCGTCCCACACCCGGACGCGATCGGCTTTCTCCTTCGAGAGCACGATCGTTCCGTCTTCGGTCTCCGCCTGCTCGACGAGAACCTCGACCTTCTGGCCGGGCTCCACGTGCGCGATGCCATCCTCACCTGCGAACTCCCAGGTGGGGATGAGCCCTTCGGACTTGGCTCCGACGTCGACGAGGACGTTCTCGGCGTCGGCGGAGAGAACGGTGCCCACGACGACTTCGCCCTCCTTCAGGAGGTTCGAGGTGCTCTCGAAGAGAGCCGCGAAGCTCTCCTCGTCCGTGGGGTTGGGGGTTTGAACGTGTTGGGACATAGACCTTTCGACTCTCTTACGTGGTTTGGGTTGATCTCAGCCGGGTTTGCTCAAGCTCTGGACCCGTTTCCGGCCTGCGCCGAGCTCGCGCTCGAGCGCGGCGCGATCGCCTCGCGCCAAGGCATCCAGAATCCGTTCGAAGTTCTTCTCGAATCGCGCAGCCTCTTCGGCGACCCGTGTCTGGTTCCTGAGAAGAATCTCGCACCACAACGCGGGGTTAGCCCGGGCGATGCGGATGAAATCATACAGGCCCGGACCCGCCAGCCGAAGCATTTCGTCATCGGGCAACCCCTGCGCGTACGCGAATGCGACGAGATGGGGCAGATGCGAGAGCACCGCCGCGATCGCGTCGTGCCGCTCCGGGGTCATCCGATCCGTAAATGCGCCGAGACACTGCCAGAATTCGGCGATCCGGTCCACCACCTGCGGTGATTCCCGCCCCGATGGCGTGAGGATGCAGGCCGCTCCCACGAAGAGGTCCTCGCGCGCATGAGGGAAACCCACCCCATGCCCACCTGCCATCGGATGTGCTCCGATCCAGCGGCCGGGGTCGTCGAGCCGCGCACGCGCGATCCCGGCCATGGCGACCTTCACGCTCGCGGTGTCCGTGAGGAGCGTCCCCTCCGCCAACGCGGGCGCGAGCTCCGCGACGATGCCGTCGATCACCTCGATGGGCGCCGCGAGCACGACGAGATCCGCCCACCGCCCCGCCTCCTCGAGCGAGACCAAGGGTATGGGGCCGGCCGAGCGCAGATGAGGATCGACGCCCCGCACCTCGCCGGCAGCGCCGCGCGCCCGGGCGGCAAGAGCCACCGACCCCCCGAGCAGCCCCAGCCCGATCACCGCGACCCGCTCGAAGACGGGGCCGCCGCTCACCGTGCCAGCTCCGCCTCGAGGGCGGCCAGGAAGCGCTCGTTCTCCTCCGGAAGGCCGGCGGTGACCCGCAGGTGGGTCGGCAGACCGAAGGCCGCCATCGAGCGCGCGATCACCCCGCGGCGCAGCAGCCGCTCGTAGAGGTCGCGCGCATCGCGCGCGACGTCGACCAGCACGAAGTTCGCGTCGCTCGGCGCGCACGGTAGACCGAGCCGCGCGAGCCCGGCCTCGAGCTGCGCGAGCCCCCGGTGCGCGAGATCGCGTACGCGCGCCACGTGCTCCACGTCTGCGAGCGCCGCCCGTGCCGCGGCCTGTGCCAGGCTCCCCACGTTGAAGGGATGCCGAGCGCGCTCCAGGTATCCGATGAGCTCGGGGTCCCCCACGCCGTAGCCCACGCGAAGGCCCGCCAGCCCGTAGATCTTCGAGAACGTGCGCAGCACGACGAGGGTGCGCCGCTCAGCGATCTGCCGCAGGGTGTCCGGGAAGTCGCCGCGCCGCACGTACTCGACATAGGCCTCGTCCGCCACCAGGATCACCCGCTCGGGAACGGCGTCGAGCAGCTTGCGGAATGCGTCGCGGCCGATCGACGTGCCCGTCGGGTTGTTCGGGTTCGCCAGGAACAGGATCTTCGTGCGATCCGTGACCGCCGCCGCGAGCGCCGACACATCGGCGCGTAGATCCCCATCGAGCGGCACCGGCACCGGCGTCGCGCCCATGCCGCGCGCGACGATCGGGTACATGGCGAAGCTCGGCCACGGGTAGACCGCCTCGTCGCCGGGCACGAGGAAGCACTTCGCGAGGAGCTCGAGCACCTCGTCCGAGCCCGCACCGAACAGGATCGACGCCGGATCGATGCCGTGATGCGCCGCGAGCTCCTGCCGCAGGTAGAAGCACGAACCATCCGGGTAGCGGTTCGTGCTCTCGGCCGCCGCGCGCATGGCGGCGATCGCCTTCGGCGAAGGACCGATCGGCGCCTCGTTCGACGCGAGCTTCACGACTCCCTGGATGCCGAGCTCGCGTTCGAGCTCCTCGATGGGCTTGCCCGGGGGATAGGGATCCAGGTCCCGGATGTGGGCGTTCACGAGCTCCCGCACGTTCATCGCGAGCTCTCCGCCTGCGGGTAGCTGCCGAGCACCTTCACGAAGTCGCAGCGGGGCCGGAGCTCCGCGATCGCCTGGGCGACGTTGGGCTGATCGACGTGGCCCTCGAAGTCGCAGAAGAACACGTACTCCCACGCACGCACCTTCGTCGGCCGCGACTCGATGCGCGTGAGGTTCACGCCGTTCTCGAAGAACGGCTCGAGCGCCTTGTAGAGCGCGCCCACCTGATCGCGCTTGATCGAGAACAGCAGCGAGGTGATGTCGCGCTGGCTCGGCTTCGGCGCATGCCGGCTCACGACCAGGAAGCGAGTCGTGTTGTTCGGGTGATCCTCGATTCCCGAACGGACGACCTGCAGGCCGTAGAGCGTGGCCGCCACGGGGCTCGCGATCGCGGCCCCACGATCGTCTTGGCTCACCCGCTCGGCGGCGAGCGCCGTGGAGTGCGTGGAGTGCTGCGGCACGTTCGGCAGGTTCGCCTCGAGCCAGCCGCGGCACTGTGCGAGCGCCTGCGGATGGGAGTACACCGCCTCGATCCGCGCGAGATCGCCGCTCCTCGACAGCAGGTCGTGATGCACGGCGACGTGGATCTCCGCAAACAAGGTAAGCGGCGAGTCGACGAGCAAATCGAGCGTGTGGCTCACCACGCCCTCGTTCGAGTTCTCGATGGGAACCACGCCGAAGTCGGCGAGCCCCGTCTCGACGGCCTCGAAGATCTCCGCCGTCGTCCCGCGCGGGATCAGGTCCGCCATCTGCCCGAACTGCTGGATGGCTGCCTGATGGGTATAGGTCGCGGGCGGCCCGAGGTACGCCACCTTCACGCCGCGCTGCAGTGACACGGAGGCGGAGAAGATCTCGCGGAACACGTTGCGGATGGCCGCGGCGGGGAACGGCCCGGGGTTGCGGCGCTCGAGCCGCTCGACGATGTCACGCTCGCGCCCGGGCACGCACGGCGGAGCCACGCTTCCCGACTTCAGGCGGCCGATCTGCTCGTTGCAACGCGCGCGCTCGTTCAGCAGATCGAGGATCCGATCATCGATCTCGTCGATCTTCACGCGCCACTCGGCGATCTTCTGGTCGTTGTCGCTCACGATCCGTCGGGCTCCACGGGTCCTCGTGCCGGCCGCGCATCCACGAGACCCACCGAGGCGGCGCGAGGATATCCCACCCCCCGGGACGCCACAACGGAGCCGCCAGCGGATTCCGCTGCATTGCCGAGTCCTTAGAGCGCCGATGCCGCGCCTCGCCTCCACCCTTGCGTATACTGCGCGCCATGACGCGAACGGGCTCGCTCCTCGTCGGACTCACCGGCGGCATCGGCACCGGGAAGTCGCGCGTGGCCGATCGGCTGCGCGCACTTGGCGTCGTGGTCGAGTGCGCGGACCGCATCGTGCGCGAGGTGCAGGCTCCGGGCTCCGAGGCACTGCGGCGCATCGCCCATGAGTTCGGGCCGGAGTACCTCACGCCTTCCGGCGAGCTCGATCGCGCGCGCCTCGGCAAGCTCGTGTTCGATCATCCGGAACGGCTCGCGGCGCTCAACCGCATCGTCCATCCCCTCGTGATGGCGGAGATGAACGCGCGGATCGCCCGGCATCGCGAGCGCGGCGCGTCCGTGATCGTGATCGACGTGCCGCTGCTCTTCGAGGGACGGGCCGCAGGACGCGCGACTGTCGCCGGCCTCGCCTTCGACGAGGTCGTGCTCGTGTATGCGAAGCCCGAGCAGCAGCTCGATCGCGTCATGGCGCGCGATGGGCTCTCGCGCGAGGACGCGATGGCGCGGATCCGCTCGCAGATGCCGATCGACGACAAGCGCGCGCTCGCGGACGTGGTGATCGACAACAGCGGCGCGTGGGAGGACACCGCGCGCGCCGTCGACGCGCTACACGCACGGTGGAAGAGCGACGAGAAGCCGCAGGTGTCGCGCATGCCTCCTCCGGACGCGGTGGGGCCCCGGCCCTCCGGGCCACCCCAGGCGTCCTCCGGAGGAACGCGCGACACCGAACCCACGTCGTAGCCGCTTCCGATCCCGCTCCGGGCGCGATGGGCCCAGGCTTGAAGAGGGATGGACATGCGCCGCGCCCACGGAGCCGCGCCCACGGAGCCGCGCCCGCAGTGCCGCGGTCAGCCGCGCGCCGAGCGCACCCCACGCGCGAGCTCCGACACGAACGAGCGCGCCGACTCGATCGCCTCCGCCGGCGACCCCGCCTTCCCGATCCGGTCCACCAGCGCGCTCCCCACGATCGCCCCGTCCGCGATCCGCGCCACCCGTGCCGCGTGCTCCGGCGTCGAGATCCCGAAGCCGACACAGACCGGCGTCGCCGTCACTCGCTGGATCCGCTCCACCAACGCCGCCAGATCCGAGGGAAGCTCCGCACGCGCGCCCGTCACCCCCGTCGTCGACACGCAGTACACGAAGCCCCGGCTCATCGCCGCGATCCGAACCGTGCGCTCCGGCGTCGTCGTCGGAGCGATCAGGTGCACGCGGTGCACGCCCTGCTGCTCGCATGCCTTCTGCAACGCAGGCGCCTCGTCGAACGGCGCGTCCGCCACGATGAGCCCGTCCACACCGCTCGCCGCACAGTCGCGCACCAGCCGCTCCTCGCCGTACGCAACCACGTTGTTCAAATAGCCCATCAGCAGAAGGGGCGCGTCGCACGCGCCCCGCACTCGCTTGCACGTCTCCAGGATGCGCTCGAGCCGCGTGCCGTGCGCAAGCGAGCGCAGCGACGAGGCCTGGATCGTCGGACCCTCGGCGATCGGATCGCTGTGCGGAACCCCGAGCTCGATCACGTCCGCACCCGCAGCCGCGAGCTCGGGGACGAGCTCCGCCGTCGTCTCCAGATCCGGATCGCCTGCAGTGACGAAGACGACGAGCGCCGCGCGTCCCTCCTCCCGAAGCCGCGCGAACGTGCGATCGATCCGGTTCACGCGACACCTCCCTTGCGGCTCACGAGCAGATCCTTCGCCTGCATCACGTCCTTGTCGCCGCGGCCCGAGAGCCCCACCACGACCACCGAGCCGCGCGCGAGCGCCGGTGCGCGCCGACGCAGCTCCGCGATCGCATGCGAGCTCTCGAATGCCGGAATGATCCCCTCGAGCCGAGACAGATACACGAACGCATCGAGTGCCTCGTCGTCGGTCACCGACACGTACTCCGCGCGGCCCGAGTCCTTGTAGAACGAGTGCTCCGGCCCCACTCCCGGATAGTCGAGCCCGGCCG
>CAZOTO010000136.1:0-7604 GCA_964582775.1 uncultured Myxococcales bacterium
GCTTCATGCGCTTGTACTTGCCGCAATTGCACTCGTAGTCCTTCACCGGCCCGAAGATCTTCGCGCAGAACAGACCATCGCGTTCCGGCTTGAACGTGCGGTAGTTGATCGTCTCGGGCTTCTTCACCTCGCCGTACGACCACTCGCGAATCTTCTCGGGCGAGGCGATCGAGATGCGCAGACCCGAGAAGCTCAGTGGATCCTTCGGCTTCTCGAACAGATTGTAGAGATCTCGCATGTTGACCCCCTGCCTACTGGATTTCCTCGAGCAAGTCGATGTCGAGCGCGAGGCTCTGCATCTCCTTGATCAGGACGTTGAAGCTCTCGGGGAGACCGGGCATGAGCTCGCAGTCCCCCTTCACGATCGACTCGTACATTCGCGTGCGTCCCACCACATCGTCCGACTTGACGGTGAGGAACTCCTGCAGCGCGTACGCAGCTCCGTAGGCCTCCATGGCCCACACCTCCATCTCGCCCAGGCGCTGTCCACCGAACTGCGCCTTTCCTCCGAGAGGTTGCTGCGTAACCAGCGAGTAGGGCCCGATCGACCGGGCGTGGATCTTGTCATCGACCAAGTGGTGGAGCTTCATCATGTACATCACACCGACGGTAACGTCGGAGTGGAACACCTCGCCCGTGCGACCATCGAACAACGGAATCTGACCACTGCGCGGCAGATCCGCCCGTTCGAGCATCCCATGGATCTCCGCCTCGCTCGGTCCGTCGAAGACGGCAGCCGCCGTGTGCACGCCTCGAGAGCACGCGCGCGCAGCCGCCATGACCTGCTCGTCGGACATCGCATCGATGCGCGCACGCAGCTGAGGCTTCGAGAACACGTCCTTCAGCCTCTCGCGCATCTTCTCGGGACTGTAGTTCTCTTCGATGTAGCGCTGGATCTGCTTGCCTAGGCCACGCGCTGCCCACCCGAGATGAACCTCCAGCACCTGCCCGATGTTCATGCGCGAGGGCACGCCGAGCGGATTCAAGACGAGCTCGACGGGCTCGCCGTCCGCGGTGTAGGGCATGTCCTCCTCGGGGAGGATCCGCGAGATGACGCCCTTGTTCCCGTGACGACCAGCCATCTTGTCCCCGACGGACAGCTTGCGCTTGATGGCGACGTACACCTTCACCATCTTGAACACACCCGGCGGAAGCTCGTCGCCCTTCTTCAGGCGTGCGATCTTCTCGTCGAACACGGTCTTGATGAGCGTCGCCTGCTCCTCCGCGCGAGCGAGAACCTCTTCGATCCGGCGCGACTTGTCGGGGTTCTCGACACGCAGATCACGCCACTTGCGTCGGGGAACCTCCGAGAGGATCTCCTCGGTGATCACGCCTCCGGGCTCGAGCCAGGCCTGCTTCTTCCGCTCATCGGCCATGCGAACACTGCAGCGTTCTCCGAGCACGATCTCCCGGATGCGATTGAGCGACGATTCGCGAACGATGCGGATCTCGTCCTCTTGATCGAGGCGGAGTCTGCTGATCTCCTGATCGGCAATCGAGCGAGAACGCTCGTCTCCCTCGGAACCACGGCGCGAGAACACTCGCGCGCCGATCACGATGCCACTCTGGCCGGGCGGAACCCGAAGCGACGTGTCTCGCACATCACCGGCCTTCTCGCCGAAGATCGCTCGCAAGAGCCGCTCCTCCGGCGAGAGCTGCGTCTCGCCCTTGGGCGTGATCTTGCCTACGAGGATGTCATCGGGCTTCACCTCTGCCCCGATGCGTACGATCCCACTCTCGTCGAGATCCTTGAGCGCATCCTCGCCCACGTTCGGGATATCGCGCGTGATCTCCTCACGGCCGAGCTTGGTGTCGCGCGCAACGACTTCGAACTCCTCGATGTGGATCGAGGTGAACAAGTCGTCCTTGACGATCTTCTCCGAGATGAGGATCGAGTCCTCGAAGTTGTAGCCACCCCACGGCATGAACGCGACGAGCACGTTGCGTCCCAGCGACAGCTCGCCCTGATCCGTTGCCGCTCCGTCCGCGATCACCTGCCCGCGCTCGACGCGATCGCCCGCGCGAACGATCGGCTTCTGGTTGATGCACGTATTCTGGTTCGATCTGCGGTACTTGATGAGGTTGATGATGTCCGGCGCCGGATCGTAATCCGCACCCTCTGGGTCGGGCTTGATCACGATGCGTCCCGCATCGACTCCCTCGACCACGCCACCGCGCTTGGCCACGACGGTCGCTCCGGAGTCGCGCGCAACCACACCCTCCATGCCCGTGCCTACGAGCGGCGCATCCGTACGCAGGAGCGGGAGCGCCTGGCGCTGCATGTTCGAGCCCATGAGGGCCCGGTTCGCGTCGTCGTTCTCGAGGAACGGAATGAGCGATGCCGCCACCGATACCAGCTGGTTCGGCGACACGTCCATCATCTCGATCTGTTCGCGCGCGAGGATGACGAACTCCCCGTCCTTGCGGGCGGTCACCTGCGGGTTGACGAACTCACGCTTCTCGTCGAGAGGTGCATTCGCCTGGGCAATCGAGGCCGCCTCCTCCTCGAGTGCGGAGAGATACCGCACGTTGTCGGTCACCGCGTTCTGGACGACCTCGCGGTAGGGCGTTTCGATGAATCCGTAGTCGTTCACGCGGGCATACGTCGAGAGAGACGCGATGAGGCCGATGTTCGGGCCTTCCGGCGTCTCGACCGGGCAGATGCGCCCATAGTGCGTGCTGTGTACGTCGCGCACCTCGAAGCCAGCTCGCTCCCGCGTGAGACCCCCAGGGCCGAGCGCGGAAAGACGCCGCTTGTGCGTGACCGCCGAGAGCGGATTCGTCTGGTCCATGAACTGCGATAGCTGGCTCGATCCGAAGAACTCCTTGATCACCGCCGAGACGGGTTTGGAGTTGATGAGGTCGTGCGGCATGAGCTGCTCGATCTCCTGCAGGCTCATCCGTTCCTTGATCGCTCGCTCCATGCGCACCAAGCCGATGCGGTATTGGTTCTCGAGCAGCTCTCCCACCACGCGCACCCGGCGATTCCCCAGGTGATCGATGTCGTCGACCCGCTTGTCCGGATCGCCGTTCTTCAGGTCGACGAGGTACTTGAACGCGAGCAGGATGTCCTCGCGTCGCAGCGTCGTCTCGCCCAGCGGGACATCCACGCCGAGCTTGTGGTTCACCTTGAGGCGTCCCACGTGCGACAGGTCGTACCGCTCGGGATTGAAGAACAGGTTGTTGAAGACCGTCGTCGCCGTCTCGATCGTGGGCGGGTCACCCGGTCGAAGCCGACGATAGATGTCGATCACCGCTTCTTCGCGAGTGAGCGTCTTGTCCGCCTGGAGCGTATCGTGGATCGCCGTTCCCGTGGTGACGGGATCCAGATAGAGCAGCTGGAACTCGTGGATCTTGCGCTGGCGAAGCTCCTCGAGAACGGCCTCCGTGATCGGCTCGTTGCACTCGAGAAGGACCTCGCCCGTCGCCTCATCGACGAGGTCCTCGCACGCCACCCGCTTCACGCCGTCATCGCGGACGAGGTCCTCGACACCGATCGAAATCCACTCCACACCGTGCTCGCGCATCTTGCGCACAGCAGCCTGTGTGAACTTCCGACCCTCCTTGACGATGACGGTCCCATCCTCCGCCTTCACGGCCTTCGTTGCGCGCTGGCCGAGGAGGAAGGACGGATCCTTCGCCTTCTTCATGAGCTTCTTGCCGTCGACTCGAATCGTCTCCGGCGCGTAGAAGAAGCTCAGGATCTCCTCGGACCCGTAACCGAGAGCCTTCAGCAGCACGGTTCCGTGCAGCTTCCGCCGTCGGTCGATCCGCACCTGGACCAGATCCTTGTGATCGAATTCGATGTCGAGCCAGGACCCGCGATAGGGAATGATCCGCGCCGAATAGATCTTCTTGCCGATCGCCGTCACGGACGTCGACTGGCCCGTGTCGTAGAAGATCCCGGGAGAGCGGTGCAGCTGCGAGACGATGACCCGCTCGGTTCCATTGATGATGAACGTCCCGTTCTCGGTCATCACCGGGATCTCACCGAAGTAGACGTCCTGCTCCTTCACGTCGCGGATGTTCGTCTGGCCGCCCTCGGCGTTCTCCCAGACGATCAGGCGGATCGTGACCTTGATCGGAGCGGCATACGTCATGCCCCGCTGCAGGCACTCCTGGACGTCGTACTTCGGCTTCTCGAGCGCGTAGCGCACGAACTCGAGCGAGGCCGTGTCGTTGAAGTCCCGAATCGGGAACACCGAGTTGAACACGGCTTGCAAGCCGACGTTCTCGCGCTTGTCCGGCGCAGCGTCGGCTTGGAGGAACCGCTCGAACGAGCGGTTCTGGATGTCGATCAGGTTCGGGATGTCGATGATACGTTCGATCTTGGAGAAGTCCTTCCGGAGTCGACCCGTCACGAAGGAAGCTTCCATTCAATCCTCCATCCCGCGATTGCAGGGCCCCCGGCCCACGGGAACCGGGGGGCTTTCGATGAACGCAATGCAAGCGAGAGCACGGCTCCGCTCGACGCAGAGCCGTGCTCCGCGATCACTTGATCTCGACTTGACCGCCGGCGGCCTCGACGAGCTCCTTGATCTTCTGGGCCTCCTCCTTGGAGACACCTTCCTTGATGGGCTTGGGCGCTCCCTCGACGAGATCCTTGGCCTCCTTCAGGCCGAGGCCGGTCACTGCGCGGACCTCCTTGATCACCTGGATCTTCTTCTCGCCCGCGCTGGTCAGGATCGCGTCGAACTCGGTCTTCTCCTCCGCCGGAGCTGCCGCGCCACCCGCGGCCACTCCCGCCACCGCCACCGCGGCCGGTGCAGCCGTCACACCCCAATCCTCTTCCATCCTCTTGATGAGGGCGGCGATCTCCATCGGCTTGAGCTCGTTGATCTGCGAGAAGATTTCATCGACCGTTGCCATGTCTTCGTCCTTCCTATCCCGTTCGAATCAAGGCGTTCGAATGATCGCCAGAACGGGGTCTTCGGTGGTTAATCCTCGAGCTGCCCTTGACGCTGCTCGAGGGCGTTGCGCAGATGACCGAGCAACGCGTACATCGTCCCTGCCAGGTTGCGAAGCGGCGCCTGGATCGTGCCCGCCAGCATCCCGCGCAGCTCGTGCTTCGTCGGAAGCTCCGCGAGCGCCCGGACCGCCGCCAGATCGACGACCTCACCGTCCGCAACGCCCCCCTTTACCTGGAGCTTCTCGTTCTCCTTCGCGAAATCGATGAGAACCCGCGCCACGACGGAGGGGTCGTCGTACGAGATGGCGACTGCGGTCGGCCCCTGCAAGAAGCCATGCACCCCCTCCAGCGCAGTTCCATCCGTCGCCAGACGCACGAGCGTGTTCTTCACGACCTGGAACTCGATCTTTCCCTCGCCCTCCTTGCGGAGCCTGGCACGCAGATCGCTCGACTGCTGGACAGTGAGTCCACGATAGTCGACGACGATCATCGAGTTCGCGCGCGCAACCCTCTCCTTGAGGTTCGCGACCACATCCGCCTTCTGCGCTCGAGTGAGCATCGACGTGTCTCCAAACCTAGGCGATGGACGCCTGCAATGCGTTCGTGTCGAGCCGGATCCCCGGACCCATGGTCGAGGAGATCGAGATCTTCTTGATGTAGTTTCCCTTGGCCGCCGACGGCTTCGCCTTCACGATGGCCTCGGCGATCGCGAGCAGATTCACTCGCAGGCTGTCCGCCGGGAAGCTCAGCTTGCCGAAGGGACAGTGCACGATGCCCGCCTTGTCCACACGGAACTCGATCTTGCCGGCCTTCTGCTCCGCAACCGCCTTGGCGACGTCGAACGTGACCGTGCCGACCTTCGGATTCGGCATGAGGCCGCGCGGTCCGAGCACCCGTCCGAGGCGACCCACGACGCCCATCATGTCGGGAGTCGCGATCACGCAATCGAAGTCCAGCCACCCGTCCTGGATCCGCTGCGCGAGATCCTCGGCGCCGACCTCGTCCGCACCGGCCTCGCGCGCCTCGCGATCCTTGTCGCCCTTTGCGAAGACGATCACGCGAACCGTCTTGCCCGTACCGTGGGGAAGCACGACGGCTCCTCGCACGTTCTGATCCGCATGCCGGGGATCGACTCCGAGATTGATCGCCACCTCGGCCGTCTCGTCGAACTTCGCCCGTTTCCCGGCGAGCATGAGCTGCAGCCCCTCCTCGACGGAGTACTGGCGATTGCGATCCACCGCCTCGGCCACCTTCCGATAGGTCTTACCGTGCTTCATCTCTCTAGCCCTCGACCTCGATCCCCATGGATCGAGCGGTCCCCTCGACGATTCGCATCGCCGCTTCGATATCGTTCGCGTTGATGTCGGGCATCTTGATCTCGGCGATCTCCCGGACCTGCGCTCGACTCACCTTCCCCACCTTCGTCTTGTTGGGCTCCCCGGATCCCTTGGCCAGCTTCGCTGCGCGCTTGAGCAGAACCGCGGCCGGTGGCGTCTTCAGGATGAAGGTGAAGGTCCGATCCGAGTACACCGTGATGAGTGCCGGAATGATCAACCCCTGCTGGTCCTGCGTGCGCGCGTTGAACGCCTTGCAGAACTCCATGATGTTCACTCCGTGCTGACCGAGCGCTGGACCGACGGGAGGCGATGGATTCGCCGCGCCCGCCGGGCACTGGAGCTTCACCTGCGCGACTACCTTCTTCGCCATCGTCTCAGACCTTTTCCACGTGATCGTACGAGAGCCACACGGGTGTGCTCCGACCGAACACCGCTACGAGAACCTGAATCTGCTCCTTCTCGGGACGAATCTCGGCGACCGTCCCGGAGAAGTTCGAAAACGGCCCCTGTGTTACGCGAACGCTCTCACCTTCTTCGTATCGAACCGCCGGCTTGGGCTTGGCGGATCGCGTCTGACCCAGCATCCGCTGCACGTCTTCCTCGGAAACCGGCGCCGGGTGGGATCCCGAGCCGACGAAGCCCGTGATCTTCTGCGTGTTCCGGACGATGTGCCAGAGCTCGTCGTCGAGATCCATCTTCACGAGCAGATACCCGGGAAGGAACTTCCGCTTGCTCGTGCGGCGCTTCCCCTGGACGACCTCGACGACGTCCTCCTCCGGAATACAGATCTCCTCGATCGAGCTCTCCCGGTTATAGGTTCGTGCCTTCTCGAGCAGGGCCTGCTTGGCGCGGGCCTCCTGTCCGGAATAGGTGTGAATCACGTACCAACGCGCTGCCACTTAGAGTCGCCTCGGGATCTTTGGGGGTTGGTTGGAAGGACCTACGGCCACAGAACGCGCATGACCAGGCTCAGCCCCGAGTCCACCAGGAACAGGGCCGTCCCGACCAACAAGACCAGAACCACGACGCCGACCGTTCCGGCGACGACCTCCTTCTGCGAGGGCCAGGTGACTTTCTTGAGCTCGAGCTGCACCTCTCCGAAAAAGGCTCGGGACTGCTCCGCCCACTCTGCTGGGTTTCTGCTCACGACGCCCTTCCTTCGCCCGGCTGAGCTCTTCTACTCGATCGAATGGCAGGCCAGGAGGGACTCGAACCCCCAACCTGCGGTTTTGGAGACCGCTGCTCTACCAATTGAGCTACTGACCTCTGGACCTCTCTCACGCCAATACGGCCGAAGACCGGTGCGCCTACTCGATGACTTCGCCGACGACGCCGGCGCCGACGGTGCGGCCGCCCTC
>CAZOTO010000137.1:0-7588 GCA_964582775.1 uncultured Myxococcales bacterium
CGCGGCAGGCGCACGGTGCCGCCGTCGATCAGCGGCACGCCCCAGCGGCGACAGAACACGCCGAACACCGCACCGCGCGCGGCCACGCGCAGATCGCACATCAACGCCAGCTCGAGGCCGCCGGCCACCGCGTAGCCTTCGATCGCGGCGATCACCGGCTTGACGAACGCCATGCGCGTCGGCCCCATCGGGCCGGCGGCGGTGCCGGTGGGCTCGATGGCGTTGCGTCGCGCCGGGTCGCCGAGTGCCCGCAGGTCGGCGCCGGCGCAGAAGGTGCCGCCGTCGCCGCTGAGCACCGCGACGCGCAACGCGTCGTCGCGTTCGAAGGCTTCGAACGCTTCGCGCAGCCGCGCCGCGGTGGGGCCGTCGACGGCATTGCGTTGCGCAGGCCTCGACAGCGTCACCGTGAGCACCGGGCCGTCGATCGTGCTGCGCACGGCTGGGGCTTGCGTCATCGCGCGTCTCCTCGCATCGAAGACACAGTGTGCACCGCCGGCAATATGGCACGCCGCGTCGGGCCACGCGACATGACCTCGCAGGTCATTGCGAACGGCAGCCCGTGGCCAGCTCGCCGACCATGTCGCGACGGCGGCTTGCGCGGCGCCGACCGGGCCGGGTGCACTGCCTCATTCGTGAACTGGTGGAGGAAAACGCCGGATCACAGGCGATTTTCCGGGCCGATCGGGCATAGTTCGGCGCCACCCAGACCTGCCGCCTGGCACCGAGTGCAACCCGATCTACCCATCCTCAGCGCCCGCTCCGGCGGCCGGAGCGAGAGCGGATCCCACCGAGCGAACCGCTCGTTGTGGGTATCGAGGCTGGCGCTCGGTCTGGCGGCACTCGAGCCTGCATTGGTCTGGGCCTTCGGAGGCCGGCCGCTGGCAGATCCGCAGGCCACCGCCCTTTGGTCGATCGTGGCGGCGCTAGCCGCGGCGTTGGCGCCGGCGCCGATGATCGGCGTCTTCGCGCTGCTCGTGTGCCTGCCGCTGACACTGACCTGGATCGGCTGCGTGATTCTCACGGGATCCGGGCCCACTTCTTCGCTGGTTCTTGCCGCCGTCACCGCGTCGCGTTCGGAGGTCGGCGCGGTGGTGTCTGAGGCGGTGCAGCGGCCATGGTTCGTGGTGCTTTCGGTTTTGCACGGGCTCCTGATCGGCGTCGCGTGGCGGTGGGGGCGCCGGGCCCAACACGTTCGCTCCGCATGGACCGCGACGCTGTTCGGCGGCTTGATCGCCTTGATCCTGCTCGTGCGGCTGGCGCCGGATGTCGGCCTGCCCGGCGCATTGCGCTGGATGGGGCCCGAGTCATGGCGCAGCGTCGTCTGGCTGTCGCACGTCGACGTGCTGCGCGCCTCGACGCAAGAAGCCCTCGAACGGTGGGCCTATGGCGGTCAGTCGTTCGTGCGCGACGGTCGGCGTGCGCCGGCGACGTTCCGGGCGAATCCGGGGCTGGCGGTCTTCGTGCTCGGGGAGTCGTTACGCGCCGACGCGCTCGCCGTCGCGCAGCGGGGGCAGTGGTCGAAGCAACTGCTCGAGCGCATCGATCGCGGTGGCGGGGCGCGGTTGGGCGACGCGTGCGCGTCGGCCAACGCCACGGCCATCACCGTGCCCCGGCTGCTGACGATGGCCGAGCCCGACGACGAACGCACGGCTCGACAGGCGCCCACGCTGCTGGCCCATGCCAAGGCGGCCGGCGCCTATACCGCGTGGATCTCGGCCCAGGAGTCGCTGATCGTGAAGGAGGCGGGCCACGACGTCGTCCAGCAGTTGTCGTCGTCGGCAGAGCTGGGCCCGCACGACGATGCGGCTGTGCTGGCGCTGCGCCACTTCGCGTTCGCCTCGCGCGCGCGGCCCTCGCGTGCGGCGCTGTTGCACCTGCTGGGGCAGCACTTCCACTACGCCGATCGTTATCCACCCGATCTGTTCGGGCCCGAACCCGGCGGGCTGACGGCCGATGAGCGCGAGACACTGCGCTACCAGCGGGCGGCAGAGTTCGGTGCCAAGACATTGCTCGAGATCGCTGCCGTGCTCGACGCCGAAACGAAGCCGGCGTTTGCAGTGTTCACCAGCGATCACGGCGAGAACCTGTGGAGCGATGGCAACCGCAAGCGCTACCACGCGGGCCCGCCCGGACGGCGCGATACGCACGTGCCGACACTGGTTCTGTGGAACCAGGCCTTCGCCACCACTGGCGCCACGCAGCGGTTGGTGCCGTTTCGGCGGCCCGGCCTGATTGCCCATCGCGACGTGGCAAGGCTGTGGCTGGCACTTGCCGGGGATCCTGCCGAGACGTTGCCGACGCCGCGGCCGACGACGTGGGCGGGCCCGCCTCGCGGTGCGATCGCTTGCGCTGAACTGGGCTCATGACCACGCGGTGCCTCCGAAACGTCGGGAGCAGTGACTTCTTCACGCCGCCGCACGGCCGCACCGGCACGCGCTTCGTGTACAGAGACGTTTCTGCGAGATCGAAAGCCTGAATGCGCCTTTCCGAATCCATACCGACAGCCGGCGGGCTGCAGTCGAGTCGGCCCAGCACAGCGCTCGGGCGATGGCGCGTCGCCGGTGCGTTCTTCCTGTCGGGCTTTGCGGCGCTGGTCTATCAGGTGGCATGGCAACGCCTGCTGTTCGTGGTGGTCGGCGTGGACATCGAGTCGGTGACCATCGTGGTATCGACGTTCATGCTCGGCATGGGCGTCGGCGCGGTGCTCGGCGGTTGGATCGCCGACCGCGTCGCGGGGCGCATCCTGGCGGCGTTTTGCCTGGCCGAGATCGCCATCGCGTGCTACGGCCTGGTCAGCGTGGGGCTGCTGGTGGGCAGCGCCGAGGCGTTCAGCGGGCTGTCGCGGCCTGCCGCCGCACTCTTGTGTTTCGGGCTGCTGCTGATACCGACCGTGTGCATGGGCGCCACGCTGCCGATGCTGGTGGCGCATGCATTTCGCAGCACGCGGCACATCGGGGTGTCCACCGGGACGCTGTACTTCGTGAACACCCTGGGCGCAGCCTGCGGCGCACTGGCGGTCGGTTTCCTGCTGTTGTATTGGTTTGACCTGCGGCAGGTGGTGCAGTTCGCTGCCGGCGCGAACCTGCTGGCCAGCGCCATCGTGGCCAGCACCGTGGTGTGGCGGGCCAGACCGTGAAGCGCCTGGCCATTGCACTGTCGTTCGGGGTCGGCCTGCTCAGCCTGAGCCAGGAGATCCTGTGGGTGCGCCTGGTTTCGTTCGGCCACAACGGCCGGCCGCACGCCTTTGCGATCGTGCTGGCCGCGTTCTTGGTGGGCATCGCGCTCGGCGCGGCCGTCGGGCGGCAGCTGTGTGGTCGCAGTCCGAACCTGCTGCGCTCGGCCGGTATCGTGCTGGCACAGGCGGCGTTCGTGGATCTGGCCTGGGTGTACCTGTCGGCGCGCGTGCTCGGATACACAGAAGCCCGCCTGCCTGGCCTGGTGGGTCTGATCGCGCTGACCGCGATGCTCAAGGCGATCATCTTTCCGATCGTGCATCACCTGGGCTCGGACGCGTCGCTCGAGCACCGCATCGGACGATCGGTGTCACGGGTGTACCTGGCCAACGTGCTCGGTGCCGCGATCGGCCCCATTGTCACGGGCTACTGGCTGCTGGATCTGATGGGCGTGGCGGCGGCGATGGCACTGATCGGCACGCTGACGGCTGCGCTGTCGGCCATCTGCCTCGTGCGCGCCGCGCCGCGGCATGAGTGGCTGGTTGCGCTAGCAATCGCCGGCACCGGCGTGGCCAGCGTTCTGCAGCCGCCGCAGATCATCGAGACGCTGGCAATGGCCCGTGAAGAAGGCGGGTCGTTGCGTCACGTCATACAGAACAAGCACGGAATCATCCATGTTCTGGCCGGCGACGGAAGATTCGGGGATACCACGTTCGGCGGCAACGTCTACGACGGCGCGATCAGCACCGACTTGCGAACCAATATGAACGGCCTCGATCGGGCCTACCTGATGGCCACGATGCATCCCGCGCCGCGCCGCGTGCTGGTGATCGGGCTCAGCACCGGTGCGTGGACACGGGTCGTCCTGGGCATGCCCGGCGTCGAGCGCGTCGACGCCGTGGAAATCAACCCGGGCTACGTCGATCTGATCGAACGCTATCCGGCGGTGGCCCCGATCCTGTCCGACCCGAGGGTGCGAATTCACGTCGACGACGGCCGACGCTGGATGCGCGCGCACATCGACCGGCGCTACGACCTGATCTTCCAGAACACCACCTTTCACTGGCGCGCCTACTCGACGATGCTGCTGTCCGAGGAGTACCTGCGGCTGACTGCGCGGCTGCTCGCGCCAGGCGGCATTCTCGCGGTCAACACGACCGGCAGCGCCGATGCGTATCGCACCGCACTCGAGGTCTTTCCGCACGTCGCGCGTTACGCGAGCTTCGCCTACATGAGCCAGCAGCCGCTGGTCAAGCGTGCGGATGCCGAGGCGGTGCTGCGCCGCTGCCGCATCGGCGACGAGCCAGCCTTCGCTGACGACTTGTTCGAACGTGGCCGCGTCGGCGATCGGTTGGCGCGGGCGCCGCTGGAGCCTGCCGCCGAGTATCTGCGCGCCTCGGCGCGCTACGCGCCGACGGTGATCACCGACATGAACCTGCTGCCCGAGTTCAGGCGCGGCCAGCCACCGCTGTTCGGCCTGCTCGACGAATGGCTGCCGCGGCAGTGACGCGCAGGGCCGCCGGCGGCCTCAAATCACCGCACGTTCGACCAGCGGTCGGCCCAGCGCGATGCGCTGCGGCGACAACGGCGAGAGATCGAGGCTGACGTAGCGTCCGCGCAGCAGCCACTCGGCGATGCCGCGGCCGACGCCCGCAGCGTGCTGCAGCCCATGGCCCGAGAAGCCGCACGCCAGCAGCAGGTTGGGGCACGCCGGGTGCGGGCCGACCAGCGCGTTGTGGTCGAGTGGGTGCACCTCGTAGTAGCCGTCCCACGCGCGCGTGCGGCGCAGCGCGGCGAACACCGGCACGCGGTGCGCGAGCGCCGGCCACACGCGGTCGTCGAACTGGTCGAGGTCGGGTTGGTCGAGCGGCAGGTCGTCGGGGTCGGCGGCGCGCGCGCCCGGCGACCAGCCGCCGATGAAGCCGCTGCCCTCGCTGCGGAACCAGACGCCCGACGGGTCGACGACCAGCGGCGTGCGCGGCAGCGGCGCGGGCGCGTTGAAGACGAACACCGTGCGCCGGCGCGCGAACACCGGCACGTCGACGCCGGCCAGCGCGCCGACCGCGCGCGACCACGCGCCGGCGGCGAGCACGAACGCGTCGGCCTCGACGCGGTTGCCGTCGGCCAGGCGCGCCGCGTGCAAGCGCTCGGCGCGCTGCTCGAAGCCGACCACCGCGCTGGCGTGCCACACCGCACCGAGCGCACGCGCCTTGCGCGCCAGCGCGCGCGCGAACGCGTAGCCGTCGAACCAGCCTTCGCCGCGCTCGCCGAGGCTGGCGAGCTGTACGTCGTCGTGGCGCAGCCACGGCACGCGCTGCGCCAGTTCGCGCGGCGACAGCAGGCTGACCGCGGCGCCGGCCGCGCGCTGCACCGCGTTCGAGTCGCGCAGCGCCTGCGCGCCGGCCTCGCCGGTGGCGATGAAGAGATAACCCGATTCGACGAAGCCCAGGTCGACCGCGTCGCCGTCGACGGCGAGCCACTCATCGGGGTTGCGCAGCAGCTCGAGACCGAATCGCGACAGCTTGACGTTGACCTCGGTGGAGAACTGCTGCCGGATCGACGCCGCCGATCGCGCCGACGACGCCAGCCGCAGCCCCGGGTCGGGCTCGATCACGTCGACGGCCACGCCCGCGTCGAGCCGGCGCAGGAAGAGGGCGCACGCGCTGCCGAGCGCGCCGCCGCCGATGATCGCAATGCGCATCAGGACGACGTGTCGCGGTGCAGTCGTGCCACTCCAGTGGCGCGTCCCCAAGCGGCCGCCGCGGAACCGGCTTTGCCGGGCCGCCGGCGTGCCTTGCAGGCCGCGTCGAGCCTTGCGGCCCGACCGCTCGCCAGGCACGAAAGATCCACCGGACCTTTCGTGTCCGGGCTCGCCCCCCTCGAGGGGGGAGCGGCCGCCAGGCCGCTTCGGGGGTGGGTCATCAGGCGGCCAGGAGCTGCCTCAGCACGAACGGCAGGATGCCGCCGTGCTGGTAGTAGTCGACCTCGATCGGCGTGTCGATGCGCAGCGTCAGCGGCGCCTCGGTGCGGCTGCCGTCGCGGCGCGTGATGATCAGCCTGGCGCGGCTCTGCGGCTTGAGTTCGGAGTCGAGCTCGATGTCGATCGTCTCGTCGCCGGTGAGTCCGAGGCTCGCGTACGACGCGCCGGGGGCGAACTGCAGCGGCAGCACGCCCATGCCGACCAGGTTGCTGCGGTGGATGCGCTCGAAGCTCTTGGCCACCACCGCCTTGATGCCGAGCAGCTGCGTGCCCTTGGCCGCCCAGTCGCGCGAGCTGCCGGTGCCGTACTCCTCGCCGGCGAAGATCACGGTGGGCGTGCCCTCGGCCATGTAGCGCATCGCGGCGTCGTAGATGAACATCTTCTCGCCGCTGGGTTGATGCAGCGTGACGCCGCCTTCCTCGCGCGAGCCGTCGGCCCTGGGCGGGATCATCAGGTTCTTGATGCGCACGTTGGCGAAGGTGCCGCGCATCATCACGTCGTGGTTGCCGCGGCGCGAGCCGTAGCTGTTGAAGTCGGCCTTCGTGACGCCGTGCCCGACCAGGTACTGGCCGGCGGGCGACGCCTCCTTGATTGAACCGGCCGGCGAGATGTGGTCGGTGGTGATCGAGTCGCCGAACAGCGCCATGATGCGCGCGCCGCGCACGCCGTAGCCGCCGGCGGGCTGCGCCGGCGGCTGCGGCGTGAAGCCCTCGAAGAACGGCGGCCTTGCGATGTAGGTGCTGGTCGGCCAGTCGTACACCTGGCCGGAGACGCCCTTGATGTGGTTCCACAGCTCGCCCGGCTCGGTCTTGACCTTGCCGTAGTTGGCCTGGAACGCCTTGGGGTTCATCGCGTACTTCAGCAGCGCGTGCACCTCGTCGCTGCTCGGCCAGATGTCGCCCAGGTAGACGTCGCGGCCGTTCTTGCCCTTGCCCACCGGCTCGGTCATCAGGTCGCGCAGCACGGTGCCCGCGATCGCATAGGCCACCACCAGCGGCGGGCTGGCGAGGAAGTTGGCCTTCAGGTTCGGGTGGATGCGCGCCTCGAAGTTGCGGTTGCCCGACAGCACCGCCGCGCACACCAGGTCGTGGTCGACGATCGCCTTGTTGAACTCGGGCGCCAGGTCGCCGGCGTTGCCGATGCAGGTGGTGCAGCCGTAGGCCGCCAGCGCGAAGCCGAGTTGCTCGAGGTACGGCAGCAGGCCGGCCTTGGTGAGGTATTCGGTGACGATGCGCGAGCCCGGCGCGAGCGAGGTCTTCACGTGCGGCGCCACCTTCAGCCCCGCCTGCACCGCCTTCTTCGCCAGCAGCCCTGCGGCCAGCAGCACGCCGGGGTTGCTGGTGTTGGTGCACCTGGTGAGGGCGGCGATCAGCACGTCGCCGGTGCCGATCGTGAGCCCGGCCGCGGCTGCCTTGCCATCCACCGCCGCGGCATC
>CAZOTO010000138.1:0-7526 GCA_964582775.1 uncultured Myxococcales bacterium
GACCGGTGACGATCCTGCTCGACACCGCACGGGTTTTTTAGTTTACTTCGCGGCATGAAACGGACGGCTCTCCTGCTTGCAGTGCTCGTGTTGGCTCTCGCTCTCGTGCCGCATCCTGCGCGTGCCCAGTCGTCACCTCCGCGTCATGCGGCGGCCGAGTTCGGACTGGGGACGGGGGCCGTGCTCTGCACCTTCGTCTACGGGACGGTGAAGGTGCTCTACGCAGCGGTGGGGACGGTCACGGGCGGCCTCGGCTACGTTCTCTCGGGTGGCAGCACCGACGTCGCCCGCAAGATCATCCAGCCGGCCGTGCGTGGGGACTACGTCATCACGCCCGAGCACCTCACGATGGAGCGAACCCTCGTATTCGCGGGCGCCGATCCGGCCGAGACGTACTGAGACCGGGATCGGCGTGAGAGCCTCTCGATCGGCCCTTCTCGCCAGCCTCGTCGTGCTGGCGATGGCGGGGTGTGAGCTCGATCTGCACGGCACCGGCTCCGATGCGACGGCCATCGGGGGCGAGCCGCTTCCCGCTTTCGAGCTCGAGCTTCTCTCGGGCGGGACGGTCACCCCCGAGACCCTGCGCGGAAAGTTCGTTCTCGTCGACTTCTGGGCGACGTGGTGTGCGCCCTGCATCCGTGAGATTCCCGAGCTCAATGCGTTCTTCGGGGATCATGCGGGGACGGACGTCGATGTGCTCGCCATCTCGGTCGACGAGCTGGATCGCGAAGCGCTCGCCGAATGGGTCGCCGAGAGGGACGTGCGCTACCCGGTGGCGCGGGGAAGCCTCGACGTCGCTCTCGACTTCGGTGTCGAGCACTTCCCGTATCATCTTCTCCTGGGTCCCGACGGCACGATCCGGGAGCGGCTCGGCCCCGGCGGGCAGACGAGGGAGGAGCTTCGCGCAGTGCTGGCTCGGCATCGCGGTCGCTGACGCACGTCCGCGCGGTGTGCGTGCGTTCAAGCGCATGCAGGCGATCGTCGATTCCTGGCTCTGGAAAAGCCATTCGGGATCGGCTCGCCATCATGAAGCTCGAGGACATCGAGCGCCGCTTCGCTGGCGGCGAGTGCATCGTGGATCGGGGGACGTGCGGACGCACGATGTTCGTCGTGCAGTCGGGAAACGTCCTCCTCCAGTGGCACGAAGGTGAGGCTCCCCACCTGCTCACCGAGGGGGATCTCTTCGGGGAGCGCACGGCCATCCTCGGCGAGCCCTACGCCTTTCGCGCGGAGGCGCAAGGCGAGGCGACGGTGCTTGCGATCGACGTGCCCCTGCTCAATCGGCTCTGCGCCGAGCTCCCCGAGTTCTCGGTCCACCTGATCCGGCACCTCGCCGAGCGCGCCGAACCGCCGGCTCCGACGCGCCGATCTCCCTCGATCCACGAAGACGCGCGGCTCGAGGCGCACGGAGAACCCCTGCGCTTCTTCGCCCGCACGATCCTCGCCCGGCGAATGGGGGTCGACGAGCCGTCCATGGTTCGCGGACGCCTGGCCGAGCTCGCCGGGGACGCCCGGATCCCGATGATCGTGGCCTACTTCTGCTTGCAGGAGCTTCTGGATCAGCGCGTCGTCCGTCTCCTGGACGATCGATTGAGCGTCCAGGAGCCTGGCGCGCTCGAGCGCATCGCCGCCGCGTAGGGCCATCGATCCCGGCCCCGCAGCATCGTCCGCTTGATAGTTGCGTGACGGCGCGTTAGAACCGCGCGGTGCGTCGATTCAACCTCTGCCTTGGCTGGATTGTGCTCGGCATCGTCCTCGCGGGTTCCTCGCATGCGGCCGAGGCCCCCGATCTGCTGCGTGAGCCCTTCCGGTCAGACTTCGTGCTCACCGCCGACGAGGTGATCTACGAGGAGGAGCGCGAGGTCTACGAGGCCGTGGGCAACGTGCGGATCGAGCAGCCCGACGGTCGCACCCTGGAAGCGCACTGGATTGCCTTCAACTCCGAGACGGGCATCGGTGTGGCGTCGGGCGACGTGCGGATCGATTCGGGGCAGGACAGCGTGCGTGCGGGCTTTGCGGCGCTCAACATGCGGACCTCCGTGGCAGTGGCGTCGAAGGCCACCCTCGACACCGGATCCACCGGCTTCAAGGTCCAGGGCGATTCGATCCAGCGGACCGGGGTGGATACGTATCGCGTGGAGCGGGGACAGTTCACGACCTGCCGCTGTCCGCCGAGCCCGAAGCAGCGTGAGCCCTGGGAGATCGACGTCGAGGAGGCGCGGCTCCGCGTCGGGGGCTACGCCGTGGCGAAGCACCTGTGGTTTCGCGCGTTCGAAGTTCCCGTTCTGTACGTGCCTTATCTGGTCTTCCCTGCGAAGACGGAGCGCCAGACCGGATTCCTCATCCCCGACTTCTCGCAATCGAGCCGCAACGGAGCCGAGCTCGAGATCCCCTTCTTCTGGGCCGTGCGCGAGAACGTGAACGTCACCTTCCGGCCCACGTGGCTCAGTCAGCGCGGATTCAAGCACTCCCTCGATACCGAGTACGTGTTCGGCCAGGACGGATTCGGGGCGGGCGGGGTGTCGATTCTCCCGAGCGATCGCGAGGTGGACGACGGCTGGGAGACTCCCTACTCGGACGATCGCTGGGCCGTCTGGCTCCGGCATGAGCATCCGCTCGGCGAGGGACTGCGCTTCGGCGCCGACCTGAAGCGGATCAGCGACAACGACTATCCGATCGACTTCGAGGACATCCCCGGGAACCTTCGCAGCTCGCGATTCGTCGAGTCCATCGGCTGGCTTACCTATGCGCGCGATGGCCGCTACGCGGGTGTCGAGGTCTCGCACGCGGACGACCTGCAGAGCCCCAACGATCTCGACCGAGACGACTTCGTTCTCCAGCGGTATCCGGACATCCGGGCGGGCTGGATCCCGCGCTCGCTCGGCGGTCTGCCCCTGCGGTTCGGCATGGACACCCGGTACACGTACTTCCATCAGAAGGCGGACGCATCGACGCTATACGGACGATCCCCCGTGGGCGGCCGCTTCTTCGACACCGGCGTGGACGGCGTGTTCGATACGAAGGAGCAGGACGCAACGGGTGCCTTCCCGAATCTCGACGTACACCGAGACAACTTCGGGACGAGTTCGCTCGCGACGCAGGCCTTCGAAGGCGACGGCCGCTTCCAGGAAGGAGAGCTTCTCGCGGACTTCGGGCATCGCGTCGATCTGTATCCGCGCGTCACGCTCCCGCAGAGGCTCGGGATCTTCGAGACGCTCTCCGAGGTTGGGTATCGGCTCACCGCGTACGATCCCGAGAACCAGAGCTCGGACACCCGTAGCCTGTGGACCGCACGGTTCGATGTCCGCACCCAATTCGCGCGGGAGTTCGAGATCGGGGCGAAGCGGCTTCGTCACATCGTCGAACCGCGTGTCGGATTCGCGGGGATCTCGGCGCCGGACCAGGACTCGAATCCCCTCTTCATCCCGATGTCCGCGATCCGGCCCGTGCGGCTGATCGACGGCGACCTGCGCGTGCTCACCCAGAACCCCGCGGATCGAATCTCGGACGAGAGGCTGCTGCAGCTCCAGATCGGCAACCGCTTCTACGTCCCCTCTCTCACCGAGCCGGGAGCTGCGCGGCTCTTCGGCGAGGTGCGCGTGGGTTCGGGGTACGACTTCCTCGATCGCCATCTGTCGCGGATCTTCCTGCTGGGGGCTCTCTATCCGCGCCAGGGCTGGGCGCTCAGCTTCGATGTCGGCTACGACACGCGGATCGACGAGGTCGACGATGCACGGCTGGGCGTGCAGTGGAGCTCCTCCTCGGGGAACTGGTTCACGCTGAGCTATCGCTACCTGTACTCGCCGCTCCTCGCCTTCGAGGACTTCGAGACCAGCAGCGACATCTTCGACTCGGTGGATCGCGATGTGGATCGCCTGAACCAGATCGCGTTGAGCGGCTGGATGAACGTGACCCGGCGAGTGGCGGTGTTCGGCGACGGCTACCTGAACCTCGAATCCTCGTCCTCGAGCGGCGGCAAGATCGGCATGGTGCTTCAGTCGAGCTGCCGCTGCTGGGAGCTGATCGGGACGGTCGAGCATCGCACCCGACCGACGGAGACCCGCTTCCGGCTCTCGGTCCGGCTCGTCGGGATCGGCCGGCGCTCCATGGGCGGGGGGTACGGCCTCGATACCGCGGCGATGCCCTGATTCCGCGATGCAGCTTCGCGTTGGTTGACGGTGTGCGGGCGGTGTGGGAACCTCCTCGCCCGATGAGGGACGCACCATGGCTCGGCCCGATCTCGAATCCTTTCGCGCGCTCGCGCAGCGTGGCCGCTGTGTCCCCCTCGTCCGCGAGGTTCTGAGCGACCTCGACACCCCGCTCGGACTCTTCACGAAGCTCGACGACGGCGAGTCGGCGTTCCTGTTCGAATCGGTCGAGGGCGGCGAGCAGTGGGGCCGCTACAGCTTCATCGGGGTCGGCCGGCGCGCGGTGCTGCGTGCCACGGCCGGCCAGGTCGAGATCCAGCGCGGCGCGGAGACCGAGCGGATCGATCTGCCGCTCGACCGCAGCGTCGATCCGCTGGACCATCTACGGCGGCTCCTTCGGGAGCTCTCCCCGGCGGAGCTGCCTTCGCTTCCGCGCTTCGCGGGTGGGGGCGTGGGGTACGTGGCCTACGACTGGGTGCGCTACGTGGAGCGTCTTCCGGAGCTCTCGCCCGATTCGCTCGGCGTGCCCGATTGCTCGTTCGTGTTCCCCCGCACCGTTCTCGTGCACGACCGCACGCGCCAGCGGCTCACGATCGTGCACATGGTCGATGTGGAGGATGTCTCGCGTGCGGAAGCGGCCTACGAGGCGGGCCTCGCCGAGCTCGACGCGCTCCTCGCGCGCATGTCGCAATCGGTGCAGGTGCCGTGGCTCGATGCCGTGGATCCGCGGGCGGTTGCGCCGAGCTTCGACGTGCGTTCGAACACCACGCGCGAGCGCTACCACGCGGTCGTTCGCCGTGCGAAGCAGTACATCCAGGCGGGCGACATCTTCCAGGTCGTGCCGTCGCAGCGGCTCTCGGTGCCCCTCACCGTGGAGCCGCTCGAGATCTACCGCCAGCTCCGCGTGCTGAACCCGTCGCCGTACCTGTTCTTCCTGCGGTGCGGCGATCACGTGGTGCTGGGCTCTTCGCCCGAGATCCTCGTGCGCCTCGACGGGCGTCGCATCGACCTGCGTCCGATCGCGGGCACGCGCCCGCGCGGCGCCACGCCCGAAGAGGATCTCGCTCTCGAGCGCGATCTGCTCGCGGATCCGAAAGAGCTCGCCGAGCATGTGATGCTCGTCGACCTCGGCCGCAACGACGTGGGGCGCGTGGCCGAGATCGGCTCCGTGGCGGTGGACGAGCTGCAGGTGATCGAGCGCTACTCGCACGTGATGCACATCGTGTCGAACGTGCACGGCACGCTGCGCGAGGGACTCGATGGCATCGACCTGCTGCGCGCGACGTTCCCTGCGGGGACGCTCACCGGTGCGCCGAAGGTGCGCGCGATGGAGATCATCGAAGAGCTCGAGCCCGAGCGCCGTGGGCTGTACGGCGGTTGCGTGGGATACATCGACTTCTCCGGCAACATGGACATGTGTATTGCCATCCGCACGCTGCTCGTGAAGGACGGCTCGATCCACGTCCAGGCTGGAGGCGGGGTCGTGGCCGACTCGGATCCCGAGCGCGAGTACCAGGAGACGCTGCACAAGGCGAGCGCCGGCCTGCGCGCCGTGGAGCTCGCGGTGCGCGCGGCGGGGAAGGAGCCGCGATGAAGCTGCTGGTGATCGACAACTATGATTCGTTCACGTACAACCTGGTGCAGTATCTGGGCGAGCTCGGTGCCGAGTGCGAGGTCGTGCGCAACGATGCGATCACGGTCGACGAGGTGGGACGCCGCGGCGCGGGTGCGATCGTGATCTCTCCGGGTCCATGCACGCCGCGCGAAGCCGGGATCAGCGTCGACGTGATCCGCCGCTATGCGGGGCAAGTCCCGATCCTCGGGGTGTGCCTGGGGCACCAGTCGATCGCGGATGCCTTCGGTGGCCGCGTGATCGCGGCCAAGCAGCTCATGCACGGCAAGACCTCCCTCGTCGAGCACGACGGAAGCGGCGTGTTCGAAGGCCTGTCGCAGCCCTTCGAGGCCACGCGGTACCACTCGCTCGCGGTGGAGCGCGAATCGCTGCCGGCCTGTCTAGAGGTGACGGCGTGGACCGCGGATGGTGAGATCATGGGACTTCGTCACCGAGAGCACTGTGTGATCGGCGTGCAGTTCCATCCCGAGTCGATCCTCACGCGCGAGGGAAAGCGGCTGCTCGAGAACTTCCTTCGCATGGCGGCGAGACGCGAGGCGGCGGCATGATCCGACAGGCATTGCGCACGGTCGTCGCGGGCGGATCGCTCGCGCGCAGCGAGGCAAGCGAGCTCGTCGCGGCCGTCATGCGCGGCGAGGGAAGTGAGATCGAGATCGCGGGCCTGCTCGCGGCGCTTCGAACGCGAGGGGAGACCCTCGACGAGGTGGTCGGCGCCGCGCTCGCCATGCGCTCGCTCGCTCTGCCGCTGCCCGATGCGCCTGCGGAAGCGGTCGACATCGTGGGCACCGGTGGCGATGGCGCGGGGACGTTCAACATCTCATCGGTGGCGTCGTTCGTGGTGGCGGGCGCGGGGGGGACCGTCGCCAAGCATGGCAATCGCGCGGCGACCAGCCGCTGCGGGTCGGCCGAGGTCTTCGCTGCGCTCGGCGTGAATCTCGATGTCGATCCCGCGCGCATGGCCGAGGCCGTGCGGCAGATCGGCATCGGGTTCCTCTTCGCACGTCAGTGTCACCCCGCGATGGCGCGGGTGGCGCCGATTCGCACGGCCCTGGGGATTCCCACGATCTTCAACCGCTTGGGACCGCTCACGAACCCGATGCGCGTGCGCCGGCACATGGTGGGGGTTGCGCAGGCTGCGCTCGTCGAGCCCACGCTCGATGCGCTCGTCGAGCTCGGCGCCGAGCGCGCGTGGGTCGTGCACGGCGAGGACGGGCTCGACGAGATCTCCACCTGTGCGCCGACGCAGGTGGTCGTGTGGAATGGGCACGGCAAGGAGCGGCACGTGCTCGAGACGGGTGCCTTCGTGCCCACGGCTCGGAGCGAGGACCTCCTCGGGGGAGACGTCGAGGAGAACGCTGCGATCGCGCGCAGCGTGCTCGCGGGCGATCGCGGTCCGAAGCGTGACATCGTGGTGGTGAATGCCGCTGCAGCGCTCGTGGTGGCGGGAAGAGTGAGGGATCTCGCGCAGGGAGTCGCGCTCGCGGCAGAGTCCATCGATTCGGGACACGCGAGCGCGGCGCTCGAGCGGCTGTGTGCCTTCACGAACGGGCGGAGTGCGGTCTCGTGACGATCCTCGACGCCATCCTCGTGCGCAAGCGCGAAGAGATCGCGGCACTGCGGCGCGACGCCGGCGAGGCGCTGCTTCGCGAGCGCGCGGCTGCAGCGTCGCCCGCGCGCGGGTTCGCGCGGGATGCCATGAAGAAACTAAAACTTCTTATTTCTCATCCGTATCTCATTACACTACG
>CAZOTO010000139.1:0-7498 GCA_964582775.1 uncultured Myxococcales bacterium
GTGGCAGCCGCCCCTCGCGTGTCCATGTCGACCTCGGCCTTCACGTTGGAGCGGTACTCGAGATCGCCCTCCTCGCGGCTCGTCCTGCAGCGCTGGACGAAGCCCGTCACCATGTCGACGAACGGCACCAGGGTGAGGATCGCCTGCGGTGCGCCGACACCCAACGGATCCTCCACGAAGCCCGTCGCCGCGGGCGCGTTCGCACCGAAGCGACACTGACCGCCCCGGCCGCTGCGGTGCTGGCGGGTGGCATCCGCGACGAATCCGAGCTCCACTCCATCCGAAGGCAGGGCGCGAAGCGCGATGCGTCCACCGAGCAGGCGATCATCGTCGGTGCGGTGATCCAGCGCCACGTTCTTCGAGTAGCCGTCACGCGTTCGCGTCACGATCGAAATCCGCGAGAACAGCCGCTCCTCGATGAGGGGGAGAGAGAGCGCGGCCTTCGTCTCGAGAAGCCCATAGCTACCGGCGTTGGCGGAGAGCAGCGCGGATCGCTCGGAAGTGGGACGACGCGAGATCACGTTCACCGCACCACCGATCGTGTTGCGTCCGTACAGTGTGCCCTGCGGGCCTCGCAACACCTCCACCCGCTCGACCTCCGCGAGGTCGAGGAGCGCCCCTTGCGCCCGCGGCAGGTATACACCATCGAGATACAGCCCCACACCGGGATCTCGCGTCGGAATCGTGTCGTACGTTCCCACCCCGCGAACGAAGAGCCGCGCGGCCACGGCCGTGTCGTCGCCATCGATCCGGAGACCGGGCACGAGCTGCGACAGGTCGTCGATCCGGACCACGCTCGCCTCGCGCAAGGCCTCGGCGTCGAATGCGCTCACGGACAGCGGAGCCTTCTGCAGATCCTCCTCGCGCTTGCGCGCCGTCACGGTGATCGTCTCGATCGCCGACGCATGCGGCGATCGCCTCTCGGTGGATTGCGCCGCGGCAGGGCTCGGAGCGCCCGGTACGGCGAGAGAGAGGCAAAGCCATGCAGCCACCATCGCGATGCGCCGAGCGCGGGTGCGAAGCCGGGAGTCGATGTCGGGTTTCATCGTCGCACGAGGCCTCGAAGACCGCGCCGAGCCCACGGCATGCGGGTGCGGGCGGAACTCCGTTCACTCGTAACGGATCGAACACGCATTTCCTGAGCAGCCGACCGGCAGATCCATTCCCGGCGAACCGATCGCTCCGGCGCAGGTGTCCGCGGGGGTCTCCCTTGGTACCGAGTGGACACGGAATCGGTACAGCCCTCTTGAAGCTTTCCGGGGGCAAGGCCGATAGCGGCTCGCGTGGAAAGGCCGGTGCGCATCCTGATCGTCGACGACGAGCCACGAGGCGTGGAGCTCTTGGCTCGCGTGCTACGAGGCTTGGGATTCGTGAAGTGCCTGTGCTCGAGTGAAGCCGCGCTGCGCACGCTCGAGCAGGAGCATTTCGACGTCGTGGTCTGCGACCAGCGCATGCCGGGTCTCACGGGAGTAGACCTGCTCGCATGGCTGGCGGAACACCGGCCGGACACGGGTCGGATCCTGCTCACCGGCTACTCCGACATCGACGCGACGATCGCGGCCATCAACCGCGCCCGCGTGCACGCCTACGTGAGCAAACCCTGCCCCCCCGAGCAGCTGCGCGTGATGGTGAGGTCGGTGGTCGAACAGGTCTGGCTCGTGCAGGAGAATCGCGACCTGCTCGAGAAGCTCACCGAGAGGAACCAGCGGCTCGAAGAGGCGCTCGAGTCCCTCTCCCAGGCACGCGACGCTGCGGAGGCTGCCAGTCGCGCCAAGAGCTTGTTCCTGGCGAACATGAGCCACGAGATCCGCACGCCGATGACGTCGATCCTCGGCTATGCGGAGCAGCTCGACGACGAGGTCGTCGCCGAGGAGCGCCACCGCGCGGTGGACGCGATCCGGCGCAACGGCACCCACCTGCTCCGGATCATCAACCAGCTCCTGAGCTTGTCCCAGATCGAGGCGGGCCGCTTCACGATCCAGGAGATCGCGTTCTCTCCGGCTCGCCTGCTCGAGGACGTCGGCGACATGCTCCGGCGTCCCGCGAGCGAGAAGGGCCTCACACTGGAGATCTCCATCGCCCCTGACTGCAACCATGCCGTCCGTAGCGATCCCTCGCGCATCCGGCAGGTGATGACGAATCTCATCGAGAACGCGATTCGCTACACCGATCGCGGCCGGGTGCGCGCGGAGCTCTCGCTCTCCGAGAACGCGCTCCACTTCGCGGTGTCGGACACGGGAATCGGCATGGACGAGGATCAGCTCCAGGCGATCTTCCAGCCCTTCACGCAGCTCGACGCTCCCCGTCGGCACGAGCGGGGCGGCATCGGGCTCGGCCTCACGATCTGCCAACGGATCGTGGAGCGGCTGGGCGGCCGGATCTCGCTGGAGAGCCGGGTCGGGGAGGGAACCCGCTTCGACGTCGTGCTCCCTGCCGTACGAGTGGAGTTCGATCCGGTTCGAGGCCCCGAATCCAGGCCACGCGAGGGCGAGCTGGGAGAGCGCCCTCTCGCGGGATTGCGCCTGCTCCTTGCCGAGGACTCTTCGGACAACCGGCGGCTGCTCGGCCGCTTCCTGCGCGACGGCGGCGCCGAGGTCGAGCTCGCAACGAACGGACGAGAGGCGATCGAGCACGCCCGCGCAGCCGAGGAGCTCGAGCGTCCCTTCGATGTGATCCTCATGGACATGCAGATGCCCGAGGTCGACGGCTACGAAGCGACGCGGCAGCTTCGCACGAGCGGATGCGAGACTCCAATCGTCGCGCTCACCGCGCACGCGATGCGCGAGCACCAGGAGGAGTGTCTGCAGGCCGGATGCTCGGGACACGTGGGCAAGCCGATCGCGAAACGCGACCTGTGGGCGGCCGTCCGGCAGTACGCCGATCTTCGGAAAGCCACCGCCTAGCGTCCTGGACAGAACGCTAGGCCGTCGGCGCCCTCTTCGCGCCCGCCGCCGGTCTCGGCGTGTCGTCGGCTTCCTCTCCGAGATTTCCCTCGAAGCGAATGGGTAGCTCGACCCGGAAGCACGTACCGACTCCCGGCTCACTGCGCACGGAGATCGATCCGTGGTGGCGCGCCACGATTCCGTAGCTGATCGAGAGTCCGAGCCCGGTGCCCTTGCCGACATCCTTCGTCGTGAAGAACGGGTCGAAGATGTGCTCGAGGATCGTCGGGTCGATCCCGCAGCCCGCGTCCTCCACCTCGATCGAGACGCGATTCTCCGAGAGGCAGCGCGTGCGGATCGTCACCCGCCCCTCCTCGCCCACTGCATCGCTCGCGTTCGACAGCAGGTTCATGAAAACCTGGTTCAACTGGCCGGCCAGACACTCCACCGGAGGAAGATCGCCGTAGTCGCGCTCGACCTCGATCGAGCGCATGCGGCCGCGAAGCAGATTGAGCGTAGAGTCGAGGGCGTCGTTCAGGTCCGCGTGGACGAGATCGGAGTAGTCGATGCGGGAGAAGGTGCGGAGGTCCCGGACGAGCCCGATCACCCGCTCGATGCCCTCGAGGCAGCCCGCAATCACCGAGGGCAGGTCGACGCGCAGCCCCGCGATGTCGAGTTCCACCGTCCTCTGCTCGAGCGCCTCGCGCGTGTCGGCATCCAGAGTCGGGAGCACCTGCTCGTACGCATCGAGGAGCTGGAGCAGCGCACGCGAGTAGTCGCGTAGATAGTGCACGTTGCCCATGAGGAAGTTCAGCGGATTGTTGAGCTCGTGTGCAATTCCGGCGACGAAGCGGCCGATCGAGGCCATCGTCTCGCCATGAACGAGCTGCGCCTGCGTGTGGCGCAGCTCCGCGAGCGTCTCGTGCAGCTTGCGCGTGCGGCTCTCGACGCGGCGCTCGAGGTCGCGGTTGAGCTCGGCGAGCTCCTCGATCGCGAGCGCATTCTGCACGGCGATCGCCGCTTGGTTCGCGAGCGTGCCGAGGAGCTGGCGATCCTGTCCGGTGTAGATCCGTCCCGACATCGAGGGACCGAGGTGCAGCGTCGCGATCGTTCGATCATCGGCACGCAGCGGCACCACGAGCGATCCGCCCTCGAGCTCGATCAGCTCGGCGCTCGTACGCGCCTGGATCGGCACCTCGATCTCTTGCGTTGCATCCTCGACGACGTGGAAGCCGCGGCCCTCTCCGCGGTCGATCGCGAGGATCAGCGACGACGGATGCATCGCCTCGGACAGGGCGTCCAGCAGCTCCGCGCGAATCGTCTCGAGGCTCGCCACGGATGCCAGGCGCCGGCTCGTGCGCGCCAGCATGCGCCGGTAGTCGTAGGCCGTGCGAAAGAACACGCGGTCCACCGTGGACTGCACGCGATCGCGCAGCGGCAGCAGCAGCCACACGCATACGACGCCGACTCCGAGCGCGAACACGCGGCGATCCCAGCCGAGCGCCGACTCGAACACCCCTTCGAAGGTTCCGAGCAGCCCCGCATATGCCCCGGCGATGAACACGGTGAGCAGGGCATGACTCACGGTATTGCGGATGATGGCATCCACCTCGAGCAGGTCGTGGCGCAGCGCCGCGTAGCCGATGGCGATCGGGAACACGAGCGCCGTGAAGGCCATGAAGTTCTGCTGGACGCCCCCCCCGGTGAGCGCGGAGGCCATCCCGATCGCGACGATGGGCGCGAAGGCGACCGCACCCGCGAACGCGACCACGCGCACGCGCTGCCGGGCCTCGAAGGAGCGCGGTCTCAGATACGTGCCGATCTGGGTCGCGATCATCATCGCGAACACGGATCCGATACCGAGAACCGCCGTCTGATGCAGGCACGAGTAGGCACGGGGATCGTACAGGGCCAGCTGATAGGCAGCGGTGAGGGCCGCGCCGGCCACGTACAGCGCCAGCACGAGGCGGGACTGCGGCGCGACGAAGGAGGCCCGTTGGGGAAAGACGAGGGCCATGTGGACGCCCGCAGGGACCAGCATCCCTTCGGCCAGGACATGGACCCGGAACAGGCGATGTGGCCCATAGAGGTCCATGGCCGAGAGGGCATACAGGCCCGCCACGTGCGAGAACGCCCACACCCCCCAGGAGAGGTCGGAGCTTCCGCGCAGGAGGAAGACGAGGAAGGCGAGCAGGGCGAAGGCGATTCCGGTGAGGAGGTATGGCCCGAACAGCAGGAGCAGATCCGCGGTTCCGAAGTGGCGTGTCTCGATGGTGCGCTCGAACGTGTGCCGGCCGTCGGTGAACTCGTAGGAAACGGGGGTGCCCGGACGCAGGCGGCGAACCGATGCGAGCACGCTGCCCGCATCCGCAGCGGGCTTCCCGTCCATGGCGACCAACTCGAGCTGGAACAGGTCTCCGCGCTGCGTGGCGGGCCAGTGGGCAAGCCCCGCCGAGGCCACCACGCGATTGCCCAGGAGCAGGAACCCGGGGAAGGTCTCGCCATGCCAACGCACCGCGCCCGCGATTGCCATGGCCGCAAGAACGCACACGGAGACCGTGTTCAGCCAGACGAATCCCTTGCGCAGCCAGCCCATCGCCCGATCGCTTCGGCGCGAGGCGCGACCAGGTGAAGAACGTCCTGCGTCGCGCTAGATGCCGATCGCTTCCGCCATCGCGTCGAGCGAGGTGAGGGTGGGACGCACGTGTCCCCGGGAGAAGTATCCCGCCATCGCGGCCCGCGCGGCGAGGTGTTCGGGCGTCGGTTCGAGGGGCTCGATCGGCCTCACGGGGATGCGCAGTCTCGTGAGCATCCGCTCGAGATCGGGATGCATGAACGCCACGAAGTGCGTGAGGCCGTGGCGACGCAGACCATGATAGAGCCGCGTGATGATCCCAAGAACCACGAATCGCGCTCCCCCGCGGTGCGTGCGATCGATCGCGAGCCGCCCCACCTCGCCGATGAGCGAGGGCTCCACGCCGAGCGGAGGCAGGTGGAAGAGCCGGTGCGTGGGAAGACCGAGCTCCGTCGGCGGCACGACCCGGCTCGACCCGATCACCTCGCCCTCGGGATCGAACGCGGCGATGTGCGTGGCGATGGAGTCGAACACGTCGCGGAAACACGCACCCGGGAAGGCATCGGGCTCGATGAAGCCCTCGTCGAGGTACACACCATGGCGTTGACGGAAGAGGCGCTCGAGGGACTGGGGATCCATGGGCTCGAGGACCGTGTACCGGCCGACCTGGAGCTCCTTCTCGGTGGGTTGCCTCAGCAGCTCTCGGAGCGGGTTCGCCATCGGGACGACTCCTCTGGGGCATCGGAGCGCGCGAGATCGGACGCTCCCGCCACGAACAGGTGATGGAGAAGCTGGGTGCCCAGCACGAGGATGGAGAGCCACTCCAGGCGCATGCGCAGGAAGTGGCCCGCAGGAACACGTGCGAGAAGATCGCGATGACGCGCCACGATCCCGGGGGCGAACAGACCGGCGTCGCGCAGCGCCCGCTCCTCGAAGAGGGCCTCGACGTAGTCGGGCGCTCCCTTGTCGAAGAACCACGAGTGGATCGGGACGTAGAACGGGCGCTTCTGGCGCAGGCGGATCGCATCGGGAACGACCCCACGTGCCGCGCCGCGCAGCAGGGCCTTCTCCGTGAGACCGCGAAGCTTGAACGAAGGCGGCAGCGGCGCCAGCCACTCCACGAGCTCGTGGTCGAGGAACGGCACGCGCGCCTCGACGCTGCTCGCCATCGACGCGCGATCGCCGATGGCGAGGATCCACGCGGGGAGTCGCGTCTCGAGCTCTACCGCGAGCTGTGCATCGAGCGGATGCAGCTCGCGGACATCCTCGCGCACGCAGTGCCGGAACTCGGCCGGCGCCTCGTGGATCGGCCGCACGCGGCGCCCGTCGGGGGCGAGCAGGAGCTCGCGATCCAGATCGAGCGCGTTCCACGCGTCGTACCACGGCGGGCGCACCCCGCCGAACGCGGCCTCGACCTCGCGGCACGGCCGACGCTGCACGTCGATCAGGAACTCCTCGAGACCCTCGGGCGAGCCGAGCCAGCGGTAGAGCCGCCGGTACAGGGCGGGCTTGAGGCTGCGCAAGCCGGGGTACTCGAGCGCGCGGCGCAACCGCTCGGAGCGGAAGCAGTCGTAGCCAGCGAGCTGTTCGTCGGCACCCTCGCCGGTGAGGACGACCGGGTAGCCGTGCTCGCGCGCGGTGCGCGAGAGCCGTGCGAGCGGCAGCGCGAGCGGGAACTGCAACGGCAGCTCCATGTGGTAGACGATGTCGGGATAGTCCTCGGCGAGCTCCGGGCCGCACTCGACGACGTGATGCTCCGATCCGATGTGGTCCGCCACGGTCTGCGCGTGCGAGCGCTCGTCGTGCTCCGCCGAGGTGAATCCGATCGAAAACGTCGCCGGCGGTCGACCCATCGCTTCGCTCGTGAGCGCGCTCGTCATCGAGGAATCGATGCCGCCCGACAGGAACGCCGCCACCGGAACATCCGCGTGCAGATGGTCCGACACCGTCGCGCGCAACCGCTCGCGAAGCTCGTTCTCCGCATCGGCGAGGCGCATGCGGCGGTGCTCGCCGCGATGCGCGAACGGAACGCGCCAGTAGC
>CAZOTO010000140.1:0-7464 GCA_964582775.1 uncultured Myxococcales bacterium
AGCTTGGCGTCTCGGAGCTCCTGACGGACTTCGAGCTGGTGAAGTGGCAGATCCGCATCGCGCGGTGGGAGCGGTTGCCGGCCGAGGCTCCCGTGGAGCGGGGCTGCGCCATCGAGGTGCGCCTGTGCGCGGAAGATCCGTACAACGATTTTGCGCCGAGCCCGGGAGACATCCTCCTGCTCGATCTGCCGTCGGGTCCCGGCATTCGCGTGGATTCCGGTATCGGTCCCGGGGGTACGATCCCATCCGAGTTCGATTCGATGATCGCCAAGATCCTCGCGCGCGGTTCCACGCGCGAGGAGGCGCGCGCACGCCTCGAGCGAGCGGTGAGCGATGTTCGTGTCGTCGTCGACGGGGGCATGGCGAACAAGGGATTCCTGCTCGATATCCTGCGCAATCCCGAGTTTCGCGCGGGAGGAATCGATACGGGATGGCTCGAGCGGTCGAACGTCACCTCGGCCCCGGTCCCCGCGATCGAGGTTCTCCTGGTGGCGGCGATCCAGGTCTACCAACGCGAGCGCGAAGCCATCCGCTCGAACTTCTACGCCGAGGCGAGCCGCGGCCGACCCCGGAACATTCCGCCGTCGACGGGGGCGAGCGTAGATCTGACGTACGCGGGTCGTCCCTATCGCCTGAACGTCTATGCGATCGGCAACTGGACCTATCGTGTGCACATGGGTGATTGTGTCTCGCAAGTGCAGGTGCTCGAAGAGGGCCCGCACACGCGACTCCTGCTCATGGGTGCGCGGCAGCACCAGGTACTCGTCTCTGCCTCCGACGTGGATCTGCTGATCGAGTTCGAGGGGCGCCCGCACCGTGTGCAGCTCGACTCGGGCGGAAAGGTCCGCGCACCAGCGCCGGCGTTGCTCATCGAGATCTCGGTGAAGCCGGGCGATGTGGTTCGCGCAGGCGATCGCCTGGGTGTCCTCGAAGCGATGAAGACGGAGACGGCGTTCTCCGCGCCGTTCGCCGGGACCGTGCGCGAGGTGATCGTTCGCGCAGGAGAGCGGGTGTCCGCGGGCGATGTGCTCCTCGTCATCGAGCCGAGCGACACCGGAGACACGCAGGCGAGCGAGGCCCCGCCGCTCGAGCTCGTCACGGAGCGCGATCTGCTTGCGATCTTCTTCGACGAGCAGGGCGGAATCGACCTGGAACGCGTATCGGATCTGCCGGCCGCGGTTCGCTCCGATGCCGTATCGGTGCTTCGCTCCGAGAGTCGTCGCGTTCTGATGGGATACGACGTGAATCCGACGCGCGCGGAGCGATTGGTCCGCGTTCTCGAGGCTCCTGTCGCGCGGGTGTCGAAGTTGGTGCGGGCGCAGCTCGCACAGCGCTCCCCCGCGGTGAATCTGTTCGCAGACATCGAGATCCTGTTCAGCCGCACGCCCACGCGGCTTTCGGGAGACGAGCTTGGTCCCTCCAACGACGCCCGAATGGCGATGTATCTGCGCCGCATCGCCGCGGAGGGCGCTGGGATCGATGTGGGATTCCTGGATCTGCTGCGTGCTGTCCTGTCGCACTACGAGATCTCGTCGCTCGAGCCGTGTGATCCTCTCGAGCGCGCCGTGTTGCGCCTGTATGCGACGCGAACCACGCAGACACTGCGGACGCGGCTGATCGTCGCGCTCTTGCATCTGGTGATCCGCCTGGGTGAGCTCGACGAGCCCTTCGTGCGTCGCCCGGAGCTCGCGGATGCTCTCGACCGGCTGATCTTGCTGCGCGGAACGGTTCCCTCCACCGTTTCGGATCTGGCGGCACAGGCGCGATTCGTCGTGTTCGATCGCCCGTCTGCGCGAGCAGGGGGCGGGCTGACCTCCGAGACCTACGACATCACATCGACGATGGTTCCGGCGCCCGACGCCGACGCGATGCGCCAGCGTGCGGCAGATCTCGGCATCGACTTCGAGATTGCGCGCCGGATCGAGCTGTGGCGGCTCGATCGCTTCGAACTCGAGCTGCTTCCGATCGCTCCTTTCGATCTCGTGCACGCGTTCTATGGCGAGGCGCGGGATCAGAGCGGGGATCAACGTGTCTTCTGCTTCGCCGAGGTCGCCGATCTGGGACCCGACGTCCCGGGAAACCCCGATCTGCTGGCCTTTGCCCAGCGCTTCCACGAAGCGATCGAGGCGATGCGCTCGATCCAGGGAGAGAGGGATCCCGGGCATCGCCTGCAATGGAACCGCCTGTATCTGTTCGTTCGTCCGCCGATCGTGCTATCGGAGGATCTGCTCACCGAGGCCTTGCGCAGGCTCGCTCCGGAGACGAGCCATCTCGGTCTCGAGAAGGTGATCGTGCGCTTGGCCAAGGTAGATCCTGCACGGCCGGATGCGCCGCCCGAGAAAATCGAGGTTCTCGTCGGAAATCCATCGGGCAGCCGTGTCGAGTGGGAGTTCCGCAAGCCCCATGATCGCCCGCTCAAGCCGGCGACGCGGTACGAGCGCAGCGTGGCCGCGGCGCGTGCGAGAGGACTCGTCTACCCGTACGAGCTCGTACGCCTGTTCACTGCCGCTCCGAACGAGACCGACACGGGCATGTGGCGCCCGACCGGACGCGGTGCGTTCGTCGAGTACGATCTCGTCGATGGTGTGGCTCGACCGATCGAGCGGCCTCCGGGGGGGAACTCGTGCGGTGTCGTGTTCGGAATGATCTCGACTCCGACGCTCAAGAATCCGGAGGGCATGCGTCGCGTGCTGGTGATCAGTGATCCCACGCGTGACATGGGGGCGCTCGCGGCTCCGGAGTGCGACCGCATCGTGGCGGCGATCGATCTGGCCGAGCGGGAGCGAATTCCAGTCGAGTGGGTGGCCGTGTCCTCGGGCGCGCGGATCTCGATGGACAGCGGAACCGAGAATCTCGACTCCACTGCGCGTGTCGTGCGGCGCATCGTCACGTTCACGGACGCGGGAGGCGAGGTGAACCTGATCCTCCCGGGCGTGAACGTCGGCGCCCAGAGCTACTTCGATGCGCTGTCGACGATGGGCCTGCAGACGCGCGGAGTCCTCATCATGCTTCCGAGCGCATCCATGGTGCTGACGGGCCGGGCTGCACTCGAGTTCTCTGGAGCGGTTGCCGCCGAGGACGAGGTGGCCATCGGCGGATACGAGCGGATCATGGGTCCCAACGGCGAGGCCCACTACCAGGCGCGTGACATGGCAGACGCATACGCGATCCTGCTCGATCACTATGCGGTGAGCTACGTGGCCCCCGGGGAAGCCCGTCCTCGCCGCTTCCCCACGCGCGACCCCGACAGCCGCGATCCGATGAAGGCACCGTACGAGGGCGAGGAGCCCTACGCAACGGTGGGAGACGTGTTTTCCGCAGAGGTGAATCCCGATCGCAAGAAGCCCTTTGCGATGCGACCCCTCATGCGCGCAGTCGTCGATCAGGATGCGGGCTGGCTCGAGCGTTGGCGCGATTGGCAGGGCGCCGAGACCGCGATCGTCTGGGATGCGCATCTCGGAGGAGTGCCTGCGACGCTGATCGGGATCGAGAGCCGATCGGTGTCTCGACTCGGATACACCCCGAACGATGGACCCGATAGCTGGACGGCGGCAACGCTGTTCCCACTATCGTCGAAGAAGGTGGCGCGCGCGCTCAATGCGGCGAGCGGAGTCCGGCCGGCGGTGATCCTCGCGAACCTCTCCGGATTCGACGGCTCTCCGGAGTCGATGCGCCGCGGCGTGCTCGAGTTCGGCGCGGAGATCGCTCGTGCCGTCGTGCGCTACCAGGGGCGGATCCTGTTCGCCGTGGTGTCGCGCTATCACGGCGGCGCCTACGTCGTATTCTCGGGTGAGCTCAATCCGCACATGCGAACCGCGGCGCTCGAAGGCTCCTTCGCATCCGTGATCGGTGGCCCTGCGGCTGCCGCGGTCGTCTTCGCCCGGGACGTGCGAAAGCGTGCGCTTGCGGATCCGCGGGTGCGCGCGGCTCGCGCGGAGGTCGACGCGTCCGCGGATGCCACTGTCACGGTCGCTCGTCGTGCACGTCTTGACGAAGTGCTGCAAGAGGTCCTGTTGGAGAAGCAGGCGGAGGTCGCCGCCGAGTTCGATGCGATCCACACCGTCGAGCGCGCGCGCAAGGTGGGTTCACTGCAGCACATCCTCGAGCCCACCGCGTTGCGCCGCACCCTGATCGGCTGGCTGCGAGAGGGATGATCCGCGCATCGGGGGTCGTCGAACGCTCGGGAAGGAATCCTCGGGCGCTATTCGACGGGCTCCAGGCAAGAGCCGTCGGCTGCGATCCTGCGGTAGTAGCACGTCGAGCGGGTCTTCCCATCGGTGTCCTTGGTGTGGCAGACCCCGCGTCGCGGGCGGACCAAGTAGAGAAGAGAGCTCTGTTCGCAGTTCACGCGCACTTCGACCAGATCCAATACGTCGCCAGATGTCGCGCCCTTGTGCCATAGCGCATCTCTCGATGTGGACCAGAGAACAGCCGTGCGTGTCTCGAGCGCCGCGCGAAGTGCCTGCTCGTTTGCATAGGCGACGTAGAGGACGTCTCCTGTGTCGGCATTCTGGAGGACGACCGGAACGACGGACTGGCCCGTCCGTGCGATCTTCGCCAGCTTCTCGAAGTCGAGCTCGATCTTCGTTCCTTCTTCGCGCGTGCTCATCGCATTCTCCTCGAGCGAGGCTCGAGCGCGGGAGCATACGAGCCGGGCTAGGGGCAGACAAGGGAGAGCATCCGCTCACGGATGGTCGTGGCGCAATCGCAAGGGGGATGTATGGGGACGGAGTGTGACGCCGAGAGATCGATGCGGGGATCGGTGATGGCAAGGGGGGGGATGCTCGGCTTGGTGCTCGGGCTGGCGGCATGCGCCCCGCAGGAACCCGCGAATCCGGTGGAACAGGGACGCCGCGTCTACGTTGCCAACTGCATCGCCTGTCACCACACCGATCCGTCCCGGGACGGATCCTTGGGTCCCGCCGTAGCCGGCAGTAGCCGGGAGCTCCTCGAGGCCCGGATTCTTCGGGCGGAATACCCGCCCGACTACACTCCGAAGCGCCCGACGTCGCTCATGCAGGCGATGCCCTACCTGAAGGCCGACATCGATGCGCTGGCTGCGTACCTCGCGGAGCCGCCGAATCCCGGCACCGCACGCTGATCGCTCCTCCGCGTGCGTGCCGTCCTCAGAGCAGGGTCGTCGAGATGACGAACAGCACCGCAGTGAGCCCGAGCCCCGCGTGGATCGTACCGGACACCGAACCCAAGGGCTTCTGCGTTGCCGCCGTGCCGTAGAAGACGTTGAGCTCGACGGCGATGACGATCAGGAGTGTGAGCGCGGCGAACGCGCCATACGCAGGGGATTCCGAGCTCACCAGGGTGAGATGACGAGCTGCTCCCATGAAGAAGAGCATCGGAATCGAGAACAGCGTATTCGTTCGCGATGCGCGTCCGGCGAGGGGGGCCTTGGCCGCGGCCGCCGGATCTGCCTGTCCTCCCGCCGCAACGGCATTCGCGGACGCGATGGCGATGCGCTGGATCGGCCAGATCACGAACCAGACGTTCGCCCACATGAGCGTTCCCATCGTTCCACCGAGGAGGATGAGTGCGTAGTAGGGCGACGAACCCGTGCGCGTCGCCATGTGGGTGATCACGATCGTCCAACCCGTGAGGAACGTGAACATCGCTCCCCAGCGGAACCACCACAGTGCGTTCGGAACGAGTCCACGCATCATGGCGCTCCTCGCGCTTCCGCCGAGCTCGGTCGAGAAGAAAGGCGTCTGGACGAAGTTGAAGTAGTAGAGCATGCCGATCCAAGTGATCCCCGCGAGGAAGTGGACCCAGCGCAGGAGAAACAGGCTTCCCTCCAATCCGAAGAGCTCCATTCCTTGTACTCCCTTCTACGATTCCGATTCCGTCCGTGATCTCGTGATCGAATCTCGTGCCCTGCGTATTCGAGCCCACTTGGGGCTCATTGTCAATCGAGAGTCGCTCGCGTTTCTGTCGCGGAGTCTAGGCATCCGAGGCTCTCTGTGCCAGATACTCGAGGAGAGCTCGCACCGATTCGACATTGGGAAGTGGATGGGACGCGGCAGTGGGGGTCTCCGGGCTGCCCACGCGGAAGGTGGGCCCCAGCCCGCTCAGCACTCGGAAGGCATCTTCATCCGTCCGGTCATCCCCGATGTAGAGGGGAACGATGTCTGCGGACCACGTGGGTCCGTACCGCTCTCGGAGGACGTGCAGAACCGCACGGCCCTTGTCCCAGCCCACGGGCGGGCGTCCCTCTACGGCCCGGTGCGCATCGTACGCTTGGAAGCCGGCACGTCCGATGATCTCCCGCGCATCCGTCGCGAGCGCTTCCACGCGCGAGGGGTCTGCTTCACGGAAGTGGAGGGTGAGGGATGCACCCTTCTCCTCGATCCATGCCCCCGGAATGCACAGGGCGCGGAGCTCCACTGCGAGTGCGCGCAGCCTCGTCTCGAAATAGCCGAGGTCCGGATGGCGCCACGCGGGGAGACCTGGTCCGGAGATCTCGAGGCCATGGTTGCCTGCGTAGGCGACCCGAGGGATGTCGACGAGTCTCTGGACCTCGGGCAATGCGCGGCCGCTCACGATCGTGATGTCCGTGTCATTCCTCTCCGCGCAGCGAGCGAGAGCCGCCTTCATGCCCTCGGACAGCTTCGCCAAGCTCGGATGGCGAACGATGGGCGCGAGCGTGCCATCGAAATCCAGGAAGAGGGCGAGCCGCCGGCGCCACCGAAGAAAGGGCTGGATCCAGCGGGCGAAGTCGCGATCGGTTGCCGGAGAGAAGCTCGTGCCGCTTGCCATCGCGCACGTCAAAAACTCGTTCACCCATCGATGCACGTTCTCGCTGCGCTCCCGTAGACGCAGTGCGGACATGCGAGACCGCCTCTCCGCGGGATCCATCGTGAGCGCGCGATCGATCGCCTTCGCCACCCCATCGATGTTGTAGGGATTGACGAGAATGGACTCCCTCATCGTCTCGGCCGCGCCTGCGAGGCGCGAGAGGATGAGGACCCCGTCCTCGTCGATCTGGGAGGCGACATACTCCTTCGCCACCAGGTTCATGCCATCGCGTAGAGGCGTGACCAGGCAGATCTCTGCGCGCCGATACAGCTCACTCAGGGCGCCTGGGGCCACCGAGCGATGCAGGTAGCGGATCGGCGTCCACGTCGCGGTCGAGAAACGGCCGTTCACGCGGCCCACCAGCTCATCGATCTGACGCTTCAGGCGGCGGTACTCGGCGACCCGGTCGCGGCTCGGTACGGCGATCTGGAGCAGTACGACGTGTCCGCGATGTTCGGGATGGAGCTCGAGCAGCCGCTCGAAGGCGCGAATCTTCTCGGGAATCCCCTTCGTGTAATCGAGCCGATCCACGCCGAGAAGGATGCGCTCCGTCTGCCCATCGAGGGGTGGTACCCGGCGTGCTCTCTCGTCATAGACGTCGAAATCGATTCCGATCGGAAACGCCGCAACCTGGACGACTCGCTCGCCATGCTCGAT
>CAZOTO010000141.1:0-7326 GCA_964582775.1 uncultured Myxococcales bacterium
ACGGCTTCGCGCTCAACGTGAATTGCGACCTGCGCCGCTTCGACGCGATCGTCCCCTGTGGGCTCGCGAACGTCCGCATGGTGAGCATGGCGAGCGTGCTCGGCCGCGAGGTCTCCTTCGCGGACGTGGTGCGCCGCGTGGAGCGAGAGCTCCGCAGCGCCTTCCCCTGAGCCGTTCGCGGCCGCCCGGGTGCCGCGCCCCCCGTCGCGCGCGTGTTGAATCCGACCCCTCAGGCTCTATACTCCCGCCGCCCTTGGCACTTGGAGCTGCGCGTGTAGGCAAAGCGCGTGCACGGCCCGCCGGGGCGAATCGTCGTGGGCGAGCGGGAGGCGTTCGATGCCCGGAAAGGTCGTCAGGGTCCGGCGACAGGAGCGGCTCGGCTGGGCCGAGCGCCTGTACCTGCCGACCATCTTCGTGGGTCTGGCAGTCACCGCGCGCCACTTCTTCGTGAACTTCTGGGGCTACATGATCGGTCGCAAGCGGACCTTCGTCGTCCAGTACCCCGAGGAGCGGCTCGACTACCCGGACGCCTTCCGCGGCCACCCGGTGCTGGTCGCGCTCGACTCCGGCAAGCCCAAGTGCGTGGCGTGCGGCCTGTGCGAGTTCGCCTGTCCGACGGACTGCATCACGATCCTGCCCGGCGAGACCGAGGGCGCGATCGAGCGCGCCCCGCGCGTGTTCGACATCGACATGTCGCGCTGCATGTTCTGCGGCCTGTGCGAGGAGGCCTGCCCCGAGGAGGCGATCGTCATGAGCCGCGATGTCGAGCTCGCCGCCTACGAGCGCGCACCGATGGTGCTGCACATGGACGAGCTGCTGCGGTCGGAAGAGAAGCTCCAGCGCCGGCTCGACTTCATCCGCCGGGAGTATTCGCGCACATGACCGCCGATCTTCTCGAGCGCGTGAAAGCGTGCCTGGGCGATGCGGTCGTCGACACGCACGATCGCTTGGGCGATGCCACCGTCGTCGTCCGTCGCGAGCGCATCGTGCAGGCGATGACTGCGCTTCGCGACGATCCCGGCCTGCGCTTCAACTTCCTGATGGACCTCACCGCGGTCGACTACCTGGGGCGCGCGCCTCGCTTCGAGGTCGTCTACCACCTGGCCGCGATCGACGTGGCGCCACCGGAAGGGGAGCCGTCGCGCACGCGGCACCGGCTGCGCGTGAAGGCGGCCGTTCCCGAGGACGACTGCGAGATCGCGTCCATCGCCGCCGTGTATCCGAGCGCCAACTGGATGGAGCGCGAGGTCTGGGACATGTACGGCGTGCGCTTCATGGGTCATCCCGATCTGCGCCGGATCCTGTTGTACGAGGAGTTCCAGGGGCATCCGCTGCGCAAGGACTACCCGAAGGAGCGGCGCCAGCCGCTCATCGGCCCGCGCAACTAGGAGATCGCCGTGAGCACCTTGATCCCCCCGCGCGAGACCAGAGAGAAGGGCGATCTCCCCATCGAGCGGCAGCTCCTCAACATGGGGCCGTCGCATCCCGCAACCCACGGCACCGTGAAGATCATGCTCGAGGTCGACGGCGAGCAGATCATCGACATGGACGTGATGGTCGGGTACCTGCATCGCGGCTTCGAGAAGGAGTGCGAGAGCGGAACCTGGTACCAGGCGGTCCCCTACACCGATCGGTTGAACTACAACTCCGCCATCCTCGCGAACCTGGCCTTCTGCATGGCGGTCGAGAAGCTGCTCGGGCTCGAGATGCCGCGCCGCGGCCAGTGGGTGCGCACGACGGCCGGCGAGCTCTCGCGCATCGGCGATCATCTGACGCGGCTCGGTGCGGCGTGCCTCGAGCTCGGGGCGATGACTCCCTTCCTGTATGGAATCGAGGCGCGCGAGCTCATCTGGGATCTGCAAGAGATGCTGTGCGGCGCGCGCGTCACCTCGCACTACATCCGCATCGGCGGCTTGCAGCGCCAGGTGCCCGATGGCTTCGAGGAGCAGCTCGAGTCGTCCCTCGTGCGCATCGAGGAGCTGCTCGTCGACTTCGACAAGGTGATCTCCGCGAACCGCATCTTCGTGGATCGCTTCCGCAACACGGGCATGCTCCCCAAGGAGCGCCTGATCGAGTTCGCGGTGACCGGCCCCCTGCTGCGCGCCGCCGGCGTCCCCTACGACGTGCGCAAGGCGCAGCCCTACCTCGTCTACGACGAGCTCGACTTCGACGTGCCCGTCGGCACGATCGGCGACAACTACGATCGCTTCCTCGTCTGCCAGGAAGAGGTCGAGCAGAGCATCCGCATCCTGCGCCAGTGCATGCCCGTGCTGCGCAAGACGCGCGGCGAGCCGGTCGACGTGAGCGATACGAGGATCCGCTGGCCCGGTAAGGATCGCGTCTTCGGCCGCATGGAGGAGCTGATCCAGCAGTTCAAGGGCGTGACCGAGGGCGTCCAGGTGCCGGCTGGCGAGGCCTACCACGCCATCGAGTCGCCCAACGGAGAGCTCGGCTTCTACGTGGTTTCCGACGGCAGCGGCAAGCCCTACAAGGTGCGGTGTCGCCCGCCGAGCTTCGTGAACACCCAGCCCATGCGCGAGATGCTCCAGGGCGCGATGCTCGCCGACATCGTCCCCACCTTCGACATGATCAACATGATCGGAGGCGAATGTGACCGCTGAGGCGATCAGCCACGGCGAGGCACGCCGCCGCTGGGGCATGCCCCATGCGTCCGAGGGATGCGTGAACGATCCTCGCACCCGCGAGGAGAACGGCATCCGCTGGAACGAGAAGTGGATCTATTCCCTGGACCACGGCGCGCAGCGGATCGTCTACTGGCATCGCTACGACTGCCGCGGGGTGCTGCGGGTCGAGGCCGACGGGAGCGTGGCACCCGAGGGGCTCTAAGCCGGTCCGGCCGGCGGGCCCCGGCGCAGCGCCCGCGCGACGCTCCCGTTGCGGCCGCGCGCACGGTTGAATGCGGGCCCGGCGTCCCCTATAAGCAAGGCTCCGGCGGAGCTGCCCCCGAGGTGGCGCCGACTGGCGGCGTGGCCAAGTGGTAAGGCATGGGCCTGCAAAGCCCTGATCCCCGGTTCGAATCCGGGCGCCGCCTCCACGTTCTCTCTTCGTGCACGGGGAACGTCGTTCGTTCGAAGGCGGCCCGCCGAAAGCGCTATCCCTCGTTCGTGGATCGCTCGTTCGTTCGTGGAACGACGTGGCCTCTCGACAGGGCGCGAAATCCGCAGACGAGCACGAAGATCGTCACGAGGGGGCTCAGCCCGAGCAACCATCGTCCCGTCGCCCGCTGCTGCGCCAGGTCGAAGGCCCCGCAGAGCAGGTCGCTGTAGCGCGAGTAGATCATCCCAAGGGCAAACGTCATCGAGGCGCCATAGATGCCCAAGGCGCCCCTCGCCACGAAGGGCAGGGAGCGGCGGCTCGCGGCCAGCCCGGCTCCCGCCACGAGCAGATTTGCGTGCATGAGCTGGTCGACGAGCTCCGACGTCTGCGTCGCATCCACCGAGCGCGGAATCATCCAGAACGCGACGGAGCCCACGAAGAAGGCGAGGCCCGTCAGTCCGAGCGGGTTCCAGGATCGGGGGCGCATCGGCAGGGCAAGGCCCACGAGCCCGCCGAGCCCCAGCCATGCGGGTACCTGCAGCACGAGCAGTCGCGGCATGGTGTGGTCCAGCCAGGGATCGAGCGGCGGAGTGGCCAGAAGGATCAGGCCCGTGATCCCGACGAGAATCGGCCAGGCCCGATTCATCGCATCGCTGCACGCACCGCCGCGGCGATCGCGATGGGCTCCTGATCGGGATCGAAGGTTCGGATCACGCGACCGGCGGGGTCGATCAGAAAGAGATCGAGGCCGTGGTTGATCCCGCCGTCGGATCGCCGCGACATCCATACACCGAGCTTCGCGAGCGGGTCTTGCACCGGCTGGGCCGTGAGCGACGCCATCGTCCAGCCCTCCATCGCGCCGTGCATCTCCCACATCGAGCGAAGCTCCGACGGCGGATCGTGGTCCACGCTCAGGCTCACGATCTGCAGATCCCCCGGGATCCGATCCTCGAGGTGATGCGCCGTTTCGTGGAGCCGGCCCATCGCGATCGGGCAGCCATCCGGGCAGCGCAGGTACATGGCCTGGAGCAGCACGAAGCCCTCATGGGGTGCGCCCACGTCCCACGATCGATCGTGCTGGTCGACCACCTCGAGCGAGGGGGTGGTGCGTGGGAGGGGACCCGCGGCCGCGAGCGCGGCAGAGAAGCTGGTGAAGGCGCGGAAGCCATAGGTCCAGAGGCCCACTCCGCCGCCCCACACGACGAGCATGGCGATGGGAGCAAGAGCTGCCCATCGCCGGTCCTTCATCCCTGGGGACCTTCCATCGCACCTCGTTGGCGCGAAGCCAACGACGCGAAGAACGCCAGGGCGCCGAGCAGGAAGAGAGATGCGAACCCCGCGCCGTACAGGGCCAGCTTCGTGCCGCTCGTTGCCACCGATTCCAGTGGGATCGCGCCGTAGCTCGCGTAGCGCCGCGGGACCGAGTGCAATCCCCCGAGCAGGAACATCGTGATGAACCCGTATCCGCCGGTGAGCATGGTGGCCAAGCCCGCTCCCGCCACGCGCTCCGCGCGGGATCGAACGACGTGGTGCACGAATCCCAGGAGCATGAGCACGAAGCCGAGCAGGAAGTACGTGTGGAAGTGCCCGGGGACCCACAGCGTGTTGTGAAAGGTGCGATTGACGAGGATGGTCGAGTCGAGCACCGCGGCCACGCCTCCGATCAGCCAGCCCACGATCGCGGCGGTGAAGGCGAGCGGTGTGAAGCTCCAGCGCAGACCCGAGCGGTAGAGCTGGCTGGCCACTCCGAACGCGGTGACGGCGGTGGCGGGAATGGCCGATCCGTAGGACGCGACCTGTCCGATGTAGTGCAGTGCCTTCGGCTGGGCGAAGTCCATGTACAGATGATGGAAGTACGCCACCAGGATGAACAGCAGCGTGGCGTTCCAGGCGATGGCCGTGATCCGATTCACGCCCCACGCTCGTCTCGTGTAGATGGGCAGGATCGTGTACACGGCACATACGCCGCAGTACATGGCAACGTTCACGATCGTGTGACCGAACATGAACATAGTGTTCTTCAACAGGAGCGGGTCGAAGTCGGTCGCCGGTGCGAGCCACTTGAACAGGTACATCATGAGCGTCGCTGCACCGAACAGCGTGCCGAGCACTCCGGCCACCGTACACACCGATGCGATCAGGATCGGAGCCGGCAGCGGCTCACTCGGCTCACCGCGAAAGTACTCCCATGCCAGGATCCGGCCCGCTCCGTAGCGCGATGCAATGGCGCGCAGCATGTCGAGTTGGACCAGGAGCCACGCCACTCCGATGAGCATGAGCGACACGACGGCGGTTCCGATCGACCAGCCGGGCCACACCGGATTCACGAAGGGGAGTGGATACAAGGCGTACCAGCCGGCGCCGAATCCCCCGAGCAGCGTTGCGGCCAGCAGCCCCACCGCGCCGAGCAGGAAGAGCACGTAGGTCGTCCACAGCACTCCGACGCTGGGACGGACGTAGCGGGTGAGGATCGTCCATACGATCACGAGGCCGGCGGAGAACAGCGTTCCCGCCATGCCCAATCCGTGCATCGTCATGAGTGCGTAGAAGGTGCGTGGGTCGATCTGGACGGCCGCGCCCTGCGTGAGCCGCATGAGGATGCCGAGCACGACCATGAGGGCGAACACGGCGAGGGCCGTGAACATCCACACGCCGATGACGGTTCGATCGCCCGGGTGGATCTCCAGCGGAGGCGTAGTCGTCGTGGTGCTCATTGTACGATCAGCTCCGCAAACATCATGTGGTGGACCAATCCGCAGTACTCCAGGCAAAAGATGCGGTAGCGACCCGGCGCATCGAAGACGACGCGCAGATGGTTCACGTACCCCGGCATCGCTTGCGTCTGAGCGATCAGGTGACCGCTCTCGTCGTAGATGCCGAATCCGTGGTTCACGTCGGCCGCGGTGACCGCGAAGTCGATGACCTCTCCTGAGGGCAGGGTGAGGGGCTTCCCTTCCTGGGCGTTGGCCGAGCGGATGTCCCACGACCACATGCGGCCCTCCACGTCGACCTGGACGGCTGCCGGGACTCCCGCGTATGCCCCATAGGGAGTGCGTCCCAGGGTGAGCGTCAAGCCCAGAAGGAGCACGAAGGCCAACGCGGCCGCATAGTACGTGCGAACCCGGTAGACGATGGCATTCCCGCCGGGAACGGCTTCGCGTGCCCGGCATCCGACGAAGATCGCTGTGGCGATCGCGCACAGCGATGCGATGAGCGTAATCACTCCGACCGCGGCTCCCATCCTGCTTGCCTCCTCGGTTCGGTTGCAGCTGATGGCTCGTGTGGGTCGTGCTTCGCTTCAAGCGAGCCAGAAGCGCTTCTCCGTCCAGCTCGTGGGGCATCCTGCGCCCTTGTGTGGCGGATTGTCAATGCGATTTCGAACCTCGATCGCATGGAGCCCCGGATGCGCGTCGCACGGGACGACGTGGGTGCTCGCCCCGCGGACCTCGGCTGCGACTGGAGTTCCCGCGATCGAGGCTATACTCGCGCGCGTGCCTGGGTGGTGGAACTGGCAGACACAGGGGACTCGATTTGGGTCTCCCGCGCGGCAACGCGCGGGTAAGAAACCGGGTGAATTCAGGGAAGGCTACCGGTGGCCGTCGGCCGCGTGCCGAGGGCGCCCATGCTGACCGTGAGCCAAGCCGCGGAGGGCACAGGTTCCGCGGAAGGTGCAGAGACTAGCGGGGTGAGTCCCAACGATACTCCCCGCCGACGAGCGCCCGGCACCCCACGGGGGTGAAGAGATAGTCCGTGCCGGAGGGAAACCTCCGGGGTCCGCGTAAAATCCTTCGAGGCGGCAACGCCTCTGCGGGTTCGACTCCCGCCCCAGGCACCCCTAGAGGGTCTCGCGTCCTCTCGGATCCACTATGAATCGCCAGTGATTTCGGGTGTTTACGTCGCATTTTAGGCTCACGTGGTCTCGCGTGGTCTCTTGACATATCCCTACGTTTTGGGGCAACTTTGAGGGGCACGACGAAGCCCCTTGGAAGGAGTTGCCCCGTGCCGCTCACCGATCGCAGCATCCGCAGCGCGAGGCCTCGACCGCGGCCCTTCAAACTGTGGGACGAGCGCGGGCTGTATCTCGAGGTACGACCGACCGGCGGGCGATGGTGGCGACTGAAGTACCGCTTCGCTGGGAAGGAGAAGCGGCTCTCACTCGGCGTATACCCGGATGTGACTCTGAAGCTGGCTCGCGAGCGCAGGGACGCAGCCCGCGCGCTGCTGGAGCGAGGCATCGTGCCGGTCTTCATTTCAAGCGACGCCGTATTC
>CAZOTO010000142.1:0-7310 GCA_964582775.1 uncultured Myxococcales bacterium
AATCGTCCCGACGTTCACGTGGGGCTTCGTCCGCTCGAACTTCTCCTTCGACATCTCGCCTCCCGCCAGGAGCCCGCGCCGGGCCGCCTACCTGTGAATGATCTGCGCTGCGGTCGCCTCGGGCACCGCGGCGTAGTGATGGAACTGCATGGTGTACGTCGCCCGGCCCTGCGTCATGGAGCGGAGCGCGCTCACGTACCCGAACATGTTCGCAAGGGGAGCCTCCCCCCGGATGACCTGCGTATTTCCTCGAGACTCGAGTCCGACGATTCGCCCGCGCCGGCCATTGAGATCCTCGATGCACGAGCCCATGAAGGAATCCGGGGCAACGATCTCGACGCTCATCACCGGCTCGAGAAGCTGGCTCGCTCCCTTCTCGAGGCCATCCCGCACAGCCATGGACGCCGCGATCTTGAACGCAATCTCGGACGAATCGACTTCGTGATAGGAGCCATCCACGAGCACCGCCCGCACATCGACGACAGGGAAGCCCGCAAGGACTCCGGACTGCAGCGCCTCGCGCGCGCCTTGCTCGATGGCCTTGTAGTACTCGCGAGGAATCACGCCGCCTACCACCTTCGTCTCGAACTGGATCCCGGTGCCGCGCGCAAGCGGTGCCATGTCGAGCACGGCGTGACCATACTGCCCACGCCCTCCCGACTGCCGTACGAACTTCCCCTCCGCCCGCACCGGCTTCGCGATCGTCTCTCGATACGCAACCTGCGGCTTGCCTACGTTCGCGGCAACCTGATACTCGCGAAGCAGCCGGTCCACGATGATCTCGAGGTGGAGCTCACCCTGCCCACCGATGAGCATCTGCCCCGTCTCCGCACTCGTCGAGAAGCGGAACGAGGGATCCTCGATGGCCAGCTTGCCGAGCGCCTCCGAGACCTTTTCTTGGTCCGCCTTCGTCTTCGGCTCGATCACGATCTCGATCACCGGCTCCGGGAATTCGATCGACTCCAGGACCACCGGCTTTCGCTCGTCACAAAGCGTATCGCCCGTCCGGACTTGCTTGAGCCCAACGATCGCAGCGATCTCCCCCGCCGAGACGAGATCGATGTCCTCGCGCTTGTTCGCATGGATCCGCATGATTCGACCCACGCGCTCCTTGCGATCCTGCGTCGAATTGAGAACGCGATCGCCCGTCGCGAGCTTGCCCGAGTACACGCGCACGAAGGCAAGCTGCCCCACGTAGGGATCGCTCACGATCTTGAACGCCAGCGCAGAGAACGGATCGTCGACGCTTGCACGCCGTTCGGTTTCGTTCCCCTTCGAATCGACTCCGTGCACGGGCGGGATGTCCAGCGGAGAGGGAAGGTAGTCGACCACCGCGTCCAGCAGGGGCTGCACACCGCGGTTCTTGAAGGCCGCCCCGCACAGGACGGGAACCACGCGGAGATGAATCGTCGCGCTGCGAATCGCCTTGCGGATCGAATACTCGTCGATCTGCTCGCCCGAAAGATACTTCTCGAGCAGATCCTCGTCGTGCTCGGCGACTGTCTCGAGAAGCTTGTCGCGAAAATGCGCGACCTCGCCCTCGAGCTCCGCCGGAACGTCCTCCACCCGGAACTTCGCGCCCAGGCTCTCGTCGTCCCAAACGATGGCCTTCTGCGTCAGCAGATCCACGACGCCCCGGAACCGATCCTCACTTCCGATCGGGACCTGCAACACGAGCGGAGTGGCACCAAGGCGCTCCCGGATCTGACGAACGACGGCGCCGAAGTCCGCTCCGATGCGATCCATCTTGTTGACGAACGCAATGCGGGGAACGCGATACTTGTCGGCTTGCCGCCACACGGTCTCTGACTGCGGCTCGACGCCGCCGACCGCACAGAATACGCCGATCGCCCCATCCAGGACACGCAGCGAACGCTCCACTTCGATGGTGAAATCGACGTGCCCCGGCGTATCGATGATGTTGATGCGGTGGTCGCGCCAGTAGCAGGTGGTCGCAGCCGACGTGATCGTGATCCCGCGCTCCTGCTCCTGCTCCATCCAGTCCATGATGGCCGTGCCCTCGTGGACCTCACCGAGCTTGTAGGTGATCCCCGTGTAGAACAGGATCCGCTCGGTCGTAGTCGTCTTACCGGCATCGATGTGCGCCATGATGCCGATATTGCGCGTACGCTCGAGGGATGCTGCCCTGGCCATGACGGGATCTTCCGCCCCCTTACCAGCGATAGTGAGCGAACGCCTTGTTTGCGTCCGCCATCCGATGGGTTTCTTCGCGCTTGCGCACGGCCTCGCCGCGATCGTTCGCCGCGTCGATGAACTCTGCCGCAAGCTTCTCACGCATGGACTTGCCCGCGCGCGCACTCGCGCACTGGATGATCCAGCGCATCGCGAGCGCAGTTCCCCGCAGCGGCGTGACCTCGACGGGGACCTGATACGTCGCACCGCCCACGCGGCGGCTCTTGACCTCGATACGAGGACGCACGTTGTCGATCGCGCGCCGGAAGACCCGCAGCGGCTCGTCCTGCGTGCGCTGCTCCACGATACTCAACGCACCGTACGCGATTCGCTCCGCGAGGCTCTTCTTTCCCCGATTCATGAGAACGTTCATGAACTTCGCCACGTACCGATCCCCATACTTGGGATCCGGCGTAATGGGGCGCTTCACAACTTCGCGTCGTCGCGGCATCGAGCTTCCCCTTACTTCCGCCGCTTCGTGCCGTAGCGGCTGCGGCCCTGATTGCGGCCATCGACACCCAGCGTGTCGAGCGTTCCGCGAACAATGTGGTACCGGACACCCGGAAGGTCCTTCACGCGACCGCCACGCACGAGCACCACCGAGTGCTCCTGCAGGTTATGCCCCTCTCCCGGGATGTAGCCCCAGACCTCGCGGCCGTTGCTGAGCCGCACGCGCGCCACCTTCCGCAACGCGGAGTTTGGTTTCTTCGGCGTTTGCGTCGATACGCGCAGGCAGACACCACGCTGCTGGGGACAGGCCAACAGGTCGGGCGACTTCGTCTTTCGCTTCTTCGCTTCGCGTCCCTTGCGGACAAGCTGCTGAATCGTTGGCATCGGAGCCTCGAACCTCTAAGCAAAAGGACTCCGTTTCCGTCGACTACCCCCAGGGCAGGAGTTTCACCCCCCTGAATGGCAGTCCGGTCGAACCGGAGTCACCTACGAACCTCTTCGAACGATCCTCGCGGAAGAGGCGGTGAAAGAGCGGACCCTTCGCTCGGAAGGGGCTGGATTCTATCGGGAAAGCCCCCGAAGTCAACCACCCGTTCCGGAGCGTCCCGGCCCGTCGGATCGAGGGAGATCACTTGGCCACCGAGACCGCGCCGGGCGAGCGTGCGGAGACGACTTGGGAGGGGGCGAGTGGAGGAGAAAAGACCCGGTCAAATTCCGATCTCGGCATCCTCCTCCGCCGGACGACCTAGCTCCAGGTCCTCTGGACCCCCGCTCTCCGGGAACAGCGACTCGCCCTCTTCGAGACCCTCCACTCGGATCCCCAGGTACCGATACTGCGGCGTCCCCGTACCCGCCGGAATCAGGCGGCCCATGATCACGTTCTCCTTGAGCCCGAGCAGCCGGTCGGTCTTCCCGGAGAGCGCCGCCTCGGTCAGGACCTTCGTCGTCTCCTGGAACGACGCTGCCGAGATGAAGCTCTCGGTGGACAGCGATGCCTTGGTGATTCCCAGCAGCATCGGCTCGGCCGCGGCCGGCTGCCCCCCCGCCTCGGCCACCTTGCGATTCGCCTCGTCGAAGATGTGCCGCTCGACCTGCTCGCCGATCAGGAAATCCGTGTCTCCGACGTGGGTGACCCGCACCCAACGCAACATCTGACGGATGATGACCTCGATGTGCTTGTCGTTGATCGACACGCCCTGGAGTCGATAGACCTCCTGAACCTCGTCGAGCAGGTACTTCGCAAGCTCCCACTGCCCCTTGATCTTGAGAATGTCGTGGGGATTCGACGAGCCACCCATCAAGGCCTCGCCTGCACGTACGAAATCACCCTCGTGCACAGCGATGTGCTTCCCCTTGGGGATGTCGTACTCGCGTCGATCTCCCACCTCGGGCGTCACGTATACACGCCTCTTGCCGCGCACGTCGGGTCCGAAGCTCACGGTACCGTCGATCTCGCTCACGATCGCGAACTCCTTCGGCTTTCGTGCCTCGAAGAGCTCGGCGACGCGAGGAAGACCGCCCGTGATGTCCTTCGTCTTCGTCGTCTCGCGAGGAATACGCGCGAGTGTGTCTCCCGGTTCGACCCGCTCTCCCTCCTGGATCGAGATATTCACGCCGACCGGCATCAGGTAGCGGCGCAGGGTCTTTCCCTCTTCGTCCTTGATGGAGATTCGCGGCTGTAGGCTGGGATCCTTCGACTCGATGACGACCTTGCGAGACAGGCCGGTGAACTCATCCACCTGCTCCTGCACGGTCTGTCCCTCGATGATGTCTCCGAACTTCACCGTCCCCGCGGTATCCGCGAGAATCGGATTCTGGAACGGATCCCACTCGTGCAGCATCGCTCCGGGCTGGACTTCGGCTCCCTCTGCCTCGTGCACGATCGCGCCGTAGACGACCGGATAGCGTTCCCGCTCGCGCCCGGACCTGTCGCAAACGATGATCTCGCCGTTGCGGTTCATGACGACGAGCTGGCCGTGCTTGTTTCGGATCGTGTGCAGATTGGCGTACTTCACCACACCTTCGGTGCGAGCCTCGACGTGGGACTGCTCCACACGCTGGGTGGCGGTACCACCGATGTGGAACGTCCGCATCGTGAGCTGCGTACCAGGCTCCCCGATCGACTGCGCAGCCACCACGCCCACGGCCTCGCCGATGTTCACGATCTGGCCCTGCGCGAGATCGCGCCCGTAGCACAGCGCGCACACTCCGCGGCGACTGGTACAGGTGAGCACCGATCGGATCGACACCCGCTCGACACCCGAATCCTCGATCGCACGCACGCGATCCTCGTCGATTTCCTCGTTTTCCTGGACGAGGACATCCCCATTCACCGGATCGACCACGCCGTGCAAGGCGACCCGACCAAGGATGCGATCCCCGAGCCGCTCGATGACCTCCCCACCCTCGACGAGCTGCTGGATCTCGATCCCGTCCTTGGTTCCGCAGTCGCGCTCGGTGATCACGACATCCTGCGCCACGTCGACCAAGCGCCGCGTGAGGTAGCCCGAGTTCGCCGTCTTGAGGGCCGTGTCCGCCAGACCTTTGCGTGCACCGTGCGTCGAGATGAAGTACTCGAGCACCGACAACCCCTCGCGGAAGTTCGAGAGAATCGGCCGTTCGATGATCTCCCCGGAAGGCTTCGCCATGAGGCCACGCATTCCTGCGAGCTGTCGGACCTGCTGCGCAGAACCTCGCGCACCCGAATCGACCATCATGAAGATGTTGTTGAAGCTCGTAACCTTCACCGGATTGCCGCTCTTGTCGACCGCCTCCTCGACAGCCAGCGATGACATGAGGTCGCGCGATAGCTCCTCCGTAACGGCGGCCCACCGATCGACGACCTTGTTGTACCGCTCTCCGTCGGTGATCAGGCCCTCCTGATACTGGCGATGGAACTCGGCAACGTCGTCCTGCGCCTCCTCGATGAGCTGCCTCTTCGAGTCCGGAACACGCATGTCATCGACGCAGATCGAAATCCCTGCACGAGTTGCATACTCGTATCCGAGCGTACGCAGACGATCCGAGAGAAGAACCGTCGCCTTGTTACCGAGCTGCCGGTAGACGGCATTCACCAGGTCGCCGAGCGAACGCTTGTCCATCACCCGGTTCACGATCTCGAAGCCCATTCCCTCGGGAACGATCTCATAGAGGATCACCCGACCCACCGTCGTCCGAACGAGCTTCCGGTCGATGCGAACGTCGATCGCAGCCTGCAAATCGACCGCTCCCGCGTCGTACGCAGCCCGCACTCCATCGAAGGAAGCGAACCGCTTGCCCTCGCCCCGCGCAAATGGACGCTCCCGCGTGAGGTAGTACGCTCCGAGAACGATGTCCTGGGTCGGCGTGATGATCGGCTTTCCATGGGCCGGCCCGAGAATGTTGTTCGTGCTCATCATGAGCACGCGCGCCTCGATTTGCGCCTCGATCGACAGCGGAAGATGGACGGCCATCTGGTCGCCATCGAAGTCCGCGTTGAATGCGGCGCAAACCAATGGATGCAACTGGATCGCCTTGCCGTCGATCAACACCGGCTCGAAAGCCTGCATACCCAGGCGGTGCAGCGTGGGCGCGCGATTCAGGAGAATCGGATGCTCCTGGATGACCTCTGCCAGGATGTCCCAGACCTCCGGGCGCTCCTTCTCCACCATCTTCTTGGCGGCCTTGATCGTCGTCACGAATCCGCGCTGCTCGAGCTTCGAGTAGATGAACGGCTTGAAGATCTCGAGTGCCATCTTGTTCGGAAGACCGCACTGATGCAGACGCAGCTCCGGACCTGCGACGATCACCGAGCGGCCCGAATAGTCGACCCGCTTTCCGAGCAGGTTCTGGCGGAATCGCCCCTGCTTGCCCTTCAGCATGTCGGACAGGGACTTCAGCGGGCGCTTGTTCGGTCCGGTGATCACCTTGCCACGGCGGCCATTGTCGAACAGCGCGTCGACCGCCTCCTGGAGCATTCGCTTCTCGTTGCGAATGATGACCTCGGGGGCATTGAGCTCGAGCAGACGCTTCAACCGATTGTTGCGGTTGATCACGCGTCGATAGAGGTCGTTCAGATCCGACGTCGCGAAGCGCCCCCCATCCAGAGGCACCAATGGGCGGAGATCCGGCGGAATCACCGGAATCACCTCGAGCACCATCCACTCCGGCCGGGTCCCCGACTCGCGGAACGCATCGAGCACCTTCAAGCGCTTCGCAAGCTTCTTGCGCTTGGCCTCGCTGGTCGCCTCCTTCATCTCCTGGCGGAGCTGGGGCGACTCCGCCTCCACGTCGATCGCAGATAGGATCTCGCGAATCGCCTCCGCGCCAATCCCGTAGCGGAACGAGTTCGGTCCGAACTCCTCCTTCAACTCCATCACGCGATCGTCGGTGAGCAGCTCCCCACGGCGAAGCGGAGTCTCCAACGGATCGATCACGATGTGGCTCTCGAAGTACAGCACGCGCTCGAGATCCTTGAGCGTGAGCTCGAGGAGATTTCCGATACGACTCGGCAGCGACTTCAGGAACCAGATATGCGCGACCGGAGCAGCCAGCGTGATGTGTCCCATGCGCTCACGGCGCACCTTGGACTGGATGACCTCGACGCCGCACTTCTCGCAGACGACGCCGCGATGCTTCATGCGCTTGTACTTGCCGCAATTGCACTCGTAGTCCTTCACCGGCCCGAA
>CAZOTO010000143.1:0-7294 GCA_964582775.1 uncultured Myxococcales bacterium
TGCTGCTCATCCCCGTTCTCGGCTGGATGCTGATCCTGGTCCTGCTGTACTTCGCGGGAAAGAACGGCATCGATTTCTGGTCGAGCTGGCAGCAGATGCAGAGGGATGAGGCGATGTCCCATGGATAAGATCTGCGGCGAGATCAAGATGGTCGGCGATCTCACGGGCGGGGAGCTACGCACGCAGGTCGATGAATACGGGCGACAACGGTTCGTCGGCAGCTACCGGAGCGCCTCGGTGCTCGATGCGCTGCAGATCGGAGACACGACGCTGCTGAAATCGCGCTGTCAGGCCGACGTCTACAACGCGCTGGAGCCAGGCAAGAGGGTGTGCGTCTACGTCTTCCGCACGTTGTTCCGCGTGCCGGTGCTCCTTGGCGTGCGCGACGACAAGAGCGGCGAGAAGGTGATGATCAGCCGCGCCTATTACCGTGGGTCGCTCCTGCAGCTCGTCTTCGTGCACGCGATGTTGAATTCGATCGGCTGCTGGATCGCGGGCATGATCGTCGGTATCGTCATCGGCCTCGGTCAGAGCGCAGTGCCGCCGCTGCTCGGCTTTCTCGCGGGCCTCGGGGCGTCGTGGTGGATGGCGTACCAGTTCCGCCAGGACTACCACCAGGCGATCGCGGATCCCGGATAGACGCAACGCGCCGGACGCCCGCCCGCTCGCGTGACCCGCCTTCCGGTGGACGGAGCCTACGTCCCCGGCACGTGCTTCATGCGGATGGGTTTGGCCTGCATCTGGCCGCCGGCATCGAGCCATTCGCGAAACACGCGGGGCGCATCGCGGAAGGGGTTGTAGATGTCCTCTTCCGACGAGAACAAGCCGTTCCCCGCGTAGACGATGCGGCACCAGTTCGGGAACTGGAAGCGATCGTCCGTGGGGTCGTCCATGGGGAAGGTGTTCAGGCAGCAGAAGACGATGGCGTCGTTCTCGGGATCGAACGTGACCCAGGTCTGCGGGAAGCGCATCTTCGGATACGGGCGCATGACGTCGCAGATCCAGCGGCGGATCTCTTCGCGCCCGTGCATCTCTCCGTACGCATGCTCGATGTAGTGGGCGTCCTCGGTGAAGATGTCCGCCCAGAGGTTCCAATCGCCGGTCTCCTGGGAGCGGCGGCGCGCATCGTTGTAGATGGCGAAGGCTTCTCGCAGCTCGGCCTCGGTGAAGCGTCCCATGATTCCCTCCTTGCTCTGGGCCCCCGCGTTCCCGGGGGCGCCCAGCATAGCCCCATCATATGCGGTTCGGATTTCGCGGTGGGAATCGACGAGAATGAGTGCTGGGAAGGGGGAGGGAGCGTGCGAAACCTGGTGATGCGCTTCGACATGCGCCGCCCGCCGGACTGCCCGCAGAGCGATCGGGAGCGCTACCAAGCGGTGTTGGAGATGGCGGCCTGGGCCGATCGTCACGGCTTCGACACGATCGGGCTCTCGGAGCACCACGTGACCGACGACGGCTTCCTGTCGTCGCCGCTCCTGCTGGCGATGGCGGTGGCGAGCCGCACCGAGCGCATCGGCATCAACGTGGGCGCGTTGCTGCTGCCGCTGCACGAGCCGCTTCGCGTCGCCGAGGACGTGGCCGTGCTGGACATGATCGCGGGCGGACGCGCGTCGGTGACGGTGGGCATCGGGTATCGACCCGAGGAGTACGCGGCGCTCGGACAGGATTGGTCGCGACGCGGTGCGCGCATGGACGAGTGCATCCAGGTTCTGCTCCGCGCGTGGAGCGGTGAGCCCTTCGAGTACCGCGGGCAGCGGGTGCGCGTGCTGCCGCAGCCGGTCTCGCGACCCCAGCAGCTCCTGTACGTGGGAGGCAACAGCGCCGCGGCGGCGCGCCGGGCGGCGCGACACGGGTTGGTGTTCCTTCCGGCGGTCGACGACGATGCGCTGGTCGAGGTCTATCGATCCGAGTGCGCGCGCTTGGGACGGCGCGGGTTCGTGGTGCTTCCGAACGCGCCGTCCACCACGTTCCTCGCCGAGGACGTGGAAGAGGGATGGCGCGAGCACGGACCGGCGATGCTTTTCGACGCGCTCTCGTACGGCGCTTGGCGTCACCCGACGCGCCGCGCGTACGCGGAGTCGTTCGCAACCGACCTGCAGGCGCTGCGGGCCGAGGGCAAGTACCGCGTGCTCACGCCGGAGCAGGCGCTCGAGACGATCCGACGCACGGGCTCACTGCACATCGCGCCGCTCGTGGGCGGCACGGCGCCCGAGCTCGCCTGGCGCAGCCTGCGCCTCTTCGCCGACCGCGTGGCCCCCTACCTATAAGGGCCTACCCATTGGAGGACCGCGGTCCCGACCGCGGCTGGGGAGGGCTCGAGCCCCGCGGTCCCAGGGCCCCGTCCCGTGGCGATCCGCACGAAACGAAACCCACGGTTTGGAAACGTGCAGGCAGGCTCGGCGCTAAGTCGTACAATGCGCCCGAAAGCTGGCAGGATGTCTTTCGTGCGATCCGTCGGTGCGCGGGGTGCCGATGACGCGCGGACCGACGGCGCGATCGCGGCGGCGGTCGACTCGTAGCGAGGAGCGTGTGATGTCGATGGGTGACAGTCCAGACGAGGTGGCGGCGAAGATGCTCGAGAGGTCGCCGGAGGTGGAGCGGATCGAGGCGAAGGTGCGCTCGCTCGTCGAGGCGTACGTGCGCGCGTGGGCGGACGAGGACAGGCAGGCGTTGCTCGATCTGTTCGCAGAGGACGGGACGTGGATCGATCCCGTCGGGACGCCGCCGTGGCAGGGGCGGGCGAAGATCGCGGAGTTCTGGGATCACGTGCACGCGAACGGTTCGAAGATCACGCCGACCGTGCGCCGCATCGTGGTGTGCGGACGCGAGGCGGTGCTACTGTTCGCGCTCGGGGCGGCCGGCGAGGGCGGCCCCGGCGTCGAGCTCGAATCGTGCAACGTGTTCGTGTTCGACGAGAACCTGAAGATCGCGTCGGGCAAGGCGTACTGGGACAAGGGCTGCATGAAGTCATGAAGTCGATCATTGCACTCATCGAGAACTACACGTTCTCGAACGATCCGAAGTCCATGGGCGTGGCGGGCTTGGCCGCGGCCGCGAAGAAGATCGAGCAGGTCGGCTTCGACTGGGTGCTGAGCGCGGAGACCCGCGGTCAGGATCCGTTCCTGCCGCTGCTCGTCGCTGGGGAGCACACGCAAAGGCTCGGGCTGTTCACGGGAATCGCAGTTGCGTTCCCGCGAGCGCCGATGGCGGTGGCGCAGGTCGCGTGGGATCTGCAGCGCTTCTCGGGCGGGCGATTCCACCTTGGCCTCGGTACCCAGGTGAAGCGGCACAACGAGCGCCGGTACGGCATCCCGTGGTCGGCGCCGGTGCCGCGCATGCGCGAGTACGTGCAGTGCCTGCGGGCGATCTTCCGCACGTTCCAGGACATCGAGCACCCGACGTTCTTCGAGGGCAAGCACTACCGCTACACGATGGCGCCGCCGGTGCTCACGGGCATGCCGATCGCGCACCCGCACGTTCCCATCGTCTTGGGCACGATCAACCGCCACATGGCGAGCCTGAGCGGCGAGCTGTGCGACGGGATCTTCCCGCATCCGGTCTGCACGCCGAAGTACATGCGCGAGACGATCCTACCGGCGGTCCGGGCGGGTGCGCAGAAGACGGGCCGATCGCTGGACGACTTCGAGATCATCGGATCGCCGATCATCGTGACCTACCAGAACGACGAGGAGAAGAAGCGCGAGTGGGATCTGCTGCGGCGGCGGGTGTCGTTCTACGCCTCGACGCGGTCCTACCATCCGGTGTTCGAGCTGCACGGCTGGAAGGACATGGGGATGAAGCTGCACGCGCTCTCGCTCGAGGGGAAGTGGGACGAGATGGCGCGGATCATCCCGGACGAGATGGCCGAGGAGTTCGCGATCATCGGGGCCATCGACGAGATCGCGCCGAAGATCAAGGAGCGCTGGGGCGGCCTCATCCGCACGATCAACTTCCCGACGGACTTCCCGCTCGCGACGGCGCAGGACGAGAAGAACATGGCGGGGATCATCGACGCGTTGAAGCCGGCGTAGCTTCGCGCGCTGGGCTCCGGGAAGATCATGCGGAATCGGACCGCCATCGTCGGGATCGGGAACACGGACTATCGCTCGCGAAGCGTGCGCTCGGAGCTGCGCATGGCCGTCGAGGCCACGCTCGCCGCGTGCGAGGACGCGGGGATCGAACCCGATGCGATCGACGGGATGTGCACGGTGAGCACGGACCTCACGGGCATCAACAACGTGGCGTCGGCGCTCGATCTCGACAACCTGCGTTTCTTCGCCGAGATCCCCTTCGGCGGTGGCGGGACCTGCGCCGCGGTGGGGCTCGCGGCGATGGCGGTGGCGTCGGGCCGCGCCGAGACGGTGCTCTGCTATCGCTCGCTCAACGGCCGCTCGGGCGCGCGGCTCGGTGGCGCTCGGATTCCGGATCCGCGCTTCACGCGGGACTTCCAGTTCGTGATTCCCGCGGGCATGTCGACGCCGGCGCAGATCTCGGCGGTGATCGCGCGACGCCACATGCATCAGTACGGGACGACGAAGGCGCAGCTTCGCGCCGCCGCGCTCAACTCGCGCAGCTACGGGGCCACGAATCCGATCGCGCGCTTCTACCAGATGCCGCTCACCGTCGAGGAGTACGATCGCGCGCGCATGATCGCGGAGCCGCTGTGCCTCTACGATTGCTGCCTCGAGAGCGATGCGGCGGTGGCGCTGCTCGTGACGAGCGCGGAGCGGGCGCGCGATCTGCGGCAGCGGCCCGCGTTCGTGACGGCATTCGCGCAGGGCCTGGGCCGCAAGGCCGAGGTGATGCCGAGCTTCGAGCGGACGGACATCACCGTGTGCGAGGAGTCCACCTACTGCGCGAGGGATCTGTGGCGCATGGCCGGCATCGGTCCGAAGGATGTCCGCGTGGCCCAGGTCTACGATCACTTCTCGCCCCTGGTGTTGCTCGCGCTCGAGGACTTCGGCTTCGTTCCGAAGGGCGAGAGCGGGCCGTGGGTCGAGGGGGGAGCGCTGGGTCTCGACGGGGCGCTGCCGACGAACACGTCCGGAGGCCAGCTCGGCGAGGCGTACGTGAACGGCATGAACCAGATTGCCGAGGCGGTGCAGCAGATCCGCGGGACGTCGCCGAACCAGGTGCGCGATGTCGGGTACTCCTTCGTGTGTAGCGGAAACACGGTGCCGACGTCGGCGCTCGTGCTCGCGCGAGAGGCATCATGACGGTCGACATCGAGCCGCCCGGGCCCACCTTCAACGCGGACACCGAGCCGTTCTGGCGCGCCGCGCGCGAGGGGCGGCTCGTCGTGCAGTACTGTCCGCGCACCGGCCGCTACCAGCACCCGCCGCGGCCGTACATGAAGGGGTGTGGCTTCGACTGGCAGTGGCGGGAGATCCCGCGCACGGGCGAGGTCTACTCGTTCGCGGTGGTCCACGGGCCCGCGCATCCGTCCTTCCCGATCCCGTACGCGACGGCCGTGGTGACGATGGACGAGGCGGGCGTGCGCGTCGTCGGGCAGGTGCGCGAGGTCGCCCCCGAACGCGTGCGCATCGGGATGAGGGTGTGCGTCGAGTTCGAAGCGGTCGGAGAGATCGCGGTTCCGTACTTCGTTGCGCTCGAGCCGTAGCCGGCGAGCGCGGGGGGACGTCATGCAGTTCGCGCTGGGAATGCCGGGATTGATCCAGTATCCGCCGATCACGAGCCCGTGGGAGCGCAGCGTGACGGGCGAGCAGATCGTGTCGGTCGCGCGCCAGGCGGACGCGGCGGGCTGGCACTGGCTCACGACGGGCGAACACCTGGTGATGCCGGCGTCGATGAGCGACGTGATGGGCAAGCGCTATCCCGAGGCGATGAGCGCGCTCAGCGTGCTGGCGGGTGCGACGAAGCGCATTCGCCTGCTTCCCTACGTGCTCGTGGTTCCGTACCGCCACCCGGTCCTGCTCGCGAAGCAGATCGCGATGCTCGATTTCCTGTCGGGCGGTCGCTTCGCGTTGGGTGCGGCGGTGGGACATCTCGAGCAGGAGTTCGAGGTGCTCGGGATTCCCTTCGAGGAGCGCGGCCCGCTCATGGACGAGTACGTCGACGCGATGATCGAGCTGTGGACGAAGGACGCGCCGAGCTTCGAGGGCGCGCACGTGCGCTTTCGCGACATCGCCTTCGAGCCGAAGCCGGCGCAGTCACCGTACCCGCCGATCTTCGTCGGCGGGAACTCGAAGCCCGCCATGCGCCGGGCCGCACGCCTGGGCGACGGCTGGGCTCCGTGGCTGGTGAAGATCGAGGATCTTCCGGGCTGTCTCTCGTTCATCCGCGAGCAACCGGAGTTCCATGTGCGACGGGATCGGTTCGAGGTGGTGATGCCCGTGTCCGAGATCGAGGTCGAGGACTACAGCCATCGCATCACGGCCGAGACGCATCTCAAGTCGGAGCGCGAGGAGCTGATCGACACGATCGGCCGGATGGGCGAGGCCGGCGTGACGATCACGCAGATCCCGCCGCCGCGGACGAAGAGCGTGGACGAGCTTCTCGACTGGATCGCGTGGTTCGCGCAGGAGATCCTCCCGCACTTCGCGCAGCGGTAGCCCCCGGCGGTGCCCGGGATCACGGATTCGGGGTACCATTCGTGCGTGATTTGCCATGCGGAGTCGATTGCGCGGAGGGAGCGGGGCGAACATGGCCGCTAGAGCCCGGGTGAGGCCATCGAGGGCTTCGTTCTCTCGCCTCGTGCCCGGCGTGAGATGGGTCGTCGGGGCATTCAGGAATCGACGATTCGACAAGTGCTCGAGGCGCCGGGACAGCGACTGAGCGTACGTTCGGGCCGGGATGTCTCCTACAGTCGAGGGTCGACATCGGGGGAAGCCCAGTTCTCGTGCGGGTATTCGTCGATGTGGATCGAGACCCCGCGGTCGTCGTTACGGCCTATCGAACGAGCAAGATCGAGAAGTACTGGAGGAGCGAGTCATGAAAGTTACCTATGACCACCGGACCGACTCCCTCACGGTCATCCTCAAGGAAGGGGTCGCCGTCGCGGAGAGCGATGAGGACAAGCCCGGGGTGATCTTGGACTACGATGCACAGGGGAACCTGATCTCGATCGAGATTCTCGATGCATCGCATCGCGTGACCGATGCGAAGAAGATCGAGTACGAGACGACGGCGGCATGAGGGAAGGGGAATCGGCGCCCGTAGCGCGTTGCTGCGCGGACGTCCGGGTCGTGTCGGCGGGAGGTCGCTCGATCTCCTACTTCCCCCGGCTCTTCTCCAGGTGGGCCCAAGCGGGCGGGAGCGAGACGTCGCGCCCGGG
>CAZOTO010000144.1:0-3459 GCA_964582775.1 uncultured Myxococcales bacterium
CTCGGCCGCCACTGCCCCCGTGCCGGCTGCGCGGGCATCCACCCACGATCCCTCGTGCAATTCCCTCGTGCGATCCGCTGGACGAAGCGGCTCGCAGATGGCCCGCGGTCGGTCCCGAGGCAAGGTTCAACGAGTCGGGAAGCGAGGAGCCGAGGCGAGCCGCGAACGAAGCCAAACGCCATCCGCACGGTGAAACCCATCGGGGGGCGCTCCTCCGTGCCCCGATACAGGTACCCGCGCTCGACACCCGGCGCCAGCGGGGGTGCGGAATTCGTCGATGCCGATACCCTGCCGCACGTGCCATCCATCGACCCCCGCGTCGTGCGCGGCCTCGGACGCCAGATCGAATCCCTGCGCGACGCGCTCGCCACGGGCGACCATCGCGTGGGTTGGAAGATCGGATTCAACGCGCCCGCCGTGCAGCAGCGCTTGGGGATCACCGGACCCGTCACCGGCTGGCTGACCCAGCGTTCCGTCCTCGAGACCGGATCCACGCACTCCCTGCGCGGCGGAACGAAGATCGTCCTCGAGGCGGAGGTCTTCGTCCGGCTCACCCGCGACATCGCGCCGCACTCCTCTCCGGAGGAGATCGCCGCGGCGATCGGCGGCCTCGGTCCGGCCCTCGAGATCGTGGACTTCGATCGGCCCATCGAAGACGTGGAGGCGGCCGTGGCTGGAAACGTCTTCCACCGTGCCGTGGCGTTCGGGTCCGAAACCCCTTCGCAGGGGGTGGTCGCGCTCACCGGCGTAAAGGGACGGCTCGAGGTGAACGGCGAGCCGGCAGGCGAGTGCGATGCCCGGGAATCCGCGGGTGACGTTCCCGCACTGCTCGCGTTCGCCGCTGCGCTGCTCGCTTCGTGCGGCGAGCGGATGCGCGCGGGCGATCGCGTGATCTGCGGAGCCATCCTGCCCACCCGGCCGCTCTCGGCCGGGGAGCGGGTCCGGCTCGATCTCGGGCCCCTCGGAGACGTCGAGATCCGCACCCCCATCTGAACGCCGCGCGCGCGTGCACGCATGTACCGCCGCCGTGGCTGCGTCTTGGGTATCGCCGGGCCGGCTCCGATAGGGTCCGCGATGGCGTCCACACCCGAGGATCCCCGGCGAAGCCCTGCGCGCTCGGAGCCCCGGACAGCGACCGTCGAGCCGCGCCTCGCGCTCGGCCTGGCGGAGCTGCTCGAGCTCCTCGTCGCACAGGAACTGCTCACGGCCCAGCAAGCGAAGGAGGCGGAAGCGCGCTCCACGACGCTGCGCAGCCGCGTGTTGAAGGACCGCGTCGGCTCCGTCCGCTCGCAGGCCGCGGCGCGCTACGACGTATCGCCTGCGGAGATCGTCGCGGCCGCCGCTCTACTCCACCCCACGAAGCCCCATCGCAAGATCGACGAGGACGCGATCGCGGAGGCCATGGCGCGCGCCGCCGCTCTTCCGTACGTGAAGCTCGATCCGCTGCGCCTCGACAATGCGCTCATCACGAAGACGCTCTCGCGGCCGTTCGTGATGCGGCACGTGGTCCTGCCCGTCGGGCACGACGGCGAACGGCTCCAACTCGCGGTGTCCGATCCCTTCGACACCTCGCTGCGCGAGACGCTCGAAGGCCTGATCCGAACGCCACTCGCCTACGCCGTCGCCTCGAAGCACGACATCCTCGCCGTCGCCGAGCGCGTGTACGGCTTCCGCCGCAGCATCGACAGCGCGCGCAGCGAGCTCAGCGAGGACGGCGCGCAGAGCGCACTCGTCGAGCTGGTGCAGCTTCGCTCGAACGCGGAGCTCGCCGCGACGAACGACGAGCACGTGATCGCGGCGGTCGACTACCTGCTCAACTACGCCTTCGACCAGCGCGCGAGCGACATCCACATCGAGCCGCACGCCACCGACGCCGCCGTGCGGTTCCGCATCGACGGGATCCTGCACGACATCGAGACGCTCCCCCGCAACGTGCACGCCGCGATCACCTCGCGCATCAAGGTGATGGCGCGCATGGACATCGCCGAGCGCCGCCGCCCCCAGGACGGCCGCATCAAGATGCAGCGGGGCGAGCGTGACGTGGAGCTGCGCGTATCGAGCCTATGCACCGCCTTCGGCGAGAAGATCGTCGTGCGCGTGCTCGACCCCGGCGTCCTGCTCTCGGATCTGCACGATCTCGGCTTCTACGCGCACGAGCGCGAGACCTACGAGCGTTGGATCACGTCGCCGAGTGGGCTCATCTTGGTGACCGGACCCACGGGCTCGGGCAAGACGACCACGCTGTACTCGACGCTGCGCTACCTCGCCGGGCCCGGCGTGAACATCACGACCGTCGAGGATCCCATCGAGATGGTCGATCCGCGCTTCGTGCAGGTGCAGGTGCAGCGACAGATCGAGCTCACCTTTGCGCAGGCGCTGCGCTCTATCCTGCGCCAGGATCCCGACATCATCATGGTCGGCGAGATTCGAGACCACGAGACTGCACAGATGGCAGTGCAAGCCGCGCTCACTGGACACCTGGTGCTCTCCACCGTGCACACGCGCGATGCCGCGGGCGCGGTGACACGGCTCGCCGAGCTCGGCGTGGAGCGCTTCCTGCTATCGAGCGTGCTGCGCGGCGTGGTGGCCCAACGGCTCGTGCGGCGGATCTGTGAGCATTGCTCCGTCGATGGATTCCTCACGCCCGATCAGGTGGAGACGCTCGGGATCAAGGTTCCCGTCGAGCGGCGCGAGCGGCTCGGCGTGCGCTGGGGCGAGGGGTGCGTCGACTGCCGACACACCGGGCTGTACGGTCGTGCGGGCGTCTTCGAGATGCTCGACGTCGGACGCCGGGTTCGAGACCTGATCAAGAAAGGCGAGGACGCCAACGAGATCGCGCGCGCCGCGCGCATCGAGGGCATGGAGCCGCTGCGCGAGAGTGCGCTGCGCCGGCTGGCCGACGGCATCATTCCTCACGAGGAAGTCCTGCGCATCACGGCGGACATCGATCCATGAGCCGGGACGTCGTCGCCGAGATCGGCCTGCTGTTGCGCTCGGGCTGGCGGCTCGTCGCGTTCGAGACCTTCGAGGAGGAGCGCGCGCTGCGCGTGCTCGAACGCGTGGCCGAGGCCGCACAGCGAACACTCGTCCCGTGGTCCATCGCATCGGGCATGCGCGCGAACGGAGCCGACTCCGGAGACGACACCGGTTCGTTCGATGTCGGCCTGCAGGCACTGTCCGTGCACGAAGAGCCCGCGATCTTCGCGATCCTCGACGCGCAGCGCCTGCTCGACGACGCGATCGCGCTGCGCCGCCTACGCGACCTGCTCCCGCGATTCCATGAGAGGAAGCAGGCGATCGTGTTGCTCGGACCCGTGCTCGACCTTCCCGTCGAGATCCAGCGCGAGGCCGGACGCATCGATCTGCCGCTGCCCGGAGCGAGCGAGCTCGAAGCGCTCTTCCGGCGTACGGCAGAGGGGAGCGATCCGTCGGCACTCGATGCGGCCGTGCGCGCCGCGC
>CAZOTO010000144.1:3559-7278 GCA_964582775.1 uncultured Myxococcales bacterium
GCGCCGCGCCATGACGATCACGGGCCGTCTCGACGACGAGGCTGTCGCGCTCGTGGTGCGACACAAGCGAGATTCCCTGCGCCGCACGCCTGCGCTCACCTTCCACGAGTCCGAGGGCTCGCTCGACGACATCGGTGGCCTCGGTGAGCTCAAGCGCTGGCTGCGCATCCGCCGGCGCTCCTTTGGCCGCGAGGCCCGCGACTTCGGACTCCCCACTCCGCGCGGGCTGCTGCTCCTGGGCGTACAGGGCTGCGGCAAGTCGATGTGCGCCAAGGCAGTCGCCCGCGAGTGGCAGTTCCCGCTGCTGCGGCTCGATCTGGCCGCCGCGTTCGGCAGCCGCGAAGGCTCCCCCGAGGCGGTGATCCGCGAGGCCACCGCCGTCGCCGAGTCCATCGCCCCCACCGTGCTGTGGATCGACGAGATCGAGAAGGGCTTCGCGGCGAGTGGCTCGGATCCGCGTGCCGCACGCGTCTTCGGCTCCTTCCTCACCTGGCTCGCCGAGAAGCGGGCGCCCGTGTTCGTCACCGCCACTGCGAACGACGTGAGCGCGCTGCCACCGGAGCTCCTGCGGCGCGGCCGCTTCGACGAGCTCTTCTTCGTCGATCTTCCCACCGAGACCGAACGCCGCGAGATCTTCTCCATCCATCTGCGCCGCCGCTCGCGCGATCCACTGCAGTTCGACCTGGACTCGCTCGCACAGCAGGCCGCGCGCCTCTCCGGCGCCGAGATCGAGCAGGTGGTGATCGCCGCGCTCTACACCGCGTTCGAGGCCGGACGCGAGCTCGAGTGGAACGATCTGGCCAACGCCGTGAACGACACCGTCCCGCTCTACGATACCTACGAGGAGCGCATCAAGGAGCTTCGCGACTGGGCGCGCACGCGCGCGCGCCCCGCCACGCTCGACGCCCGCGTCGCCAGCCTGTTCGACCGCGCCTAGCCGTCGCCACGCTCGACGTGACGGAACACCGGGTCGGCGGCTATCGTACGCGCGCCCCACCCGCAGTCGTTGCGGATCTTCCTCTCGCCACGGATCCCTCATGAAGTTCTACGTCACCGCCGCCTTCAACGACCCCACGCATCTCCCCTCCCTCGCGCGCGCCGCAGAAGAGGCCGGCTTCGGCGGGGTCGTCGTCTCGGACCACGTGATCTATCCCGGTAAGCTCGAGACGCGCTACCCCTACACGGAAAGCGGTAGGCCGCGCTGGCAGGCCGATACGCCCTGGCCCGATCCGCTCGTCGCCGTCGGTGCGATGGCGGCAGTCACCGAGCGGCTGCGCTTCCTCGTGAGCATCTACGTGCTGGGACTGCGCCATCCCGTGCTCGCAGCGAAGTCGATCATCACCGCGGCCGTGATGTCCGGCAATCGCCTCACGCTCGGCATCGGCGCCGGCTGGATGCGCGAGGAGTTCGACCTGATCGGTGTGCCCTTCGAGGGGCGCGGCCGTCGCATGGTGGAGCAGGTCGAGATCCTGCGCACGCTCTGTCGCGGCGGCATGGTCGAGCACCACGGCGAGCACTACGACTTCGGACCCGTCCAGATGAGTCCCGTGCCGAGCGCACCGATCCCGCTCTACGGCGGCGGCCTCTCCGAGGTCGCGCTCCGGCGCGCCGCCACGATCTTCGACGGTTGGGCGTCCGACATGCAGAACCCCGCGATGATGGCCGAGGTCGCCGCGAAGCTGCGCGCGTACCGCAACGATTCCCCCCGCGCCGGCCTTCCCTTCGGCATGTGCGTGGCCCCGAGCCGCGGCTACACCCTCGATGGCTTCCGCTCGTTCGCCGACTGCGGCGTCACCGAGCTCCTCGTCGTTCCCTGGGCCTTCTATGGCGCGAATCCCGACTCGTGCCAGGAGAAGTGCGACGGCATCCGCCGCTTCGGAGACGAGGTGATCGCCCGCTTCGAGGCGCAGTAGCGCATCGAGCGCCTGCGGCGCCGGGATCGATGCGGGCCGGCAGGCGCGCGTCGCGGCGATCCCACCGTGCTCGATCTGCGCGTGCGCCGGCGCAACGGCAAGAGCCCGATCCCGACCGGCCGCGCGCGCCCCGCGGGCCGCGAACTGTAAGTACGACGCACGCGCGGCTTGGACTCGTCAATACTTTCCAATGGTTACACTTTCACCTCGTGTGCGGGAAACGTGAATTGACAAAACGAAGCGATCGTCATTAGGCTCGCCCCGCGGTCATTCGAGATGCGATGAGCCCATCGCAGAGGGGGTCCCGATGAGACGAGTTCTCGTGCTTCTGTGCGCGTGTGCGATCGTGAGTGCCGTTGCGGTGAGCGCTCCTCGGGGAGCCTGGGCGCAGGAGGCGTCGAAGGACGAGCCCGCCGCGCAGGCTCCTGCCCGGTCCCCGGGGCGGACCGTCGAGGAGATCATCGTCACCTCCCAGCGCCGGGAGCAGAGCATCCAGGAGGTTCCGATCTCCATCACGGCCTTCAGCGCCGAAACGATCGAGACCTACCGCATCACGAACGCCATCGATCTGAACTACGCGGTCCCCAACCTGACCGTCCAGCCGGGGGCCGGCGGAACTCGCGCCGCCACCTACCAGATGCGTGGCCTGAAGGCGCTCGGCAGTGCACTCGGGTCGGACGCCGGAATCGCGACCTATATCGATGGCGTGTATTTGCGAGGCGGCAGCGGAGGAGTCAGCAACTACGCGGCACTCGAGCGAATCGAGGTTCTGCGCGGCCCCCAGGGCACGCTCTTCGGCCGGAACACTACGGGCGGTGCCGTCCACTTCATCACCCCGAACCCGAAGGGCGAGTTCGGCCTGAAGCAGACCTTCTCCGCTGGCAACCACCACTTCCTCCAGTCCAAGACCCACATCGACAGCCCGCAGTGGGGCCCGATCAGCGCAAGCCTCTCCTACGTGTTCAGCGACAAGGAGGGGGACGTGCGGAACAAGGGCGAGGGGTTCTTCCTGGATTTCCGCCCGCTCAACGGCAGCACCTTCACCTCTCCGGAGCGCCTCGGCGACGAGCGGACGAACGCGGTGTTCCTCGCCGTGCGCTTCGATTTCATCGATGAGCTCGATCTCGTCTACAAATTCGATTTCATGGATCTCGAGGGGACGCAGCCTGCGACGGGCATTCTCGCGTGGGACACGGCGACGTTGCCCGGATTCCTGGCCTCTTTCATCCGGCCCTCCCTCAGCGGCGATTCGAGACCGGGCAGCGTGAACAACGCCCTCCATTCGGGCTTCGAGCACGCGTCGAGCGGGCACAATCTCACCGCGGAGTACCGGATCAGCGACGCGTGGTCGCTCCGGAACATCCTGTCCTTCCGCACGATGAAGGTGCAGGTTCCGGGAAACCAGCTGGATGGCTTGGGAGCCATCGCGCCCACGGTCCTCGTTTTCGCGACATCCTCCGAGGCCAGCAACCGGCAGCTCAGCGAGGAGATCCAGTCGATCTACGATTCCGAGCTCTTCGCCTTGACGACCGGCTTCTTGTACTACCACGTCGATGAGTCCTCGGGTCCCTACGCAAACGCGCGAAACGGTGTCTTCGGGGGAACGCCGGCTTCGACCTTCCCGGGTACGATCAGAACCCAGAAGTCCGACGCAGAGGTGGATTCCTATGCGTTCTACGGGCAAACGGAGGTCCACCTGACCTCTCAGCTCGATCTGGTCCTGGGCGGGCGCTTCACGAAGGACGAGAAGGAGTACGTGGATCGCACGTTGTTCACCGGTACGGTGCTCACTCCTTCCTTCAAGAA
>CAZOTO010000145.1:0-7078 GCA_964582775.1 uncultured Myxococcales bacterium
GGCCCCGGCCCTTCGGGCCACCCCAGGCGTCCTTCGCAGAGACGCGCCACGCCGGACGCAGCGCGTGTCGCACGAGGTCCGAGAGCGGGGAGGCCGCGGGATCTCGTGGTTGCGAGCATCCAGACGGGCGGGAAACATCTGATGTCGCAAGAATCAGGCGACCGCGCGGTCTCCATCGGGATTCCCGCGGGGGGATGGGATCCGGGGTCTGGGGCCCGGGGGCAGGTCGAGGAGCAGGCAGGAGGTCCGAGCATGGAGGGGGGGCACGAGGAAACGCCCGTCGTTCTCTATCGAATCGATGCGAGCGATCGCGTCGTGTTCGTGAACGACGGATGGCTCGCGTTTGCGCACGCCAACGGCACGCACTCGTTGGAGCGCGAGCGTGTGCTCGACCAGCCGCTATGGAGCTTCATCACGGGACCCGAGACGGCTCATGTGTACCGGATGATCTTTGGCGCCGTACGCCGGAGCGGTGCACCCGCAGGGATCCCGTTCCGGTGCGACTCTCCCGATCGACGCCGGTACATGAGCCTGCGGATCGCTCCCTGGGGCAGGGATGGGCTCGAGCTCGAGGGGAGATCGCTGCGGGAGGAGCCCCGGAGTCCGGTCGCTCTCTTGGATGCGGAAGCGTCGCGCGGCAGCGATCTGCTCGTTCTGTGCAGCTGGTGCAAACGGGTGCGAATGGGCGAAGCGGGTGATCGCTGGGTCGACGTGGAGGAAGCGGTGCGCGAGCTGAGGCTCTTCGATGAGCCGCGACTTCCCCGTCTGAGTCACGGAATCTGCCCGAGCTGCACCGAAGGCATGGAGGCGGATCTCTCCTACGACCCGACGGTCTAGGGCGAGCCGCGCAGGCTCGCCGATACGGCTGGCGGCGCGTGTCGCGAATCGACATCGTGTACGTCCCCTCCGCAGGGGAACGCACGGGGGGAGCTGCGCGATGGATGCCGGAAGCGATGTGCTCGTGACGGGTGCGCTCGGGAATCTCGGTCAGAAGGTGACCGAGGAGCTGCAGCGCCGAGGGCATGGTGTGATCCCGATGGACCTGCCCTCTCCCCGCAATCGCCGCGCCGCGCGCAGGCTGCGCATCGACGATGCCGTGCGGTGGGGCGACCTCTGCCGCGCAGACCTGTCGGACGCGATCGAAGGCGTTTCCGCGGTGATCCATCTCGCGGCGGTGCTCCCTCCGGTGACCGAGACGGCTCCGGAGCTCGCACATCGGGTCAACGTGGAGGCGACGCTACGCCTGATCGAAGCGATCGAGAAGAGCCGCAGTCGGCCGCTCCTGGTCTACCCCTCGTCGGTCACGGTGTTCGGCGCCCCGGACGCGACGAGCCTGCACCGCCGGATGCGGGCGGACGATCCAGTCGCGCCCACCGACCACTACACGAGACACAAGGTCGAGGTCGAGCGGGCATTGGCGGCGAGCGGTATCTCGTGGGCGGTCTTGCGCGTGGGGGTCTCGGTGGACTCGCGAACGCTCGGCTCGGATCGAGCCACCCTTCGAACGCTCTTGGGTGTACATCCGGACAATCCGCTCGAGTACGTGCATCCGAACGATGTCGCTTCCGCGATGGTGAACGTGATCGGCCGTCCCGAGGCGTGGCGACGAGTGCTGCTGATCGGCGGAGGGGAGCGCTGCCAGGTGACGCAGCACGCGTTCCTCTCCGCGGCTCTTGGCGCCATCGGCGTCGATCTGCCGCGAGAGATGCTCGGGAGCCATCCGTACTACACCCGCTGGATGGATACCCGGGAGACGCAGGCCCTGCTCGACTTCCAGCGGCATGGGTTCGACGACTACTGCCTCGAGATGCGTGCGCGCGCGCGCGCGATCCGACCACTCGTCGTACCGTTCGCACCGTTGGTGCGCTGGGGGCTGCGTCGGCTGTTGAAGTAGCCTGCCCGGCCGGTACCCTGGCGAGAGCGCGGCGCGAAGAGGTCCCGGCGCAACGCATCTGCCGGCGCATGCGAAGACCAGGAAGGTGGACGCGAGTCGATGGCTGCAGCAGCGCAATCCCCCGTCGGCGCTCGACCCATGCGTGTGTCGGAGCGTGCGGCGTTTTGCGTCGTGCCGCTCGGGGCGCTCTGCGCGGTGGCGTGGGTGCTTCTCGGCACGGAGCTTCCGTGGGTGTGGAGCATCGACTGGGTGCCTGCGCTCGGTGTCGACCTGGCGTTTCGCATCGATGGGCTCGCGGCGCTGCTGCTGCTGATGATCACCGGCGTGGGTTCGGCGGTGTTCGTCTACGCGGGCGGATACCTGGCGGGTCATCCCCAGCAGCGGCGACTCTTCGTGCTGCTCCTCGCGTTCATGGGTGCGATGATCGGCTGCGTCACGGCGGATCACCTGATCCTGCTGTTCGTGTTCTGGGAGCTCACGAGCTTTCTCTCGTTCCTGCTCGTCGGCTTCGATCACGAGAACGCACGCAGCCGCACGTCCGCGCAGCAGGCGCTCCTCGTCACCGGCTCGGGCGGGCTCGCCCTCCTGGCGGGGCTCCTCGTGCTGTGGCAGGCGATGGGTACGGGATCCATCGACGAGATCGTGCGGCGTCTGCCCGATGCCACTCCGTCCCCGTCCTTGAACACCGCGCTGGTGCTGATCCTCGCTGGATCCTTCACGAAGAGCGCGCAGTTCCCATTCCACTTCTGGCTGCCGAATGCGATGACGGCGCCGACGCCGGTCTCCGCGTATCTGCACTCTGCGACGATGGTGAAGCTCGGCGTGTACCTGCTCGCGAGGCTCGATCCCGGCTTCGGGGAGTGGCCGCTGTGGGAGTGGGCGCTGAAGGGCGCGGGCTCGATCACGGCCGCCTGGGGCATGGTCCTCGCCCTGCGCGAGCGCGATCTCAAGCGCATCCTGGCCTGGTCGACGGTGGCGACGCTCGGGACGCTGGTCACGTTGGTGGGATTGCGGGGCGAGGGGGCTTCCGTCGCCGTGGGTGCGCTCTTGTTGGCGCACGCGCTGTACAAGGCGCCGCTCTTCTTCGTCGCGGGAAACATCGACCATGCGACCGGAACGCGTGTCATCGATCGGCTCGGCAATCTTCGACACGCCATGCCGTGGACCGCTGCGGCGGCGCTCCTCGCGGGCATGTCGATGGCGGGCATCCCCCTGTCGTTCGGGTATCTGGTGAAGGATGCGATTCGCGAGGCCAAGAGCAGCGGTGACGTGTTCCTGTTCGCGAAGCTCGCGAACACCATGTTCGCGGCGGTGGCCGTGGCGGTGGCGGGCGTCGCTGCGGTGCGCGTGTTCTGGCGGCATCCGGGAACGAACGAGACCCCGGACGCGCACGAGGGCGGCCCCGCGCTCGTGATGCCGCCGCTCGCTCTCGCGGTGTCGGGCATCGTGCTCGGGTCGTTTCCCTTCCTGATCCAGGATCTCATCGTCGATGCATCGGTCGCGATGACGACGGGCCATTCCCAGGCAGCGGGGGGCGATCTCGCGCTCGATCTCGGACCCACGCTGGGATCACTCGCGGGAACGCTCGGCGTCGGTGCGTTGGTCTTCCTGTTCTGGGATGCGCTGCATGCGCGGATCGATCGCCTGGCACGACGCATCGACCGCGTGGGTATGTCCGCGCACTACGAACGCGCGCTCGAGGGGATTCCGTGGCTCGCGGCGACGAGTACCCGCCTGCTGCAGCACGGGAGCCTTCCCGGTTATGGCATGCTCGTGGTCGGCAGTGCGCTGCTCTGCATCGGGGCGGCGGTCCTCTACGGGGATGCGAATTTGCGCGTCTCCTTGGGGGAGAGCCCTCCCTCTGCGGGAGCGATCGGTGCGTGCGCTCTGATCGTCTCCGGCTCTGCACTCGCGAGCGTGTTGCGGGATCGCTTCGTCTTGCTGATCGCGACGGGTCTCGTTGGGTATGGCAGCGCCGTGCTCTTCCTCTTCGTGGGAGCACCGGATGTCGCGCTCACGCAGTTCACCGCCGAGACGGTGTTCGTCATCGTCGTCGGGTCGGTGCTGCTCGGGCTGCGCCGTCTCGGCCGCGCACGGAGCGTGCCGGAACCGGTGCTTCGTCCGGCCGCACTCGCGCTCGCAGCGGGCTTCGCGACGCTGCTCACGTGGCTCCTCCTCGCGGTGTCGTCGACTCCGCTCGACCCCGCGTTGTCGCGCTACTTCGCGGAGCAGAGCGTTCCCGCGGCCCACGGCCGCAATGTCGTGAACGTGATCCTGGTCGACTTTCGTGCGCTCGACACGTTGGGCGAGATCACGGTGGTCCTGCTCTCGCTGCTCGCCGCCTCATCGGTGCTGCGCGCGATCCGCATGCAGCGCGGTGACGCTGGAGGATCCGCGCGATGAGGCAGCGCCTCGTGATCCTCGATGCCGTCGTCGGTCCCCTCTACTGGGTGATCCTCGGGGCTTCGGTCTGGTTCCTGCTCCGCGGCCACAACGAGCCGGGCGGTGGTTTCATCGGGGGCCTCGTGGCAGTGACGGCCTCGGTGCTGTGGGCGATCGCGCACGGAAGCCGCGCCGCTGCGCGGCGCCTGCCGTTGGGCTCGGCGGTGCGGCTGGCGGCGGTGGGCGTGGCCCTGGCAGGGCTCTCCGGAGTCCCGTCCTGGTGGCTCGGGAATCCCTACCTCGAGCACCTGTGGGGTGCGCTCCCGCTCGGCCCCGGTGCGGTGAAGATCTCCACGGTGCTGCTCTTCGATCTCGGCGTGTACCTGTGCGTGTGGGGAGCGCTCGCGGGCTACGCACTGGGGCTGTTGGGGGCGGATGTCGCGGTCGATCCGGAGCGCGCGGCGGCGGAGCGCCCGAGATGATCGGAGCGATCGCACTCGCCGTGTGGGCGACGGTGACCGCCGGCATCTACCTGATGCTGTCGCGCGACGTGCTGCGCTGCGTGCTCGGCTTGGCGGTGCTGGGAAGCGGGGTGAATCTGCTGCTCTTCGCGTCGGGACGGCTCACGTCGGGCCAGCCGCCCGTCGTGCCCTCCAGTGCGCTCGTGCTCGGCGAGGCGGCGAATCCGCTTCCGCAGGCGCTCGTGCTCACGGCGATCGTGATCGGCTTTGCGCTCGTGTGCTTCGCGCTCGCGTTGGTCTTGCTCCTGACCCAGCGCGCCCAGAGCGACGATGTCCTCACCTTCCGCTATGCGGAGCCCCCGCACACGCATCCGCTCGAGCCCCCCCTCGAGGAGCTCGAGCTCGATCCCGTGCTCGCATCCGCTGTCGGGGATCCTCGCGCGGCGGGCGAGCGCCACGGAGTCCGCGAGTGAGCATTCTCGCGGCGACTCCCGTGCTGATCCCGCTCGCGACGGCGGTGCTCACGACGCTTGCGTGCCACCGTCCCGACGTCCAGCGGTGGCTGAGCTTCCTCGGAGCTGCCGCGCTCCTCTTGTGCGCGGGAGCGTTGGTGGCGCAGGCGGCCGAGGGCCGGCCCGCGGGGCTCGTCTTCGGCGGTTGGCCCGCACCGTATGGAATCGAATTTCACGTCGATCGTCTGGGGGCCGCACTGCTCTTCGTGACGGCCATGATGGGAGCCGCGTCGCTGCTCTTCCTGGAGAGCGAGGCCGACACGGGAGCGCGTCATCCCTTCTTGTTGCCGCTCCTGCATGGCTTGCTCGCGGGGGTGGGAGGCGCCTTCGCCACGGCGGATCTGTTCAACCTGTACGTGTGGTTCGAGGTGATGCTGATCGCTGCGCTGGGGCTTCTCGCGATCGATGGTCGCGTTGCTTCGCTCGATGCCGCCTTCAAGTACCTGGTGCTGAATCTGTTCGGAACGTTGCTCCTCTTGGCGGCGATCGGCTTCGTGTACGGAACCACGGGGCATCTGGGCTATGCCGCGCTCGCACGCGCATCCGCGGCCGAGCCGCTCAGCACGGCCGTACGGGTGGCGCTCGTCGTGGCGTTCCTCGTGAAGGCGGGGGCGTTCCCGCTCTTCGCCTGGCTTCCGGCCTCGTATCCCACCCTTCCGGCGCCGGTGCTCGCGCTCTTCGCGGGACTGCTTACGAAGGTCGGCGCGTATGCGGTGCTGCGCGCGATGGGGGACGTGTTCGCGCCCGCACCCGCAATCCTGCTCGAGGCGCTGGGCTGGATCGCGGCGGCGACAATGCTCTTCGGCGTGCTCGGCGCTGCGTACCACTGGGACATCCGGCGCATCCTGGCCTTCCACATCGTGAGCCAGATCGGCTACATCCTGCTCGGCATCGCCCTCGACGGCACCGGCGCGAAGGCAGCGACACTCTTCTACGTCGTCCATCACATCGTCGTGAAGGCGAACCTGTTCCTGGTGGCTGCCATCGTCTGTCGGCTCACCGGAAGCTACGACCTGCGGCGGATCGGAGGGCTCTACCGCGAGCGTCCCGGGCTCGCGTTGCTGTTCCTGGTCCCGGCGTCGTCGCTGGTGGGACTGCCTCCGCTGTCGGGCTTCTGGGCGAAGCTGTGGATCCTTCGGGAGGCGATCGCGGCGGGGCGCATCGCTTGGACGGCAGTCGCACTCGTCGTGAGCGCACTCACGTTGTACTCGATGATGAAGATCTGGAAGGAGGCCTTCTGGAAGGCGCATCCGCGCGGCTCCTTGCAGGCAGACGAGGCGAGCTTCGCGCCGTCCCCGCGGCTTGGACCTGCGTGGGGGGCGACGATCGGGCTTGCGGCCGTGACCCTTGCGATCAGCTTCCATCCCCAACCCTTGGTGGCGTACGCTCGCGCAGCCGCCCGAACGCTGGGGGTGCGCTGAGATGTCGAGGGCCTTCGCCGCGGTCGCGCTCGCGCTGCGCTTCCTGCGCGCCGTGGTCGTTGCCGGCCTGCAGACGGTGCGGGTGATCGCGCGCAGCCGGCGCGGCGGTGCCGGTGTACCGGAGACGGCCTTCGTGCGGGTGCGCTACGCGCCGATGAGCGCGCAGGGCGCTGCGCTGCTCGGCTGCATGGTGACGCTCACTCCCGGGACGACCACGATCGACATCGACTCCGAGCGCTCCGAGCTCGTACTGCACGTGCTCGATGCCTCGAGCGTCGATGCGGTCGTCGAGGGGATTCGGCGTGACTTCGAGCCCGGACTCGTCGCGCTCTTCGGGGGCCGACGATGATCGAAGCCGCCACGCTCGTGCTCGTCCTCTCGTTCATGGTGGGGCGCATCGTGGCCGAC
>CAZOTO010000146.1:0-6753 GCA_964582775.1 uncultured Myxococcales bacterium
CGCCGCTAGAGTCGATTCAACGCGTTCCCATAGATCCGCGTGGAGGCTCGAGACTTCTCCATGGCTGCGCGTCCACGATCTCGCAATCGACGCAATCCGGTCGCGCGTGCGTCCGCGGCGGGGACACCGCTCGAGAGCGATCCGCTCTGGTACAAGGATGCGATCGTCTACGAGCTTCGGGTGGGCTCGTTCCAGGACAGCGACGGAGATGGCATCGGCGACTTCCGCGGACTGGTGCAGCGCCTCGACTATCTGCAGGACCTCGGGGTCACGGCGATCTGGCTGCTTCCGTTCTATCCGTCGCCGCTGCGCGACGACGGCTACGACATCGCCGATTACGAGAGCGTACACTCCGATAGTGGCACCCTCGAGGACTTCGAGCTCTTCCTGCGTGAAGCCCATGCGCGCGGCCTGCGCGTGATCACCGAGCTCGTCCTGAACCACACCTCCGATCAACACCCGTGGTTCCAGCGCTCCCGCCGCGCTCCGCCCGGAAGCCGCTGGCGCGACTTCTACGTGTGGAGCGACACACCCGAACGCTATCGCGAGGCGCGGGTGATCTTCAAGGACTTCGAGCCGTCCAACTGGACGTGGGATCCCGTTGCCAAGGCGTACTACTGGCACCGCTTCTACGCGCACCAGCCGGATCTCAACTACGACAATCCCGAGGTCTGCCGCGCCGTCTTCCGCTTCGTCGACTTCTGGCTGTCGCGGGGCGTGGATGGCCTGCGCCTGGATGCGGTCCCCTACCTGTTCGAACGCGAAGGAACCAGCTGCGAGAACCTGGAGGAGACCCACGTCTTGCTGCAGGCGCTCCGTCGCCACGTCGACGAGCGCTACCCGTACCGGATGCTCCTCGCCGAGGCGAACCAGTGGCCCGAGGATGCCGTCGCCTATTTCGGCAAGGGCGACGAGTGCCACATGGCCTTCCATTTCCCGGTGATGCCGCGGCTGTTCATGGCGCTCCACATGGAGAACCGCTTCCCGATCGTCGACGTCTTCCAGCAGACGCCGCCCATTCCGGAGTCGTGCCAGTGGGCGCTCTTCCTGCGCAACCACGACGAGCTCACGCTCGAGATGGTGACCGACGAGGAGCGCGACTACATGTACCGCGTCTATGCGCACGATGCGCGGGCGCGGATCAACTTCGGAATCCGACATCGCCTCGCGCCGCTCTTGGGCAACGATCGCCGGCGGGTCGAGCTGATGAATGCGCTGCTGTTCTCGCTGCCCGGGACGCCCGTGATCTACTACGGCGACGAGATCGGCATGGGCGACAACATCTTTCTGGGCGATCGCAACGGGGTGCGCACTCCGATGCAGTGGAGCAGCGATCGCAATGCGGGGTTCTCGCGGGCGAACCCGCAGCGTCTCCAGCTCCCGGTGGTCATCGATCCCCAGTACCACTACGAGAGCGTGAACGTCGAAGCGCAGCAGAGCAGCCCCCATTCGCTGCTCATGTGGATGAAGCGGCTCATCGCGCTTCGGAAGCAGCACCGGGCCTTCAGCCGTGGCTCGATGGAGATGCTCGCGCCGAGCAACCGCAAGGTGCTCGCGTTCGTGCGTCGTTTCGACGAGGAGCAGATCCTGATCGTGGCCAACCTGTCGCGCTTCGCGGAGTACGTCGAGCTCGATCTCGCATCCTTGGCCGGGCATGTTCCGGTCGAGCTCTTCAGCCGCCGGCCCTTCCCGGCGATCGGCGCCGCGCCGTACCTGCTCATGCTGGGGCCCCATTCGTTCTACTGGTTCGAGATCGCACCCGGGCTACCCCACGGGGATCTCACCTCGACGCGGGTCGAAGCCACGCCCCCGTTGCTGCGGGTGGCCGGCACCTGGAAGAACGCGCTCGAGCGCCCGGCGCGCGGCGTGCTCGAGGCGGCTCTCCCGGCGCTGCTCGAGACGCGACGCTGGTTCGCGGGCAAGGCCCGCGGGGTTCGCTCGACGTCGATCGCGGACACGGTGCCGATCGGAGAGGGCGCAGCGGAGGGCTGCTTCGCGCTCATCCGCGTGGAGTACCGCGAAGGGGGAGCGGAGACCTACTCCTTGCCGCTCGCATTCGCGGAGGGCTCTCGCGCGGAGGAGCTTCGCTGCGAGCGCCCCCATGCGGTCTTCGCCGAGATCGAGATCACGAGCCGCAATGGCACGCAGTCCGGGATCCTGTTCGACGGGCTGGAGGATGCGGACTTCTGCATGGCCCTGCTCGATATCATCGGCCGGCGCCGGAGGTTGCGGGGGGCGGAGGGCAGCGTCTTCGGAGCGCCGACGCGGGAGTACCGCGGTCTGCGGGCCGGGGCGCACGATGGACTCGCTCCCTCCTTGGTGCGCGCCGAGCAGAGCAACAGCTCCGTGCGGTATGGGGATCTGTTCATCTTGAAGCTGTTCCGCCGCCCGTGCGACGGCGTGAACCCCGAGCTCGAGATCGGCCGCTTCCTCGTCGAGAGGGCCCGCTTCCCGCACGCGGCTCCGGTGGCCGGTGCTCTCGAATACCGGGTCGGGCGCCGAGAGCCCATCACGCTCGCGACGCTCCACGCGCGGATCCCGAACGAAGGCGATGCCTGGAGCTATGCGATCGACGCGGTGGATCGCTACTTCGACCGCGTGCTCGCCTTGCCGGAGGAGGTCCCGGTCGTGTGCGGCGATCTCCTCGAGCTGATCCGGGAGGAGCCGCCACCGCTGGTGCTGGATCTGCTCGGAAGCGACCTCGAGTGGGCGCGTTTGCTCGGCCGTCGGGTGGCGGGCCTGCATCGCGCACTGGCGTCCGGTACGGACGACCCCGCGTTCGCTCCCGAGGCTTTCGGCCCCCTCTACGAGCGCTCCCTCTACCAGTCGATGCGGACGCTCGCGGTTCGGGTCCTCCAGCTCCTGCGCGAGCGGATCGGTGACATCGTGGGCTCCGGCCGGGACGAGGCGCAGCGCCTCCTCGAGCTCGAGCCCCGGCTGCTCGAGGAGACCCGGGCGATCTTGGACGCCCGGCCGCTTACCGGGAAGCGCATCCGCTGCCACGGGGATCTGCACCTGGGCCAGGTCCTGTACACGGGCAACGATTTCGTGTTCATCGACTTCGAGGGCGAGCCGCGTCGCTCCCTCGGAGAGCGGCGGATCAAGCACCCGCCCCTGCGCGACGTGGCGGGGATGCTGCGTTCGATCGATTACGCGGCCCATCACGCCCTTCTCTGTGCCGGCCTCGAATCCGCGATGGTTCGCCCGGAGGATGTCTCCCGGCTCGAGCCATGGGCGTGCCTGTGGCGCCAGTGGGTGAGCTCCGCGTTCCTGCGGGCGTATCTGCGCGAGTGCGAAGGCTCGGGTCTGTTGCCCGAATCGCTCGACGAGATGCAGCAGCTGCTGCGCTCGCTCGTGCTCGAGAAGGCGATCTACGAGCTCGGCTACGAGCTCGAGAGCCGCCCCGCATGGGTTCGCATTCCCGTGTGCGGGATCCTGGGATTGCTGGAGACCCCCGCCGAGTAGCCGGCTGCCCGGATTCCGCGGACACCGGCGCCCAGATGCGTCGCCCCCGCCGGCAGGGGACGTCGACCCCTTGTTTTGTGATGCGGATCACAGAATGAGCCCGCCAGGGCCGCGATAACGTTCACCGGCAAGCGGATGGGACAAGGCCACGATCCCGTGCGTCGCTTGCGAGAGCCGAGGCGAATCGAATGAGAGCGACGAGATCATCCGGGGTCGAGGACGTTCCCGCTTGGGCGGCGGCGTTTTCCCGACGCTCGATTCGAAAGCGGGCGAGGTTGCGGGTCGCGCTGGGCGTGTTCTGCGGCTCCGCTCTTCTCGCAGCCACGGCGGTGCCCCAGGGGGGGGCCGAGACACCCGCCGCGGCCGTGATGGATGGAGCCCTCGCCATCGAGAGCGACGCCGGGGGATCCCCCGAGGCGGTTGCCTCCCTCCACGCAGCGTCGGACAACGAGGGGGAGGTCGAGGCGAAGCCCGTTGCAGCCGGCGCGCAGGATCCAGCTCTCGTCGCGGACGCGGTCCCGGGCGGCGCGACGGCGTCGCAGCGCCAATCCACTCTCGACGTGGTGACGGGCCAGGTGACGAGAGGATCGACCGTGGCGGGCGAGCTGTCCAAGCTGGGAGTCGACCGCGCCGCGATCCACGAGATCGATCGGGCCATGCGCCCGGTCTTCGACTTCCGCAGGGCCCGCGTGGGGGATTTCTTCGCCCTGATCCGCGACGAGGGGGGCTCGGTTCTCTCCTTCGAGTACCAGCGCGGGCGCCGCGACGTCTACCGGCTGGAGCTTGCCGAGGGGCAGCTCGTAGCGAGCGAGCGGCGGGTTCCCCTCGAGCGGCGGGTGGTCCAGCTGGGCGGAGCCGTCAGGGGCTCGCTCTTCGAATCGCTGCGATCGCTCGGTGAGCGCCCCGCCCTCGTGCACGGCTTCACCGACATCTTCGCGTGGGAGTTCGATTTCGCGAGGCAGACGCGACCCGGCGACGAGTTCCGCCTCCTCGTCGAGAAGTACTACGATCGCGATGGCTTCGTCGAGTACGGGAAGATCCTGGCGGCCGAGTACCGCAGCGGCGACCGGGACCTCGTGGCCGTCCACTTCGAGGACGAGCACGGTTACGGTGACTACTACACTCCCGAAGGAGAATCCGTCCGCCGTGCGTTCCTCCGGGCGCCCGTGAAGTATTCGCGGATCAGCTCGCGCTATTCGAAGGCGCGCTTGCATCCGGTGCTGAAGGTGCGCCGTCCGCATGAGGGCATCGACTATGCCGCGCCCGTGGGCACTCCGGTGTGGTCGGTCGCCGATGGGGTCGTGGTCTTCGCAGGCTGGAATGGCGGGTTCGGCAAGCTGATCCAGGTGAAGCACAACAACGGATACGTCTCCTATTACGGTCATCTCTCGCGCTTCGCGGACGGACTCGAGCCGGGAGCTCGCGTGCGGCAGAAGCAGGTGATCGGCTACGTGGGGTCGACGGGGTTGTCGACGGGCCCCCATCTCGACTTCCGCCTGAAGATCGCTGGCCGGTTCATCGATCCGCTCGAGGCCAGGTTCCCGCAGGGCGCCCCGATCCCCGTCGAGAACCGGGATCGCTTCGACGAGATCAAGGATCTGCGCCTCGCCGAGCTGCGCGAGACCCGGCCGGTCGAGCTCGAAGCCGCGATGTAGCGGACCTGCGGCCCGCCCGTGTGCCGCGCCTGCGCGTCGTGGACCGGCTAGAATGCCGCAATGACCGATGAGCGTTTTTCCGAGCTTGCGGACGAGCTGGCTGCACGGGATCCCGATGTCCCGGCGCGTCTCGAAGCCGCTCGGGCTCCGATCGAACGGCTTCGAGAGAGGGCCGACCGCGCCGTGCGAGCGTTCGTCGCCCGGGCGGAGCAGCTTGGCGCGAGCCACCTGACACACATCGAGGTCTCCGAGGTCCTTCCCGACGAGAAGCACGTCGACGGCTGGAGCTATCGCATCCGGCGGGGAAGACACGAGCTTCTGTGCATCGCGGTGGCGGGTGCCTCGCCGAAGATCCGGATCGTCGGTCCGTTTCGCCGGGGCAAGACCGAAGGTCCCTGCGCCGACCACGAGATCGGTGCGCCGCAGATCGAGGCCGATCTCTTGGATCGCATCGAGGAGCTGCTCCGCGAGGCGGCCGGCGCGTGACCCTCACCCGGGACGATCCCGAGCTCGAGCGACCCGTCGAGGACGTCGAGCAGCTCGTCGAGTACTTTCGCTCCGGCGAGAAGACGCGCGATCGCTTCCGCCTGGGGACCGAGCACGAGAAGCTCGGGGTCTACCGCGACTCCCTTCGCCCAGTCCCGTACGAGGGCGAGCGCGGCATCGAGGCCTTGCTGCACCTGCTCGCGCACGAGCCGGGATTCTCGCCGCTGCTGGAAGGCGGGCGGATCATCGGCGTCGATTGCGGTGGTGCGACGATCACCCTCGAGCCCGGGGGGCAGCTCGAGCTCTCGGGCGCACCGCTGCGCACCGTGCACGAGACCTGTCGCGAGTTCCGCGAGCACGTCGCACTGATCAACCGCGTATCCCAACCGTTCGGGATCGCCTGGCTCGGGCTGGGCATCCATCCGCTGGCGAAGATCGAGGAGATCCCGCAGGTGCCCCGCGACCGATACACGGTCATGCGCAGCTATCTCGGTTCGCGCGACGAGCTCGGGATGCACATGATGCATGCGACGGCCACCGTGCAGGTGAACGTCGACTTCTCCTCGCAGGCGGATGTCGCGCACATGATGCGAATGGCGCTCGCCGCCTCGCCGGTCGTGGCGGCCCTCTATGCCAACTCGGGCCTGTCGGAGGGCGTGGCGAATGGCTTCGAGTCGCGCCGCATGTGGATCTGGCGCTACACCGATCCGGATCGCTGCGGATTCCTTCCTTTCGTGTTCGATGCCGAATGGGGGCCGGAGACCGCCTATCGCACCTACGCCCAGTGGGCGATGGACGTTCCGATGTTCTTCGTGGTGCGCGGCGGCCGCCACATCCCCGCCGGTGGGCGAACGTTTCGTCGATACCTGCAGGACGGCCTCGAAGGCCATCGCGCGACGCTCCTCGACTGGCAGATCCATCTGACGACGCTGTTCCCCGAGGTCCGCCTGAAGAAGGTCATCGAGCTGCGCGGCGCCGATGGTGTGCCGCCGGGGCTCGTGTGCGCACTGCCCGCGCTGTGGAAGGGTCTGCTCTACGACGAGCGAGCCCTGACGGCGGCGGCGGACCGGCTTCGCCGCTGGACCTGGCGGGACGTCGACGGGTTGCACGCCGACGTCGCCCGCCGGGGGCTCTGCGCCCGGTCACC
>CAZOTO010000146.1:6763-6984 GCA_964582775.1 uncultured Myxococcales bacterium
CTCGATCTCGCCGAGGCAGGTCTCGCCCGGATCGCCGCAGAGAGCGGAGCTGCGTCCGAGGTGGGCTTCCTCGAGCCGCTGCGCGAGATCGTGGAGCGCGGATCCAGTCCGGCGCGCGAGCTGCTCGCGCACTGGGATCGGGACTGGGACCATCGGCTCGGCCGGCTCGTCGAGTACGCAGCGGAATCACGCGAAGGCGTTCCAGGGCGGCCACCCCCGGA
>CAZOTO010000147.1:0-6929 GCA_964582775.1 uncultured Myxococcales bacterium
AGCAGACCCGCGACGGCCGAGAACGAAAGGGCGAATCCCGCATCGAAGAGCACCGCGGGCTCGACCGCCAGCAGGCCGAGCCCGGCGAGGCCGAGCGCATTCCACGACGCCACGAGCCGACCGGCAGCGATCGCCATGGACCCGACGGCGGCCATCAGGGCAGCGCGCACGGCGGGCACGCCCAGCCCAGCGAGAGCGGAGTAGCCGACGGCACCCGCGATCCCGCAGACGAGCGCAGCGCCGGGCCGCCGCCGCTGCACGCGAACACTCGGCACCCACCACAGGGCGACACCGACACCGAAGCGGATCACCCCGAACGCCCACGCCACGTGGAGCCCGGATACGGCGAGCAGGTGCGCGGTGCCGGAGCTCGCAAACGCGCGCCGGCTCGCCTCGGACAGCCCGCTGCGATCGCCGAGCACGAGCGCGCGCTGCAGCGCTCCACCGAGGGTCGGCGCGTCCGGCGGATCGAGGACGTGCGCGATGCGACGCCGCAGCGATTCGATGCGCGCAACCCCTCCCGACGGGGCGGGATGGATCCGCGCGATGGCGCCGTCCACGACCTCGGCTCGCCGGCGGACCCCGTACCGCGCACGTTCGCGCGCGGGATCGCGTCCGCCGGGATTCGCCGCGCCCGGGATCTCGTGCAGGCGAAGCCGCGCGACGAAGCGGTCCCCCCGGACGAGCGCACACTGCTGTTCGAGAAGGCGCAGATCCGCGCGCCCACCCGACGCGCCGTGGATCCATGCCGTCGCGCGACAGCCGTATCCGAGCGGCCGCGGCGCATCGAGCAGGGTGACGACGGCGGGAGCTTCGCCGGCGTCGGGCACGGGAGCATGGAGCCGGATCGCGAGCGCGAGCGCACCGAGACCGACACCGAGGAGTGTCTCTGCGGCGGCGATCCCTCGCCGGTGTCGTCGCCCAGCGACGAGCATCGCGAGGGCGAGCGCGACGAGCGCCGCGGGCAAAGCAGGCCCGGCGGAGGTGACGTCCTCGAGCACGATGCCGAGCGCGAAGGGGACGACGATGCGAAGCAGCGGAGCTCGTGACAGAGGCGCGACCGCCGCGGGACCCTCGGGGCGAGGACGCGCCCTACTCTACTCGACGCCGCACTCCCGTCGAGGGCGCCCTCGACCAGGGCGCGCGATCAGTGCAGCACGCGCGCGGGAGGAACGCCCGCCGTGTGCTGGCGCAGCCGCTCGAGGTAGACGTCGAGCACGCGCAGCGACTCGTCCACCTTGCGCACCTCGGAGAGGAACTGGCGCATGAGCCCGTGCGCCTCGTCGAGCTTGGCGAGCTCGCCCTCCCAGCAGCTCCGGTACGCCGCCGCGGCACAGCCGAGAAGCCGATCCCATTCCTCGGCCGTCGGCTCCTGGGCGGCGATGCGCTCGAAGAGGGGGACGAGGTGGACGGCGAACTCCGAACCCACCCCGAGCTTCTCGACCAGGATCTCGACGATTTTGGCAGCAAGCGGGGTCATGCCCGGCGACCGAGCAAGGCAGGTGCCAAGTCCGACCGCTTCGAACGGAGCTGGGGAATCGGGGCCGCGCGGCGCCGTTTCTCCCGACAGGGCGCAGACTTGGGGGGGCGGGGACGAGAGCGGAGACGCCAGCACCGCGACCGAGGCGGCGATGCCGGAGAAGGAGGCTTCCGGATCAGGGGAGCCGGCTACTCACCTACCTACTCGCGCCAGCCGACGGGAACCCCCGCGCGCGAGGCCTCGAGCTCGAGCTCCTCGAGCCGCAGCACCCACTGCGCGTGCTGGGCATCGAGCTCCGCCCGCGTCCCCACCATCTCCTCCGGGAGCGAGTCGAGCGTGCGGCGGATCCCCTCGATCTGCGCCTTCACCTGGCGGAACTTGGCCCGCCAGGTGGACTCGTCGTAGCCGCCGTAGATCCCCTCGATCCCCCCGAAATCGATCTCCTGCAGGGTGAGCGTACCCTGCGCCGGATCGAGGCTCGTGCGGAAGTGATTGAAGAAGGGCATGCCGAGCAGGCCCATCGGCAGGGAGTCGAGCACCGCGACCTCGAGATTCTCGACCCTCGCCTGCCCGACACGCACCGAGCGAAGCCGCACCAGCGGAGCCTGGACCGGCCGGCCGGAGATCCCCGTCACGAACACCCGCGGCGTGCTCGCGTCGATCTCGATGCCGAGCTCCTCGATGATGCGACGCGGCATGGTGTTGAGCGTGGCTCCCGTATCGGCGATGCACGGCGCGGTGACCCGCTCGTCGAGCACGGCCTGCAGGCGGATCTCGCGTGCGCCGGGTCGTACGGGGATCACGTGCGTCCGCCCCTTGCCCGGCCCACGCGAGTCGAGTCGCGCGGCAGAGGCCGGCACCGATCGGTGTACCGAGCTCGGCGTCTCCAGGGTGTTCCAGCGCGAGCCGGGATCGGCTGCGGCCGGCTCCTCCCAGCGGGCAGCGTCGCGATGCTCGGGAGGTACTTCGGAGGGATCGTCGGTGACGTGGAGCTCACCCGAGGCATCGACCCAGCGGTAGAGCTCCGCCCGGACCGGCGTCGCGATGGGAAGTGCGACGAACCCTGCGACGAGGAAGGCGGCGGCGATTCGGGACCTGGCGCGCATCGGAACTCCCGGACGGCTCAATCGTCCGATGGATGCCCCTCCGGATCGGCCTCGCCCTCTAGGCCCTTGATCGCCTCCCGCCCCTCGTCCGGCGGGAAATCCACCGGCCGCGCCTCGTCCTCGCGGAAGAAGCGGTGGATGCGCACGGCGTCCGCCTGCGTGATCCGCTCCACCGCCGCGAGCTGCTCGGGCGACGCACGGCGGATCCGCTCGAGGCTGCCGAACGCGCGAAGCAGCGCGCGACGCTTCGCGGGGCCGATCCCGGGGAGCTCGTCGAGCACGGAGCGCCGGCCCTGCTTGCTGCGAAGCTCGCGGTGATAGCGGATCGCGAAGCGATGCGACTCGTCGCGCACGCGCTGCAACAAGAGCAGCACCGCAGAGTCGGGCGCGAGCGCGATGGGGTCCTTCACGCCGGCCACGAAGAGCTTCTCGCGCTTCGTGCCGCCGTGGCGCAGCACGCGCGCCCGCGGCGACTCCTCGTCGCGCTCCTTGGCGAGCGAGGCGAGCGCAAGGCCGTGCAGGCCGAGATCCTCCGCGACCGCGCGCGCGACGTTGAGCTGCCCCTTGCCGCCGTCGAGCAGGAGCAGATCCGGCGCGGGATCGGCGTCGACCTTCGACAGACGGCGCCGCAGCACCTCGCGCATCGCCCCGTAGTCGTCGCCCGGATCCGATTCGCGCAGCTTGTAGCGGCGGTAGTCGCGCGGACAGGCGACGCCGTCGACGAACACCACGCGCGAGGCCACCGTGAGCGCGCCGCGATGATGCGACACGTCGTAGCATTCGATCCGCGATGGAGGCGCGGGAAGCCGCAGCCGCTCCTGCACGGCGCGGAGCAGCTCCTCGGCGGAGCGCTCGCGCCGCGTGCGTTCGCCGAGCGCGATCGCCGCGTTGCGCTCGGCCATCTCGACGAGCGTGCGCGCCTCGCCGCGCCGCGGCACGCGGATCCGCACGCGATGTCCCGCGCGCTCGCTCCACACGGACTCGAGCGCGGCGAACTCCTCGATCGCCACCGGCAGCAGCACCTCGCGCGGCAGGTCGCGTCCCTTCGTGTAGAACTGCGTAAGGAACGCCCCGAGCGCCTCGGCGTCATCGAGGTGCACGCCGTGGAAGCCGTGCGCGTGACCGCCCAGGAGCTTGCCGTGCCGCACGTAGAGCACCTGCACCTCGAGCGCGAGGCCATCGCGCGCCAGGGCGAACACGTCGCGATCCGCGAGCCCCGCCGACACCGTCGCTTGTCGCTCGACCGTTTCCCGGATCGACTGGACACGATCGCGCAGGGCGGCGGCCTCTTCGAAGCGCTCCTCGTCGGCCGCGCGCCGCATTCGCGCATCGAGCGTCCGCACGAGCTCGCCCGTGCGGCCCCGCATCACCCAGACCGCGCCGCGCACCAGCTCCGCGTACGCCTCGTTCGTCACGAGCCCGCAGCACGGCGCGACGCAGCGGCCCACCGCGTGCTCGAGGCACGGGCGCCCGCGCCGGCGATAGTCCTGGAACACGGCGTCCGTGCACGTGCGAAGCGGAAACACCCGCTGCAGGACTTCGAGCGTCTCGCGCAGCGCGCGGCCCGACGTGTACGGACCGAAGTACACCGCGCCGTCGCGCTCGAAGCGACGCGTCTCGGTAAAGCGCGGGTAGGTCTCGCGCGGATCGAGCCGCAGCGCGAGGTAGCGCTTGTCGTCGCGCAGCAGCACGTTGAAGCGCGGCTTGTGCTTCTTGATGAGCTCGTTCTCGAGGAGCAGCGCCTCCTTCACGTTCGTGGTGACGATCACCTCGACGCGATCGATGCGCGGCACCAGATACTCCATTCGCAGTCGGCCATCGCCGCCGCGATGGAAGTAGCTTCGCACGCGCGTGCGCAGGCTCTGCGCCTTTCCGACGTAGAGGACCACGCCGCGTGCGTCGTGGAACAGGTACACGCCGGGCTCCGTCGGCAGACTGGCGACGCGCTCCTTCAACCGCTCCGCGGCCTCGACCGCGCCCGCCGCGTCTCCGTCCGATACCGGTGGGTCGCTCATCGCCGCGCCCGTCCGCTCCCCGGGCGGCCACCGCTTCGCCCCGGACCGCTCCCGTCCGTGCTCGCGCCCCTGCGCTTGCCCCCCGCAGTGGACGAAGCCGCAGTGCTGCGCGCGGGCCCCTCGTAGCCCGCGAGCACCGCTCCGCGCTCGAGCCGCACGATCTCGTCGCGAATCTCTGCCGCGCGCTCGAAGTCGAGCGACTCCGCCGCGGTGCGCATCTCGGCGCGGAGCTTCTTCACGCGCGAAGCGAGCTCGCCGGCGTCGAGCGCCGTCTCCGCGACGAGCGGAACGGTCACGTAGTCCGCCTCGTAGAGCGATTCCGTGAGGCTCGCGATCCCGCTCTCGACCGTCTTCGGCGTGATGCCGTGCTCCACGTTGTACGCAACCTGCCGCTCGCGGCGCCGGCTCGTCTCGGACACCGCCGCGCGAATCGACGCCGTCTCCTCGTCGGCATACAGGATCACCTTTCCGCGCACGTTTCGCGCGGCGCGCCCGATCGTCTGGATGAGCGAGCGCGTGGAGCGCAGGAAGCCTTCCTTGTCCGCGTCGAGGATGGCGACGAGCGAGACCTCGGGAAGATTGAGCCCCTCGCGCAGCAGGTTGATGCCGACGAGCACGTCGAACTCGCCGCGCCGCAGGTCGCGCAGGATCTCCGTGCGCTCGATCGTGGGGATGTCCGAGTGCAGGTAGCGCACGCGGATCCCCACCTCTTCGTAGTAGCGGGTGAGCTCCTCGGCCATGCGCTTGGTGAGCGTCGTGACGAGCACGCGGTCGCCCCACTCGATGCGCTCGCGGATCGCCTCGAGCAGATCCTCCACCTGCCCGCGCGCGGGGCGGATCTCGATCTCGGGATCGACGAGCCCGGTGGGCCGGATGATCTGCTCCACCACCACGCCGTCGCTCGTCCGCAGCTCGTACTCCGCGGGCGTCGCCGATACGAAGACCGTCTGGCCCGCGCGCTCCTCCCACTCCTCGAAGCGAAGCGGCCGATTGTCGAGCGCGGACGGCAGACGGAAGCCGTACTCGACGAGCGTCTCCTTGCGCTGGCGATCGCCTCGGTACATGCCCCCGATCTGCGGGACGGTGACGTGGCTCTCGTCGACGAAGGTGATCGCGTCCTTCGGCAGGTAGTCGTAGAGCGTGAACGGCGGCTGGCCCGGTGCGCGGCCATCGAGCCAGCGCGAGTAGTTCTCGACGCCGGTGCAGAAGCCCATCTCGGAGAGCATCTCGATGTCGTACATCGTTCGCTGCTCGATGCGCTGCGCCTCGAGCAGCTTCCCCGCGTCGCGGAAGTAGCGGATGCGCTCGTCGAGCTCGCCGCGAATGCCTTCGATCGCGTGGCGGATCTTCTCCCGCGTCGAGACGTAGTGGCTGTTCGGAAAGATCACCACCTTCTTCGGGCGATCGAGGATGCGGCCGCGAAGCGGATCGATCTCGCTGATGGACTCGATCTCGTCGCCGAAGAACTCCACGCGGATCGCGCGCTCGTCCTCGTACGCGGGGAAGATCTCGACCGTGTCGCCACGCACGCGGAACGTGCCACGATGGAAGTCGTAGTCGTTGCGGTCGTAGAGCATGTCGACGAGCTTGCGCAGCAGGTCGTCCCGCAGATGGTGCGTGCCCCGCTCCAGATACGCGTGCATCTGTCCGTAGGACTCCGGCGAGCCCAGGCCGTAGATGCACGACACGCTCGCGACCACGATCACGTCGTGCCGCGACAGCACCGAACGCGTCGCCGAGTGACGCAGCTTGTCGATCTCGTCGTTCACCGAGGAGTCCTTCTCGATGAAGGTGTCCGTGACCGGAAGGTATGCCTCGGGCTGGTAGTAGTCGTAGTACGAGACGAAGTACTCGACGGCGTTCTCGGGGAAGAGCGCGCGGAGCTCGCCGTAGAGCTGGGCGGCGAGCGTCTTGTTCGGGGCGATCACGAGCGCGGGGCGGTCGAGCGCCTCGATCACCCACGACATGGTCGCCGTCTTTCCGCTGCCGGTGATGCCGAGCAGCGTCTGGTGCCGATCGCCGCGCCTCACCCCTTCGACGAGCTGCTCGATGGCCCGAGGCTGGTCGCCGGTGGGACGGTACGAGCTCACGACGCGGAAGCTAGACACGGCGCCAGCGCGTCCCTTCCGCCGAGTCCTCGATCAGCACCCCCTCGGCGCGGAGCTCGTCGCGGAGGCGATCCGCACGCGCGAAGTCGCGCTCGCGCCGCGCCTGCTCGCGCTCGCGGATCAGGGCGAGCAGGCGCTCGTCGAGCGCCTCGGCGGTTGCCTGCGCCGCGGACTCGAGATCGAGCCCGAGCACGCGGTCGAAATCGCGCAGGAGCGCCCA
>CAZOTO010000148.1:0-6898 GCA_964582775.1 uncultured Myxococcales bacterium
GACGCTCGCGGGCGGGGCGTGCGCGGGGCTGGCGGGGGCGTCGCTCGTGCTGTGGCTGTCCGACGTGTTCGTGGAGGGAATGACGAGCGGTCGCGGCTTCATCGCCCTCGCCTTGGTGCTCTTCGGCGGCTATCGCCCGGCGCGCATCGCCATGGGCGCGCTGCTCTTCGGCGCGGCGAGTGCGCTGCAGTTCCGCCTGCAGGCGACGGGAGTGACGATCCCCTACAACCTCTTGCTCATGACGCCCTACGTGCTCACTCTCGCAGTGCTTGCGATCTTTGCGGGGCGTGCGCGCGTGCCGGGGGATCTCGCGCGTCCCTTCCGCCCCCGGGACTGAGGATCGAGGCGGAGGGACGCCGGGGACGCGGGACGGGCGCGGAGGATTTGCCTATACCCCCGTCGTACGGCAGCCGGTCGGCGGAAGGGTGTCGAGGAGGAGAGGCGTAGCGATGGACGAGTCGGGACTGAAGCGGCGGGAGCGGGCGCTGGAAGAGGAGTTCTTCGCTCGGCAGAACCGCAAGCTGCTGGAGAAGATGCGGGCCGAGCAGGCGGTGGCCGAGGGCCGGGACGCCCTCGCGCAGGCGTCGGGCATCCGCGACGAGCAGGTTCTGGATCGCCTGGTGCAGCTGGGGATTCGTCCCGAGACCATCGCCGCCTTGTCGCTGGTTCCGCTGGTGGCCGTGGCTTGGGCGGACGGGCAGGTGGACGGGCGCGAGCGCGAGGCCATCCTCGAGAGCGCGCGCGCGTCGGGAATCCAGCGCGACGACGTGGCGTACGAGCTGCTCCAGGACTGGCTCGCGTCGAAGCCCGAAAGGACGCTGCTCGGAGCCTGGACGGACTACATCCGCGCGCTGTCGGTCACGCTCGAGGGCGTGGGGAAGGCGGCGATCCGGGACGAGGTCCTCGGTCGCGCGCGCCGCGTGGCCGAGGCGGCGGGTGGCTTCCTGGGGCTCGGCAAGAAGGTCTCCGCCGAGGAGCAGGCCGTGCTCGACGAGCTGGCGAGGGCCTTCGAGTAACGCTCAGGCCTGCGCTTCGAGAAGGCGCTCGAACAGGCGCGCCGCGGCTTCGACCTGCTCGATCTCGACCCACTCCTCGGCAGTGTGCGCCTGCTCCACGGAGCCGGGGCCCAGCACGACGGAGGGGATGCCCGCGTGCGCGAGCAGCCCTGCGTCCGTGCCGAAGGTGACCGCCACCGGGTCGCCGCAGAGGTGGGCGGACGCGAGCGCGTTGCGGCAGAGGCGTACGGCGGGGTCGTCGGGATCCGTGGCGAGCGGTGGCTTCTTCAGGGCGCAGCGAACGATCGCGACGTCCTCGGCGCCGTGCTTGCCCAGGGTCTCCTCGATCTGGCCGCGGACCGAGCGCTCGTCCTCGTCCGGGAGCATGCGCCGGTCGAGGAGGATGCGCGCGGAATCCGGGACGATGTTCGGGGCGTGGCCGCCGGAGAGGATTCCCACGCTGAGCGTGGCGGGGCCGAGCACGGGATCGCGTCGTTCGGCGAGGTGACCGGCGAGATCCTCGAGCGCGAGCACGGCGCGCGCCGCGGCCACGATCGCGCTTCGTCCGCGCGAGGGGTCGGAGGCGTGACAGGCGACGCCGCGGGCGCGCAGCTCTGCGTGGAGCACGCCCTTGTGGTGGGTGGCCAAGCGCAGCCCGGTGGGCTCGGTGGCCAGTGCCCAGAGCCGGCCGCGGGCGGTGTGCTTCGACTCGGGCGCGGGCAGCAGCCGGGCGAGCACGTCTCTCACGCCGGTGCTGCCGAGCTCCTCGTCGGCTTCGCCCACGAGCAGCACGTGGCGGCGCAGGGTGCCGCGCGCGAGCACGCGCGCGAGCGCGGCCACGAAGGCGGCCATCCCCGCCTTCGTGTCGCACGAGCCGCGTCCATGGAGCCGGCCGTCGCGGATCGCGGGATCGAAGGGATCGATCGTCATGCCGTCGACCGGAACCGTGTCGAGGTGCGAGGCGAGCAGCAGGGTGTCCTGCGCACCGGCCGGCGCGCGCACCTCGGCCACGACGGAAGGGCGATCCGCATGGCCCACGAGCTCCGCATCGATCCCGATTCCGCGCAGCCGCTCGCGCAGGTGCTCCGCGTAGCGCCGCTCGCCGAGGATCGACGGGTCGAGGTCCGTGCGGCCCATCGGGTTCACGGATGGAATCGCGACGAAGTCGCGCAGGTAGCGGATGGCGGTGGAGTGGATCACGCGGGCGCGCCCCTGGAGCTTGCGATGGGCGGCGCTGCGGCGGCAGCGCCGTCGAACAGTCTAGCCCGGTAGCCGAGGCAGACCCCAAGCGGCCTCGCTCACCAGGCGGGGCCGCTTGCTCGAGCCCTCGTTGCGAAGCCGCAGCCCCAGGTCGATCCGGCAGGCGGCGTTGATCAAGCCCAGGTGGCTGAACGCCTGCGGGAAGTTGCCGAGCGGCTCGCGCGTCGCGGGGTCGATCTCCTCGGGGAGCAGCCCCAGGTGGTTCGAGCTCTCCGCATGGGCGACGAAGACGTCCTGGGCCTCGTCGAGGCGGCCCGCCAAGGCGAGCGCCTCGGCCAGCCAGAAGCCGCACAGCACGAACGCGCCTTCGCGGCCGCCCACGCCGTCTTCGTGTAGGTAGCGGTACACGTATGGGCCGTCGGAGAGCTGTTCGCGAACCCAGTGGATCGTGGCGAGCGCACGCGGGTCGGAGGGCTGCAGGAAGCCGTGGATCGGCAGCAGCAGCAGCGTGGCGTCGGGATCCTCGTGCCCGTAGGCGCTCACGAAGTGACGGCGGTCGCGATCCATGCCGTTGCGGGTGAGATCCTGCGCGATGCGCTCGGCCTCGTGTCCCCACGCGTCGTGCAGCGCCGGCTCACCGAAGAGCAGGGCGAGCGGTTGGCCTCGCTGCAGCGCCAGCCAGCTCATGAGCTTCGAATGCACGTTGTGACGGACGCCGTTTCGCGGCTCCCAGATGCCGTGGTCCGGTCGCGTCCAGCGCTTTCCGACCGCTTCGGCGACGCTGCGAAGGTGCCGCCACGTCGCCAGGCGGAGCGTTCCCCCGAAGTGCTCGTGCAGATACGCGGCGTCGAGCAGCGCTCCCGCGGTGTCGAGCTGGACCTGGTTCCTCGCATCGTTCCCGATGCGCACGGGTCGCGAGCCGCGATAGCCCCCGAGGTGATCGAGCTCCCGTTCCGCGGCGACGGGCTCGCCGTCCACGGCATACATCACCTGCAGCTCGTGCGAGCGATCGAGGGTCTCGCTCACGAAGTGGAAGAACTCGCGGGCCTCGCGGTCGTAGCCGATCAGGTTGGCGGCGCGAATGGCGAGCGCCGCGTCGCGTGTCCACGTGAAGCGATAGTCCCAGTTGCGCGCGCCTCCGAGCCACTCGGGGAGCGACGTCGTCGGAGCCGCCACGATGCCCCCGGTGCGCGCGTAGATGAGCAGCTTCAGCGCCAGCGCTGCTCGTAGCACATGGTGCCGCCAGGGTCCGTCGTAACGAAGCTTGCGCGACCATTCCCGCCACGCGTGACGCGTCGCGCGCAGGTGTTCGAACGATCGGTAGCGAGCGATCGCTTCGGGGCGCTGTGCGGCCCACGAGAGGACGAGCCAGCACTGCTCGCCAGCGCGCAGAGACACGCGCGTGTGTACGCCTCCCGCCTCGCGCGGTGTCCAGTGCGCGCGGTGTCCGAGGGCCGCAGACAGCCGCTCGCCGCCGGCGCCGCGCGCGAGAACGCCGTGCTCGTGCATCTCGATGTGCGTGGCGTGTGCGCCGTAGCCGAAGCGGGGATCGAACACGACCTCGAGCTCGACGCAACCTTCGCGACACTCGATGCGCCGATGCACCTCGTGGATGGCGGCGCGCGGGTCGTCCATCCACGGCATGAAGTCCGTGAGGCGAGCCGTTCCCTCACCCGGAATGCGGAAGAGCGTCTCGAGGACGTTCGTGTCGGGGTCGTACTGCTGGAGGCTGTCGAACGTCGCAGACGCTGGTGACACGCTCGTGTGTCCTCCGCGAGCGGGATCGAGCAGGCCTGCGAACACGCTGGGGCTGTCGAAGCGGGGCAGGCACATCCAGTCGATCGCACCATCCACCCGAACGAGCGCGCACGAGAAGCCATCGCCGATCAGGCCGCGGGCGGCGATCGGAAGGGGATCGTGTCGGTTCGCGGGGTCGAATCGGAACGGGTGGGAGAAGCTGCGAGCGGCGCTAAACAGATCCATGTGCCCGAGGAATCGGTGCATGCCGGGGCAGGCATGAGGTGAATCCGGCCACAGGTGGCGAGAAGCTCATTCTCCGATTCTTGACGCTCCGAAGTACGTCCTTAGGGTGCCGGCCGCGACGGGGTCGAGCCCCGTGGGAGCAAGAAGGAACGGAGGAGTACAGCCATGACACTGTTTGGTCACTACGATCCGGTCGATGCCCTGTTGCGCCTGCAGCAGCAGCTCGATCGCGTGTTCGATCGTCCGTCGGGGTACGAGATCGGTCCCTCGGGCCGTGGCGTGTTCCCGCCGGCCAATGTGTTTCGCGACCAGGACGGATGGGTCGTGCGACTCGAAGTTCCCGGCTTCGGGCCCGAAGACCTCGAGGTGGAGTCGCGCCCGAACGGGATCGTGGTGAGCGGGAAGCGGGACACGGCCTTCCCCGAGAAGGCGAGCGTGCACCGGCGGGAGCGCTGGAGCGGTCGCTTCTCGCGATCGATCCACGTGCCACGCGAGTACGATGCGGCGCGCGCCGAGGCTACGTGCCGCAACGGAATCCTGGCCATCCGCATCCCCGTCCGAGAAGAAGTGAAGCCGCGCAAGATCGAGATCGCGAACAGCTGAGCCCGTTTTCGATTCGAGCGAGCGAGGAGGATTCGATCATGGAGAACGTCGAGATCACCAAGAGGGAGCTCACGCCGAAGACGGCCGAGGAGCCGACGCGGCCCGGGCGCACGTATCGACCCAACGTCGATATCTGCGAGACGGACGAGGGGCTGTGGCTGTGGGCCGACATGCCCGGCGTCGACGAAGGCTCGGTCGACGTTCGGCTCGAGAACGAGGTGTTGTCGATCGAGGGCCGGGTTTCGGCGAGCGAGTACGAGAACCTCGAGCCGGTGTACACCGAGTACAACGTCGGCAACTACCTGCAGAAGTTCTCGCTGTCGAGCTCGATCGACTCGGCGCGCATCCGTGCGCGCATGCGCAACGGCGTCCTCGAGCTCGAGCTGCCGAAGGTCGAGCGCGCACAGCCGCGCCGGATCCAGATCACCGGTGGTTGAGAAGGGGCGCGGCTAGCGCTGCGCGTCGAGCCACTGCATGTAGCGCGCGACCCCTTCTTCGACGCAGAGGAAGGGGTCGCCGTATCCCGCCTTGCGTAGCGCCGAGATGTCGGCCTGCGTGAAGCTCTGGTAGGCGCCGCGTAGCTCTTCGGGGAAGGGCACGTATTCGATCTCACCGCGTCCGTGGTGGAGGATCACCGCGCGGGCCACGTCGTTGAAGCTCTGTGCGCGACCGGTTCCCACGTTGAAGATGCCCGACACCTCGGGGTGTTCGAGCATCCACAGATTCACCGCGACCACGTCGTCCACGTACACGAAGTCGCGCTTCTGCTCGCCCGGCGCGTAGCCATCGGACGAATCGAAGAGCTCCACGCGGTTGCCGCGCTGCAGCTGCAGGGACTGCTTGTAGGCGACGCTCGCCATCTCGTCCTTGTGCTGCTCGCGTGGGCCGTACACGTTGAAGTAGCGCAGCCCCACGACCTGGTTTTCGTACTCGCCCGCGCGCTGACGCACCCAGCGGTCGAACAGTGCCTTCGAGTAGGCGTACGGGTTTCGTGGCTGCTCGCAGGCGCGATTCTCGCGGAACTCGTGGCCCATCCCGTACACCGCGGCCGAGGACGCGTAGAGGAAGGGGATCCCGCGCTCCGCGCAGTAGAGGAACAGCGCCTTCGAATAGTCGTAGTTCGCTTCCAGGACGAGCCGGCCGTTCCACTCCATGGTGTTGGAGCACGCCCCCTGGTGGAACAGCGCATCGATCTCTCCGATGTCCTCGCCGTGCAGCGCGAGATCGAGGAGCTCATCGCGGCCGATGAGATCGAGGATCTCGCAGTCGGCCAGGTTGCGGAACTTGCGTCCGTCCTCGAGATCGTCGACGACGATCACGTCGGTGCGGCCGCGCTGGTTGAGCGCGTGCACGAGATTGCTGCCGATGAAGCCTGCGCCGCCGGTCACGATGATCACGGGTCACTCCTGTCCGGGCCGCGCGTTCGATGCGGCCGGGCGGGCTCAGGGTCGCCAGCCCGGCGCAGGCCCGCAAGCGGCAAGCTGCGGGTCAGAGCGGCGAGGGCTCCGGGCGGATGCGCACCAGCGCCTCCTGGGTCACCGTCGCGACGAGCACGCCCTCGCGCGTGAACAGGCTGCCGCGGTTGAGCCCGAGCGCGCCGGCGGCGGACGGGCTCTCCTGGGCGTAGAGCAGCCACTCGTCGGCGCGAAAGGGGCGATGGAACCAGATCGCATGATCGAGGCTCGCCGACTCGAGCTCGGGCGAGAGCCACGAAACGCCGTGCGGCCGCAGACAGGTGCCGAGCAGGGTCATGTCGGAGGCGTGCGCGAGCACGGCCTGGTGGACGAGTGGATCGTCGGGCATCGGCCCCGTGGCGCGCAGCCATACGAGCTGGCGCGGCTCGCGCTTGTCGGGTGCGAACGGATCCGTCGGCGCCACCGGCCGCAGCTCGATCGGCCGCTCGGCGAGGTCGAGCTTGCGGTACGCCTCGGGCAGCCGCGACTCGATGTCCCTCACCTGGCTCTCCGTGCTCGGCACGGTCTCCGGCGGCGGCGCCTCGGGCATGGGATCCTGGTGATCGAATCCAGGTTCGGGCTGGTGCAGGGACACCATCGCGCGAAGGATCGGGCGTCCGTCCTGGCTCGCGGCGACGCCGCGCGTGCCGAAGCGGCGGCCGG
>CAZOTO010000149.1:0-6873 GCA_964582775.1 uncultured Myxococcales bacterium
CGTGAGGCCGAACGCCGGCATGCGCAGGAAGACGCAGCGCGGATTGCGGGTACGGATCCGCTCCCAGGTGATCCCGAAGTTCTCGAGCACGCGGGTGGAGAAGTTGTCGATCACGACGTCGGCGCGATCGATCAACCGATCGAGTAGGGAGCGACCCTCTTCGGTGTCGAGGCGAAGCGTTACGTCGCGCTTGCCGGGATTGACCCCTGCGAACACCGGGGACCATTCCCACATGCGGTCGTTGGGCACCGCACCCGCCAGGCGCATCAGATCGGGGCGCTGGATCGACTCGATCTTGATCACGTCCGCGCCCATGTCGGCGAGCGTCGAGGCCAGCACGGGCCCCGCCCAGAAGGTGGAGAGCTCGATCACGCGAAGCCCTGCGAGGGGGAGCGCAGGGCCGCCCTCGGGGCTGCGAACGGTCGGGCACGTGGTGGCCCGACCTGTGGTGGACCGCTCGGTGCGTACCTCCTCCGTGTGCGCGCCGAGTCGCGGCGCGGGTCCGAACGGGCGCAACGTGGACTTCTCGAGCTGATAGGGCGGGCGGGGGCGCAGGAAACCGCCCGGGCCGGGTACGAACACCCCGCGCTCGGCGAAGTGGTTCATGGCGGGCAGGTTCCGTCCGTCGCCGATCGGTGCCACCGGAATGCGTAGCAGCTCGGCGAGCTCGGCGATCTCGTCGACGCTTCGCTCGCGCGTCCAGCGTCGGAAGATCGCGCGAAGCTCGTCCGCACGCGCCGAACGCCGCACCCCATCGACGATCGTCGGATCCGCGGCGAGATCCGGCCGCTCGATCATCGCGCAGAAGTCCTTCCACTGCTGCGAGGTGATCGTGCAGATCCCGATCCAGCCGTCCTTCGCGGGCTCGATCGAGGGAACCTCGATCCCGCGCGGCAGCAGTCCCTCGCGCCACTGGCTCGACAGATCGAAGTAGTAGGTGAGCGAGAGCACCATCGCCTCGAACGAGGACAGGTCGACGTGGTGACCGCTTCCGGTGTCGCGTGCGGAGAGGAACGCGAGCCAGGCGCCGACCGCCGCGTAGGTCCCTGCGATCCACTCCCCGATGCGTCCGCCCGCCGCCACGGGGGGGCGCGAGCGCGGACCCCGATTTCCGGTCGATCCGGTGGCGGCCTGCAGGGTGAACTCGCTCGCGGGCCGATGCGCCCACGGCCCGTCGGATCCCCACGGCGTGATGGACACCATCGACAGGGCAGGCCGCCGCGCGCGAAGTGCCTCGAAGTCGAGGCCCAGTGCCGCGAGGCGGCCCGGAGGGCCATCCTCCACGACGAGGTCGACGGTCGCCGCGAGATCCCGCACCAGGTTCCGGCCTTCCTCGGTGTCGAGGTCCGCAACGACGCTTCGCTTCGACGCGTTCAAGTGTTGGAACAGCGCGGAGTCCGCGCCGGCGATGGGCGCGATACCGCTTGCGGTCCATCTTCGCAGGGGATCCCCCGCGGGCGATTCGACCTTCACCACGTCTGCGCCCGCATCGACGAGGATCTTCGTCGCGTAGGGGCCCGCGATCTCGGTCGCGAGCTCGAGGACGCGCAGGCCCGCCAAGGGCCAGCTCGATGGTTCGCTCATGGTAGGCTGGGATCTCCCTGCGAGGCCGTCCGTCGCCGATCGTCTCGTGCCACAGCTTGCGACAACCGGCTCGGTTTATCAATATCGAGCAATCGTTATGTTTCTTGGGTGGCCTGCTCCGACCGCGAACGGACGGCCCGGGAGCGGAGCATGGCGCGAAGGATCACGCGGCGGGGATTTCTCGGGGGAGCGGGCGGCGTGCTCGTGCTGGGGCTCGCGCGGCTGCGCTGGCTGCCCGCGGCTTCGGCAGCCGAGCCACGCGCGGCGGGCGCCGCGATGCAGGGTGCTTCGTACCGCGGCTACCAGGATCTGTACCGCGCGCAGTGGCGCTGGGATCGCATCGCGAAGGGCACGCACTTCGTGAACTGCTGGTACCAGCGGGGCTGCAACTGGGACGTGTACGTGAAGGATGGGATCGTCTGGCGCGAAGAGCAGGCGGGAACCTATCCGCAGATCGATCCGAACACGCCCGACTACAATCCGCGCGGTTGTCAGAAGGGCGCCTGCTACAGCGAGCGCATGTACGATGCGGCCCGGCTGCGCTATCCACTGAAGCGTGTAGGGGCGCGGGGCGAGGGCAAGTGGCGGCGCGTGTCGTGGGACGAGGCGCTCTCCGACATCGTCGACAAGACGATCGACGTGCTCGCGACGACGGGTCCCGAAGCCATCGTATGGGATCAGGGCACGGCGCAGACGACCGGAGGCGCGGGGCTCGCTCTTGCGCGCATCTCCTCGCTGCTCGACACGCCCGTGCTCGACGTGAACACGGAGATCGGGGACCACCATCCGGGTACGGCGGTCACCTGCGGAAAGATCGTCTTCACCAGCTCCGCGGACGACGTGTTCTACTCCGATCTCGTGCTGATCTGGGGCGGGAATCCCCTGTACACCCAGATCCCACAGGCGCATTTCATCAACGAAGCGCGTTACAACGGTGCGCACGTGGTGACGATCGCACCCGATTACAACGCCTCTGCGGTGCATGCCGACGAGTGGATCGGCGTGAAGGTCGGCTCGGATGCCGCGCTCGGTCTCGCGATGGCGCACGTGATGATCGAGGAGGACCTGTACGCGGCGGCGTTCGTGAAGGAGCAGACGGATCTTCCCTTGCTCGTGCGTGCCGACACTGGGATGTTCCTGCGCGAGAGCGACCTCGAGCCGGGCGGAAGCGAGGAGACGTTCTACTGGTACGATCGCGCGAGCGCGGGTGTCGCCGAAGCATCGAAGCGCTCGCTCGCTCTCGGTGCGGTGGATCCCGCGCTCGAGGGCGAGTTCACGGTCGAGACTCCGCAGGGGGCGGTCACCGTCACGCCGGTATTCGCGCGGCTTCGCGCGCACCTGCGCGACTACGCGCCCGAGAAGGTTCGCGAGGCTACCGGCGTCCATCCCGAGGTCGTGCGCCGGCTCGCGCGGCGGTTGGCGCGCGCGCGTGCCGCCACCTGCATCACGCAGTCGAACTTCTCCAAGTTCTATCACGGCATCGAGATGGAGCGCGCGCAGATCCTCGTCTTCGTGCTGGCGGGACAGATGGGCCGACGCGGAGCGGGGTTCATGGCGTTCCCCTACCTGTCCATCGACGGCACCGATGCGCTCGGTGCCGTGTCGAGCACGATGGCGCCGCGGATCGCGTTGCGCCTGCTCGAGCTCCAAGCGGCGCCGAAGTTCGTCCAGGGCAAGCTGCGCGGACTCACCACCGAGATGATCCTGTTCGAGCTGGGCCGCGAAGAGTACAGGAAGCGCACCTTCCCCTCGACGATCCTGTGGCTCTACAAGTACGGAGGTCTCGAGGAGCTCTACGGGCGCTCCCGCGAGTGGGATCCCCACATGAAGCGGGATGTGAAGGACTACCTCGCCGAGGCAGAGGAAAAGGGCTGGCAGATCCTTCCCCAGACTCCGCCGCGCATCCTGTTCGAGGACGGCGGCAACCTGGTGCGTCGCGTACGCGGCTACCAGAAGATGGTCCAGAACCTGTTTCCCAAGCTCGATCTGCTGGTGACGATCGACTGGCGGATGAGCAGCACGGCGTTGCATAGCGATTACGTCCTTCCGTGCGCGGCTTGGTACGAGAAGGACGACATCACCTGGGCGACGCCGCTGTCGCCCTTCTCGCAGGCGGTGACGAAGGCGGCGGAGCCGCGCGCGGAATCCAAGTCCGATTGGGAGATCCATTGCCTGTTCGTGAAGCGCCTGCAGGAGCGAGCGATCGAGCGCGGCATTCGCACCTTTCGCGGCATCGATGGAACGACGAAGCCCCTCGACGACGTGTACGAGCGTTACACCTTCGGGCGACGCTTCACCGAGGAGAACCCGCAGGACTTCCTGGACGAGATCCTGCGGCTGTCTTCGAACGTCGACGTGGGGTGGAAGGAGCTCGCGGAGAGAGGCTTCGCGCCGATCACGAAGCTGGGCACCGGCTTCATGAACCTCGGAAACGCGACGGACATCGCGCCGGATCGCTCCTTCTCCGCGTGTACGTGGCACACCGAGAAGAAGCAGCCCTGGCCCACCCTCACGCGGCGCATCCAGTTCCTGATCGACCACCCGTTCTACGTCGAGCTCGGCGAGATGCTTCCCGTGCACAAGGACAGCCCGCCGCTCGGCGGCCGCTATCCGCTCGTGCTGACCGGAGGCCACACCCGCTGGTCGATCCATTCGTCGTGGCGCGATCAGAAGCACATGCTGCAGTTGAATCGCGGTGAGCCCACGCTCTTTCTCAACGTCCCCGACGCGATGAGCCGCGGCATCCGCGATGGAGACCGCGTGCGCATGTACAACGACATTGCGCAGACGCGCCTCGTCGCGAAGGTCTCGCCGGCGCTGCGCCCGGGGCAGGTGATCGTCTACCACGCATGGGAGCCGTTCCAGTTCGAGAACCACGAGTCCTACGACGGCGTGCTGCCCAATCCCATCAACCCGGTGCAGCTCGCCGGTGGCTACGTCCACCTGCAGCCGATGCCCGCGGTGTGTACGCCGGGCTCGACGGATCGCGGGACGCGAGTGGAGGTCGAGCGTCTCGCTTGACAGGCAAGAAACCGAACGACCAATATGGAACTGCGCGGGTGCCGGCGGCGCGCCGCGCCGAAGCAGAGACGGGCGGGAGCGGGCGTATGGATCCGCGAGGGGAGGAGCGATGAGCGACGAGCATGGGGCAGGCTTCGTGCAGGGGCTGCGGTCCCACATCGGCGAGAGGGGCCAGCCCCAGGTGGCGCGCGACCCGGTGAACCAGCCGATGATCCGCCACTGGTGCGATGCGATGGAAGATCACAATCCGGTGTACACCGACCCGGATCGCGCGGCGAAGTCCGTGCACGCGCAGGTCGTTGCTCCGCCCACGATGCTGATGGCGTGGACCATGCTGGGAAACATCCCGCGGTCGTCGGATCCTTCCGATCCTCAATCCGTCGTTCTCGCCGAGCTCGACGCCGCGGGCTACACGTCGGTGGTTGCCACGAACACGGAGCACGAGTACCCGCGGTACCTGCGGCTCGGAGAGCAGCTCTTCGGCGTCCTCGAGCTCGCGGACGTCTCCGAAGAGAAGCACACCGCGCTCGGCGTGGGCCACTTCGTCACGTCGGTCACGGAGTACCGCAACGGGGACGGCGAGGTGGTCGGCCGCTTGGGCTTCCGCGTGCTCAAGTTCAAACCGGGGACCGGTCGCAAGGCACCAGCCGAGGGTGAGGCGCCGAAGGGTCCGCGTCCCGTGCGACCGCGTCCGGGCGTGAGCCGCGATACCCGCTTCTTCTGGGACGGCGTCGAGGCGGAGGAGCTTCGCATCCAGCGCTGCAGCGGGTGCGGCCACCTGACGCATCCTCCCGTCGTGCGCTGTCCCGGCTGTGGCAGCTACGATCTCGGCTACACCGTCGCGAGTGGCAAGGGGACGATCTACAGCTTCGTCGAGCCGTGCTATCCGCAGGTTCCCGCGTTCGACTACCCGTATGCGGTGGGGTTGATCGAGCTCGAAGAGGGGACGCGCATCCTCTCCAACGTGGTCGACATCGACGTGAACGCCGTGCACGTCGGCATGCCGGTCGAGCTCGTGTTCCGCAGGCCCGATCCGGGGCTCACGCTGCCGATGTTCCGGCCGCGCGCTCCGCAGCGCCGCGAGACCACCCTTCGGTTCGACGAGGTGAGCGTGGGGCAGGCGCTCGCGCCGCATCCGATCGACGTGACGACGAAGCTCGTCGTGGCGGGTGCGATCGCCTCGCGCGATTTCCAGGACGTGCACCACGATCGCGATCGCGCGATCGCCGCGGGATCGCCCGACATCTTCATGAACATCCTCACCACGGGGGGACTCGTGGGGCGCTACGCGAGCGACTGGGCGGGACCCGAGGCCCGGATTCGCAGCATGAAGATCCGCCTCGGTGCGCCGAACTACCCAGGCGACGTGATGACCCTCTCGGGCTCGGTCCTGAAGAAGACGCAGCAGAGCGGCGGCGGGCGGATCGAGCTCGCGCTGCGCGGCTACAACCGCTTGGGCGATCACGTGGCGGGCACGGTCGAGGTCGATCTGCCGGCAGGAGGAGCGAACCGATGAGCGCCACGTTTGCAGGCCGCACGGCGATCGTCGGCATCGGTGCGACCGACTTCTCGAAGAGCTCGGGCCGCAGCACCCTGAAGCTCGCCGTGCAGGCGTGCGACGCCGCGATCCGCGATGCCGGGCTGCGCCCGGATCGGATCGACGGGATCGTCACCTTCACCGTCGACGACAACCACGAGATCGACGTGGCGCGAAGCCTCGGCATTCCCGAGCTCACGCACTTCAGCCGCATCCATCACTCCGGTGGTGCCGCGTGCGGGACGATCCACGCCGCGGCGATGGCCGTGGCGAGCGGAGCCGCGAAGTACGTGCTCGTGTACCGCGCCTTCAACGAGCGCTCCGAGTTCCGCTTCGGATCTGGAGTACAGGATCGTCCGCCCGCGCCTACCCCGACGGAGGTCGACTTCGGCTGGAGCTCACCGTTCGGCCTGCTCACGCCCGCGTCGTGGGTGGCCATGTTCGCGCAGCGCTACATGCACGAGTACGGCGCCACGAGCGAGGACTTCGGTCGTGTCTCGGTGGCGGCCCGCACGCACGCGGCGAGCAATCCGGCTGCGTTCTTCTACCAGAAGCCGATCACGCTCGAGGAGCACCAGAAGAGCCGCTGGATCGTGAAGCCGCTGCGGCTGCTCGATTGCTGCCAGGAATCCGACGGCGGGCAGGCGATGATCGTTACCTCCCTCGAGCGCGCGCGTGATCTGCCGCAGCCGCCGGCGGTCGTGGCCTCGGCCGTGCAGGGAAGCTGCGAC